>NZ_CACTJB010000001.1:0-177293 GCF_902713745.1 Candidatus Portiera aleyrodidarum
TTGAAGTCTTTTGACTTGTTTTTTGGTTTGGTTTAAGTGTTATGTTGTTAAGTAATGATGAGAGGTGTAGTTGTAGGGAGTGGAGGTAATTAACTTCTTTATTCTAATTTATACAGTATTACGTAACGAATAAAATAACGAAAAAAAAAACTTAACAAAACTTAATGTAATATAAGTTAAGTGACATGACTACACTACTTAAAGAAAAATAACTTATAACAACACATAACATAACATAACATAACATAACAACTAAACCTCAACTCAATACAATCCAATTTAAACCAAAGCATAACATAACCCATCAAATCAATACAACTTATATTAACTTAATACAACTCAAAAAACCAAACATTACATAATAAAATAATTAACGGTAATGATAGTTTAAGAAAATCAAGTAAAGTTTAATGAAATGGAGACAAGAAAAATGGAAATTTATATAGCTGCTGCTATTATGATCGGTTTAGGTGCAGTGGGTACAGGGATAGGTTTTGGAATTATAGGGGGTAGATTGTTAGAATCAACTGCAAGACAACCTGAATTAAGTAATTTATTATTAACTCGTACATTTTTAATGACGGGATTAATAGATGCAGTTCCAATGATTGGGGTGGGTATTGCTTTATATTTAATTTTTGTAGTAGCAGGTTGAGTTGGAGTTGAAACACTTACTTAAATTAAACATTAAATTAGACATAGACATTAAGGTAAGGTAAGGTAATATTTGTGAATATTAATTTAACAATTTTATGTGAAGTTATAAACTTTGCTATTTTAATTTGGTGTTGTAAAAAATTCATTTGGCCGCCAATAAAAAAAAACATATTAGACAGAGAAAAAACAATTAATAATGCTTTAAATGCTGCTAATATAGCAAAAAAAGAGTTATATAAAGCAAAAAAAGAATCAAAATATATTTTGAGTAAAGCAAGAGATGAAGCAGATTTAATAATAGTAAAAGCGAGAATACATTACAATGAAGTAATTGAAAAAGTAAGAAAAAGATCAAAAAAAGAAAGTGAAGTATTAATTAAAAATAGAAAAAAAGATTTTGAAGAAGAAATGTTAAATATAAAAAAAGTTTTACATGAAAAACTAATTACTGTATCTTTAATAGGTTTAGAAAAAATATTAAAAAATTCAATAGATATAAACATAAACAAAGAATTTTTAAAAAAATTAGTAAACAAAATATGAAAATTTATTCAAATTTAGAAAATAATAACCCATATATTAAAGCAATATGGGACTTATCAGTGTTATCAAAAGATTTAGATAAATGGAAAAATAGAATAAAAAAAATTGAATTTATTTTAAATTTTTATAAAAAGAATAATGTATGTAAATATTTTGTTTTTAACAGAAAAATAAAAAAAATTTTAGATAAAGAAAGTTTGTCTTTTATAAAGTTATTATTAAAAAATAATCAAATTAATAAAATTAATTTTATTATGTTATATTATGAACACAATATATTAAAACAATATAATATTTTATATATTAGAATTAATAGTGCTTTTATACTAAATAAAAAGCAAAAAAAACAAATAATAAATATTTTAAGTTTAAATTTTAAGAAAAAAATCTTTATTAAAAAGATCAAAATTAAAAAAAATTTAATGGGTGGTGTAATTATAAAAATAAAAAGAAAAAACATTATAATAGACTGTTCTATAATCGGTAGATTAAATAAATTAAAAAAAAAATTAGTAGGGTAATGTAATTATGAAACAATTAAAATTTTCTGAACTTAGTAATATAATAAAAAAAGAAATTAAAAATATTAATTTAAAAGTAGAGTTAAAAAATGAAGGAATAATTTTTAATGTATTTGATGGCATTGTTCGGGTGTATGGATTATATGAGGCTATGTACGGTGAAATAATAGAATTTGTTGATAGTCTTATTGGTTTAGTCTTTAACATTGAGCGCACTAATGTAGGTATAGTTATATTAGGGGATTATAAGAATCTTTCAGAAGGAATGAAATGCAAATGTACAGGCAGCTTATTAAAAGTACCGGTCGGTTTAGAATTAATTGGTAGAGTGGTAGATTCATTAGGAAAGGCTATAGATGGTAAAGGAAAAATAAAAACAAAAAAAACTGATTATATAGAAAAAATAGCGCCAGGGGTTGTGTTTAGAAAAACTGTAAATCAACCGTTAAATACAGGGATAAAAGCTATTGATTCAATGATCCCAATAGGTTTGGGGCAAAGAGAATTAATTATTGGGGATAGGAACGTAGGTAAAACGTCTCTAGGTTTGGATGTAATTATAAATCAAAAAAACAAAGATATAATATGTATTTATGTTGCTATAGGTCAAAAAAAATCTAATATTGTAAAAAATGTAAAAATATTTGAAAAATATGGAGCTATGAACTATACAATAGTAGTTGTTGCTTCAGCGTCAGAACCAGCTATAATGCAATATTTAGCTCCATATACAGGCTGTACGATTGGGGAATATTTTCGTGACAGAGGGAAAAATGCATTGATTGTATATGATGATTTAACAAAACAAGCTTGGGCATATAGACAAATATCTTTGTTATTAAAACGACCTCCTGGTCGTGAAGCTTATCCGGGGGATATTTTTTATATCCATTCAAAATTATTAGAAAGAGCTTGCAGGGTTAATGAAAATTATGTTAGTAAAAAAACGAAAGGTAAAAGAAAACAAACAGGGTCATTAACAGCTTTACCAATTATAGAAACAAGAGGTGGCGATGTTTCAGAGTTTATTCCTACAAATGTTATTTCTATAACAGATGGGCAAATATTTTTAGTAACGAATTTATTTAATGCGGGAGTGAGACCTGCAATAAATGTAGGGTTATCCGTTTCACGAGTTGGGGGTTCGGCACAAACTAAAATTATAAAAAAATTAGCTTCAGGCATACGTTTATCTTTAGCTAAATATAGAGAATTAGAATCATTTGCACAATTTAGCTCAGAATTAGATGAACTAACTAAAAAACAAATAGAAAAAGGTAAGCGTATAACAGAAATAATGAAACAAAAACAATTTAATACAATGAGTGTTGCTGAAATATCAATCTTATTGTATGCTGCAAATAAAGATTATTTATTTGACATAGACATAAATAAAATTTGTTCTTTTGAAAAAGAATTTTTAAATTATTTTAATTTAAATTATAAAACCTTAAGAAATCTGATAAATAATAATGGTAAAGAAGAGTATATAGAAAAATTTAAACAAATATTAAAAAATTTTAAAGAAAAATATAGGTAATAAGTTGATTTTAGCGACAAAAGAAATAAAAGTACAAATTGAAATCATAAATAATACAAAAAAAATAACTAGTGCAATGGAAATGGTTTCAGCATCTAAGATGCGGAAATTACAAAATAGAATGTTATTAAGTAGGTATTATACAAAAAAAATAAAAGAGATATGTACTCGCATTATTATTGATGAAAATATAAATGATAAAAATCTAAACAAAAAAATAAAAAAAATTTGTTATATTTTAATTACGAGCGATAAGGGTTTATGTGGAGGTTTGAATATAAATTTATTTAGAAAATTATTAAAAGATATAAAAAAAAATAAGAACAAATATTGTTTTTGCACAATAGGAAGAATTGGAAATAAATTTATAAAAAAATATGGTGGAGAAATAATTTATTATTTAAATAATGTAGGGGATTATCCAAGAATAATTGAGTTTTATAATTTAATAAAAGTAATAATTAAAGAGTTTGATAATAATTATATTGATTGCATTAATATCATATACAATAAATCAATCAATTCAATCAATTCGTTGCCTAAAATTAAAAAGATTTTTCCGTTAACTATAAAAATAAAAAAAGAAAGCATAAATAAAATAGTTTATATTTATGAAGCTTATGATTTTAAGAAGTTATTAAACAATATACTAACTAAATATATTGAAGCTCAAATTTATCACTCTGTGTTAGAAAATATAACTTGTGAACAATCAGCTCGAATGATGTCAATGAAAAAAGCAACAGAAAATGCTAATAATTTAATAATAGATTTAAATAATATTTATAATAAATTAAGACAAGAAAATATAACGCAAGAAATTACGGAAATAATAAATGGAGCAGCATTAGTATAATAATAATAAAGGAAATAAAATGAAAGGAAAAATTGTTCAAATAATTGGTGCAGTAATTGACGTAGAATTTAAAAACAATAAATTACCTAAAATTTATTATGCATTAAAAGTAGAAAAAATAAATTTAATTTTAGAAGTTCAACAGCATATAGGCGATTATATAGTAAGAACTATAGCTATGGGATCAACTGAAGGAATAAAACGTAATTTAAAAGTGATTAATACAAAGTCTCCTATCAAAGTTCCTGTAGGGATTCAAACTTTAGGTAGAATAATGAATGTTTTAGGTGAAGCTATAGATGAAAAAGGCCCAATAAATGAAAATAAAATTATGTCAATTCACAAGAAATCCCCTAAATATATAGAACAATCTATCAACAATGAAATTTTAGAAACGGGTATTAAAGTCATTGATTTAATGTGTCCATTAATTAAAGGAGGAAAAATAGGACTTTTTGGAGGAGCTGGTGTGGGTAAAACTGTTAATATGATGGAGTTAATTCGTAATATAGCAATCGAACACTCAGGATTTTCCGTATTCGCAGGTGTTGGAGAAAGAACTCGAGAAGGAAATGATTTTTATAATGAGATGAAAGTATCTAAAGTTCTTGACAAAGTATCTTTAATTTATGGTCAAATGAATGAACCATCGGGTAATAGATTTCGTACAGCATTAACAGGATTAACTATTGCAGAGTACTTTAGAGATGAAGGTAGAGATGTGTTATTATTTATTGACAACATCTATAGATTTACATTAGCTGGAACGGAAATATCAGCATTATTAGGTAGAATGCCTTCGGCTGTTGGTTATCAACCGACATTAGCTGAAGAAGTTGGGATGTTACAAGAAAGAATTACTTCAACTAAAAACGGGTCAATTACATCTATACAAGCAGTGTATGTGCCAGCTGATGATTTAACAGATCCATCTCCATCTGCGATTTTTTCTCATTTAGATGCTACAATAGTCTTATCTCGTAAAATCGCAGAGTTAGGCATTTATCCTGCGATTGATCCTTTAGAATCAAACTCTAGGCAATTAGATCCTTTAGTTATAAGTAAAACTCATTATAAAATTTCTTTAAAAGTACGAAAGATTTTACAACGTTATAAAGAATTGAAAGATATAATAGCTATTTTAGGTTTAGATGAATTAACAGAGGAAGATAAAAATATTGTAAATAGAGCTCGAAAAATTCAAAATTTTTTATCACAACCTTTTTTTGTTGCAGAGATATTTACAGGCAAAATAGGTAAATATGTAAAAATAGAAGATACTATTAAGGGGGTTAATGGTATTTTAAAAGGAGAATTTGATAATATTCCAGAGCAAGCTTTTTATATGATTGGCAAAATTGAAGAATTAAAAAATAAACATTAAATAAATATAATTGGAATTTATATGAACAGCATTCAATGTGATATTATGAGTATTGACTGTTTAATTTTTTCAAAAAGAATAAAACAAATAACAGCAATTGGCACTGAAGGTGAATTAGGAATTTTATCAGGACATGCCCCAATTATAACACAATTAAATTCAGGTCCTTTAATAATAACACATATTAATAATAATAAAGAAATTTTTTATTTAGATGGTGGTGTAATGGAAGTAGAATCAAATATGATTTCATGTTTAGCTTATACAATTATAAAAGCAAATGATATTAAGGAATATGAAATAAATAAAAGTATTAATGAAGCTAAAAATTTAATTAAAGAAAAATCATCAAAAATAAATTATACACGGGCAGTTGCAGATATAGCCTTAGCCAATGCTCGGTTACATACATTAAAAGTGTTTAAAAAATTAAAAATAAAATAAAAGGAAATAAACAAATGAATTTACGTAATAGAAATCTTTTAAGTTTAATTAATCATACAAAAGAAGAAATTAATTATTTAATAAGTCTAGCACGTTATTTAAAACAGTCAAAATATATAGGAAATGAATATCCTAGATTAAAGGGTAAAAATATAGCATTGATTTTTGAAAAACCTTCCACAAGAACCCGTTGTGCTTTTGAAATAGCAGCTAAGGATCAAGGGGCAAATGTAACTTATATTGATTCTAAATCTTCACAAATTGGAATTAAAGAAACGATTAAAGATACAGCTAAAGTATTAGGTCGTATGTTTGATGCAATACAATACAGAGGATATAGTCAAAAAATAATAGAAGAATTGGCAAAAAATTCAGGTATTCCTGTTTTTAATGGCTTAACAAATGAATTTCATCCAACACAAGTTTTAGCTGATATACTAACGATGTTAGAGCATTGTAATAATAAACCTTTGAATAAAATAAAATATTCTTATTTAGGTGATGCTCGTTATAATATTGGAAGATCCTTATTATTAATCGGAGCCAAAATGGGTATGGACGTACGAATAGCGGCTCCTAAACAATTATGGCCAGAAGAAAAATTTTTTATATTTTGTAATAACATAGCAAAAAAAAATAATGCAAAAATACTTTTAGTTGAAGATCCTTTTTTAGCCGTAAAGAATGTAGATTTTATATACACGGATGTTTGGGTTTCAATGGGAGAAAGTGAAGAGGTATGGTGTGAAAGAATTAAAAGTCTTTCAAAATATCAAATAAATAAAGAAATTATAAAAGCTAGTAATAATTATAAAGTAAAAGTAATGCATTGTTTGCCTTCCTTTCATAATAATGAAACCTTAATTATAAAAAACTTATTCAAAAAAAATGAGTTTATAAAAAATAATAATAATTTAGTTAATGGTTTGGAAATTACTGAGGAAATCTTTGAATCGGCATTTAATATATCTTTTGAACAAGTTGAAAATAGAATACATACAATCAAATCAATTATGGTAGCAACGTTTAGTTAAGTAATGTAAAGCTTAGCCGTATATAATTTAATGTAATTTAAAATAGAAAAAACTTTAATAAAACATAACAACTTATATTAAAACTTAATGTAAGAAGAATTAGTGCAGTTAAGTTAGTTTGATGTTGTTATGTTATGTGTTATTTAAGTTAGTGTTTGAGTTTGTTTTTTGATTTAGTTGTGGTGTAATTTAATGTAATGTTGTTTAAGTTGTTATGTAATGTAATGGTTTGTGTTGTGTTGTGTAGTTTAGTTTGTGTATTGTAAGTTTTTAAAGTTGTGGTGTTATGTTATGTGGTTTTAAATTGTTTTAACTTAACTTGTTATGTTATGTGGTTTGTAATAGTTTGGATATTGTATTTTGTTTGTGGTATGTTTAGTGTAATGGGTTGTAATGGTTTGTATTAAGTTGTGTTGTATTAGTTATGTGTAGTGTAATGTAATGTAATTTAATGCTTTGTAATGTAAGGTTACTTTAAGTTGTATTGAAGTGTTTTAGTTTAGTGTAGTTTTTTTAATTTAAGTTAGTTATGTGTAGTGTAAGTTAATGTAATGCTTTGTAATGTAATGTAATGTAATGTGGTGTTTTAACTTAACTTAACTTGTGGTGTAATGTAATGTAATGTAATTTAATTTAAGTTGTGATTTTTTGTAATGGATTAAAGTTGTAATGGGTTGTAATGGTTTGTATTAAGTTGTGTTGTATTAGTTATGTGTAGTGTAATGTAATGTAATGTAATGTAATGTAATGTAATGTAAGGTTTAGTTAATGTAATGTAAGGTTATAAGTTAGTTGTTGTGTTGAGGTGTAGTGTAAGGTTACTTTAAGTTAGTGTAATGTAATGCTTTGTTATGTGGGGTGGTATGGTATGGTATGGTATGTTTAGTGGTTTACAAAACAAAACAAAACAAAAAAAAACATTAAATTAAATTAATGTGGTTTAAGTTAAGTTAAGTTATTTTAAAGTTGTATTGGTTTAGTGGTGTTATGTTATGTTATGTGGTTTTGATTAAGTTGTTTAATTAATGCTTTGTGGTATGTTTGAAACGAATTGAGATGATTTGTTATTTGATTTGATGTGATGTGATTTAAGTTGTTTTTATTTTATTTTATTTGTTTTTATTTGTTATGAATTGTGTTGTTATGTTTTGAAGTGTTTTTATTTAAGTTGTTGTTGTTGTTGTTTTGAAACGATACGATACGATACGATTTGTAATGATTTGATTTGAATTCTTTTGTTTTGAAACGAATTGATATGATTTGAAACGTTCTGTTATGTTATTTGTTATTGTTATTTGATTTGTTCTTTTATTTTATTTGTTTTAAATTAAATTAAATTGTTTTGATATGAATTGAGGTGTTATGTTATGCTTTGTTATGTTATGTTATGTGTTTGTTATTTTATTTTGAGTTGTTTTTGATTGTTTGGGTTGAGTTTTTATTTTTGAGTTGTTGTTGAGTTGTTTTAAATTACATTACATTACAACACTAAACAAAATAAACATACCACAAACAAAACACTTCTACACCACAAAGCATTACATTAACTTTACACTACACATAACTAACTTAAGTTGTTTTTGTAATGTGTTGAAGTGAGATGTAATGGATTGAAGTGTTTTGAATTGTTTTTACTCCTATCCTAAGTTGAAGTGTTTAAGTGTAGTTTGTAAGTTTAGTTGTAATGGTTTGTATTAAGTTGTGTTGTATTAGTTATGTGTAGTGTAATGTAATGTAAGTTGTGTTGTTATGTATTAAGTTAGTGTGGTATGTTTAGTGGTGTGGTGTTGTTGTGTAATGTTGTGTTGTGTTGTTTAAGTTGTATTGTGTTAAGTTAATTTAGTGTGAGTTAGTGTAATGTGTTATGTTTTGTAATAATGTTGTGTTGTGTTGAGATGAGATGAGATGAAGTGTTATGTAATGTTATTTTATGTGTTGTTATGATATGTGTTAATGTTTTGTTTTAGTTATGTGTAGTGTAGTGTAGTTTAGTTTAGTTTAGTTTGGTTTGTTTTGTTTTTTGGTTTGAATTTGAATTGTTTTTTGTATTAAGTTAGTGTAGTTGTGTTGCTTTGTTATGTATGAGATGTAAGTTAATGTAATGTGGTTTTAGAGTAGAGGAGTGGTGTTACGTTGTGTATTTTTTTTTAAGTTAATGTAATGGATTGAGGTGCAGTGCTGTGCTGTGCTGTTGAGGTGTAAGTTTAAAGAAAAAAAAGATTTAAAGGAGAGGTAAAACTTAGAGTGGTTGTGGTGTTCTTTTCTTTTGAGTTGATATGATATGAGTTACTTTGTATTGAGTTAGTGTTGGTGTGAGTTGAGTTGTTGTTGAATTGTTGTTGTTGTTGAGGTGCTTTGGTTTGAGTTGCTGTTGAGGTGTTGAGTTTTTTTTCTTTGAGTTTTGTTTTCTTTTGAGATGAGATGAGATGAGTTGAGTTGATATGATATGATATGAGTTACGTTACGTTGTAGTTGAGTTAGTATTGTATTGTGTTAGTTGGGATTAAGTTATTTTGTAATGTAATGTAATGTAATGTAATGTTTTGTCTTTGTAAATGTTAGGAAATAATAAATGGATAAATATATTAAACACAAAGGTTTAGTTGTACCTTTTAATAGATCTAACGTAGATACTGATTTGATTATCCCTAAACAATTTTTAAAAACAATTAATCGTATTGGTTTTGGTTTTAATTTATTTGATGGATTACGTTATATTGATGAAGGATATCCAGGAAAAATAAACAGGTTAATAAATAAAGATTTTATTTTAAATAAATCTAGATATAAAGGAGCTAGTATATTATTAACACATAATAATTTTGGATGTGGAAGTTCAAGAGAACATGCAGTTTGGGCTCTTAAAGAATATGGGTTTAAAGTAATTATAGCACAAAGTTTTGCAGAGATATTTTATAATAATGCTTTAAAAAATGGTATTCTAATTATAACGTTAAAGAAAAATTTAATTGATGAACTATTTTTAGCTGTATACAACACAAAAGGTTATATGTTAGATGTAAATTTGCAAAAACAAATAATATATAAACAAAGTGGAAAGCAAATTAAGTTTTCCATAGATCCTTTTAGTAAATATTGCTTAAAAAATGGTTTAGATGATATAGGTATTACTTTAAAAGAAATAAATACTATTAAAAGTTTTGAAAATATTCATAAAAAAAATAATCCTTGGTTATAAAATAATATGAAAAATGAAATTTTAATATTACCAGGTGATGGTATTGGTCCTGAAGTAATAAATGAAGCAGTTAAAGTTATACAACTTTTAAAAAAAAAGAAATTAATTAATTCAGTTATTCGTTATGCTAAGATTGGAGGTAATGCTATAGAAAAAGTAGGTTTACCTCTACCAACTGATACATTAAAAGCAGCCAAATCATCTCGTGCAATTTTATTAGGAGCTGTAGGTGGAAAAAAGTGGGATAATATAAAAGACTTTAAGAAACGTCCGGAATATGGTTTATTAAAACTACGTAAATCATTAAAATTTTTTGCTAATTTAAGAAATACTATTTTTTATCCACAACTTTTATCATCAAGCATTAAATCAGAAATACTATCAAATGTAAATATTATGATTGTAAGAGAATTAAGTCAGGGTATTTATTTTGGTAAACCTAGAGGGGTTGTATACAATGAATATTTTTTACGTTATGGTTTTAATTCATCAAATTTAGATGAAAAAGCTATACGAAGAATTGGTATAATAGCTTTTGAACTTGCCAAAAAACGTAAAAAACAACTTTGTTCTGTAGATAAAGCAAATGTTATAGAAGTTTCGATGTTATGGCGAAAAATTATTACTGAATTATCCAATTCATATCCAGATGTAAGGGTAACTCACCTATATATAGATAATGCTGCTATGCAACTTATATTATCACCAAACATCTTTGATGTAATTGTTACTGGAAATATGTTTGGAGATATTCTATCGGATGAAGCTGCTAATTTAACAGGATCAATAGGTATGTTACCTTCAGCTTCTATAAATTCAATAGGACAAGGTTTATTTGAACCTTGCCATGGAAGTGCTCCAGATATTGCTAATAAAGGAGTTGCTAATCCTATTGCTACAATTTTATCAGTTTCAATGATGTTACATTATTCTTTACAAAAACCTTTATTATCTAAATTTTTAAATGTTGCTATAATAAATGTTTTAAAAAAAGGCTTTCGAACAGCAGATATAAATTATACTGGGAAAAATTTAGTATCTACAAAAGAAATGGGAAATTTAATTATTGAAGAATTTGAAAAATTAATTTAATAAAAATATAAACAAAATAATTAGGAAAATTAATTTATGCTTAAAATGGGTTTCGTTGGATGGAGAGGTATGGTTGGTTCAGTTTTAATACAACGTATGATTGAAGAAAATGATTTTAATTCAATTGAACCTATTTTTTTTTCTACTTCTAAAGCTGGTAAAACTTGTCCTATTTTTGATGCAAAGATACAAAATGCCTATGATTTAAATAAACTTAAAAAATTAAATGTGATTATAACATGTCAAGGAGGAGATTATACAAAAAGGATTTATAAGAGTTTACGTAATTCTGGTTGGAAAGGTTATTGGATTGATTCATCAAGTAAACTTAGAATGGATAGTAATTCAATTATTATTTTAGATCCTATAAATCTTAAAATTATAGAACAAAGTTTAGATTTAGGCATTAAAAATTTTATTGGAGGAAACTGTACTGTTAGTTTGATGTTGTTAAGTTTAGGTGGTTTATTTAAAAATAACCTTATAGAATGGATTACTTCTATGACATATCAAGCAGCCTCAGGAGCAGGTTCTAAGCATATGATAGAGTTATTAAATCAAATGCGTATACTTGGTAATCTCGTTAAAAAAAATAACCATGCCAAATCAATTTTAGAGATTGATTCTAAAATTACTAAATATATGGGCAGTTTACCTATAAAAAATTTTGGGGCGCCAATTGCTGGTAGTTTAATTCCTTGGATAGACCAAAAGATGGATAATGGACAAAGTAAAGAAGAATGGAAAGGAAATGTAGAAACTAATAAAATTTTAGGTTTTTCTCCTAATACTATTAAAATAGATGGTATATGTGTAAGAATAGGTGCTATGCGCTGTCATTCTCAAGCATTTATTATTAAGTTGAAAAAAGATATCCCTCTATATGACATAGAATCAATAATTAAAGAGCATAATCCATGGGTCAAAGTTATAAAAAATGATAGTAATTCTAGTTTAAAAAAATTAACACCAGCAGCTGTGTCTGGCACTATGTCAATTCCAATAGGGAGATTACGTAAATTATCTTTTGGGAAAAAATATATAACTGCATTTACTGTAGGCGATCAATTATTATGGGGTGCTGCTGAACCTATAAGAAGAATGCTAAAAATACTCGTTAATAGATAAGGTATGAATTTTTTTTATAACTTAAATTTTATTTATGGACGTATAGTTTTAGGGGTTGAATATATTGGTTTTGAATATTTTGGGTGGCAAAGGCTTAAACAATATAATACCATACAACAAACATTAGAAGAAGCTTTAAAAATTTTTACAGGACACGCAATTACTTTAAAAGCTAGTTCTCGCACAGATTCTGGGGTTCATGCAATACGACAAATAGCACAGTTTGATTCATTTATATGTCGTAGTCAAAAATCATGGGTGTTAGGTCTTAACTCTAATTTACCTAGCGATGTACGAATTCGTTGGGCCGTTAAAATATCAGATAAGTTTAATTCTCGTAAAGCAATAGCTAGAAGATATAAATATTTAATATATAATAAGTTTATAGATTCAGCCTTAATAAGGAATACTATGAGTTGCCACAAAACACCTCTAAATATAAAACAAATGCATATTGCTGCTCAAAGTTTGGTAGGTAAACATGACTTCCTATCTTATTGTTCTTCCAATTGTAAATCAATAAGTTCAATTAAAACTTTACATTTTGTTGAAGTACGAAGTTATGGTCCAATAATAATAATCGATATACAAGCAAATTCATTTTTACATAATATGGTAAGAAATATTGTTGGAGCATTATTAGAGATAGGAAATGGTCGTCATTCAGTTAATTGGTGTAAAAAAATTTTATTTAAAAAAAATCGCAACGAAGCAGGAAAAACAGCTAAAGCAAAAGGATTATATTTGGTTGATGTTCTGTTTAATAAAGAATTCCAAACTCAATTACCACACGAACCTAATTCTATTATTGGGCCACATCAGTTATTTTATTTTTAAAAATAAATGGAGTTTGAGTTTAGGTTTAGCCTTAGCCTTAGCTTTACTTTATAGCTTAGTTTTATTTTTAGCTTCGCCTTTCCTTAGCATTATCATTATCATTAGTATTAGTGTTCGTTTTCGTTTAGACTAGTTTAGTTTTAATAAAATATAAGTTGAGATGAGATGTTATTAGTTGCTTTGTTGTTGTGGGGTTATGCTTTAATATAATATAATATAAGTTGTTATGTTGTGTTATGTGATGTAATGTAATGTTATGTGTTGATATGCTTTGTTATTGGATTGAGGGGTGTTGTGTAGTGTGTTGTAAGTTAATGTGGTTAATGTTGTTATGTTATGTTATGTTATGTGTTGCTTTTTGTAATGGATTGAATTGAGTTGTATTTGAGTTGTTATGTTATGTTATGTTATGTGTTTAGTTTAGTTTAGTTTGTTTTGTTTTGTTTTGTTTTTGAAGTGTTATGTTTTTTACATTACATTAATGTGTTTTAAATTAAGTTGTTATGTGTTAATTTAAGTTGTAATAGTTTAAATTAATTTAATTTAAGTTGTTTTAGTTATGTGTAGTTTAGTTTAGTGTAGTGTAAGGTAATGTAAGTTGTGTTGTTGTGTTGTGTTGTGTTGTTTAAGTTGTGTTGAAGTGAAGTGTGTTGTGTTGCTTTGTAAGGTGTTGTGTTGTGTAAGGTTAAGTTAAGTTAAGTTAATATAATATAAGTTAATGTGGTATGTAATGTTTGGTGTAATGAGATGAGATGTAATGTTGTTTACATTAAGTTAGTGTAGTTTGTGTAAGGTTAAGTTAAGTTAATGTAGGTTAGGTTTAGTTTATGTGGTGTAGAAGTGTTTTGTGGTTTAATATAATATAAGTTGTTGTGTTATGTAATGTTATGTGGTTTATGTAATGGTGTGTAAGTTTAGTTATTTCAAGTTAGTGTTATGTTATGTGTTTGAGTTTCTTTGAGTTGTTGTTGAGTTGTTCTGTTCTGTTCTGTTCTGTTCTGAAGTGTTTTGAAGTGTTATGTTATGTTATGTTATGTTCTGTTATTTGTTCTTTTATTTTATTTGTTGTTGTAGTTGATTTAATTTGAGGTGTGGAAGTGTGTGGTTTTGTGGTCTGTTTTGTAATGTTTTAATATCAGTTGTTATGTTATGTTATGTTATGTGTTGAGATGAGATGTGTTGTTATTTGTTGTATTGTGTTGCTTTGGCTTTGAGTTTGAGTGTGAGATGAGATGAAGTGTTATGGTATGGTATGGTATGGTATGTTATGTTATGTTATGTTATGTTCTGTTATTTTATTTTCTTTTATTTTATTTTATGTGTTGATATGCTTTGTTGTTGAGTTGAGTTTTTTTGTGTTTGAGTTTGAGTTTGAGTTGGTGTTGGTGTTGGTGTTTGTGTTTGTGTGAGTTTCTTTTCTTTGAGTTTTAAATTGTTTTGTTTTGTTTTGTTTTGTTTTCTTTTGAGTTATGTGTGCTTTAAGTTGCTTTGGATTGAGGTGTGTTATTGTTATGGATTAATTTACATTACAAAAAAACAATTAAAGAAAATTACATTACAAAACATTACATTAATTTAATTAAGTTAGTTTGTGTAGTGTGGTTTGTTTTAATGTAAGTGTAAGTGTGAGTGTGTTTTAGTGTAGTGTGTTGCTTTGTATTGAGGTTTAGTTATGGTATGTGTTGAGTTGTAATGAGTTGCTTTGTAATGTATTTTAAGTTTGTGTAGTGTAAGTTTTTTTAATTTAATTTAAGTTAAGTTAGTGTAAGGTTAAGGTTATTTCAAGTTGTGGTATGTTTGTTTTGTTTAGTTTAGTGGTATGTTTGAATTGTAAGTTTTTGTTTGTGGTGTGTAAGTTTAGTTGTTTTAGTGTAGTGTTGTGTAAGGTTACTTTAAGTTAGGTTAATGTTGTGTAAGTTGTGGGGAGTTAGTTTGTTTTTGAATTGTTTTTGTTTTTGTTTTAACTTAAGTTGTTATGTTATGTGTTATATAATATAAGTTATGTTATTTTATTTTAAGTGGTGATGTTAAATTAAATTAGGTGAAATTGAGTTTACTTTACTTGGAACTTTAATATGACGAATTGGTTTTATGATTATGTATTATTTTTTTCGAAAATCTTTACTATTTTAATAGCTATTATTCTTTTATTTTTTTTTAAACCTAAAAAGGTTAGTTTAAAACAAATTAAACTAATAGATTGGGGCGAATATTTTAAAACATGTGGTATTGCTTTAGTTAATACTCTTAAAAAGAATAAGAAAGATTTGCCTGTAGTTTGGTTAATAGATTTTTATGGGGATATAAAGGCTAGTTACACTCCAAAATTAACTGAATTAATAACTAGCATTTTAAGTTGTGCAAAAAATAATGATGAGGTAGTATTAAGATTAGAATCATGTGGTGGGATTATACATTCTTACGGATTAGCTGCAGCTCAATTAGAGAGATTACGTAAAGCTAGTATAAAATTAACTATATGTGTTGATCAAGTTGCAGCAAGTGGAGGTTATATGATGGCTTGTTGTGCGGATAAACTGTTTGCAGCACCGTTTTCTATAATAGGTTCAATAGGTGTTGTAGCACAAGTAGCAAATATTCATAGACTATTAAAACAACATAAGATAGACGTAGACATTTTAACATCAGGAAAAAATAAACGACCTTTAACGTCCTTAGGTGAAAATACTAAGGAAGATAAGGTTAAATTTCTAAAAGAACTAAAAGAAACTCATGATTTATTTAAACATTATGTTTTAAATAGACGTCCTAAAATTAACATAAAAAAAGTGTCAAAAGGAGATGTTTGGTATGGTATAAAAGCTAAAAAAGAAGGATTAATAGATAAAGTTATTACAAGTGACGAATATTTGGAATTACGTTCTAAAAAAGCAAAAATCTTTAAAGTAGTAAAAAATAAAAATGGAACACATTTTGAAATAATAAAAAAAACTTTATCTAGAATTTTAAAAATATGATAAAACAAAGGTTTTTTAAATTAATAGAATTTTATATATTTGATGACAAATACTCAAATAAGATTGTTATTGAATCTATAAAATGGAATAAAGAAGGTTTGATTCCAGTAATTACTCAACAATATGATAGTGGGGAAGTATTAATGTTAGCTTGGATAAATAAAAATATTTTGTTAGATACCAAACTTGGATATTATGTTTCTTATTGGTCTAGATCGAGATGTAAAAAATGGCAAAAAGGAGAAAAATCAGGAAAAATACAGTTATTAAAAGAAATCTATCTAGATTGTGACGGCGATACTCTTTTATTTAAAGTAAATCAATATGGCCCTTCTTGTCATTCTGGGTGTCTAAGTTGTTTTTATAACAAGTTATTAACTAATGCTAAAATAGTAAAAAACTCAATAATATCACCTAAGTTCTTATATAATTAGATGCTATATAATAAATGTGTGATAACATAGCATTTAATCCATTGTGTCTATTTAATGTTAAATGTTGTTCTAAACCTACAAATTTTGTTAAATTTAATGGCGTAGATAAAATTTCTCTTGGCTTTCTATAATTATAAATTCTTAATATAATAGCAATTAAGCCTAAAACTATAGCTGCATCAGAAGTAGCAATAAAATGAATTTTATCATCAAAAAATTTATGATAGATCCATACATTAGATTGACATCCGGAAAGAAGATATTTAGGCTTTTTCCATTTGGCTGGCATTTTAGGTAACTTTTTGCCTAAATCAAGTATATATTTATAACGATCTATCCAGTTATTAAAAAACTTTAATTCCTTTATAATTTTTTTTTGAATATTTTCAATGTTATTCATGTTTGAGGTCTTTTTGGTTTTAATTTTGCTTTGAGTGCTTTAAGTTAATAAAATATAAGTTTAGTGTTTTTGTAAGTTGTATATGTTTAGGATTAGTTATGTGTAGTGTTATGTTATGTTATGTTATGTGTTATGTGTTTGTTTTTACATTACATTAATTTAATTTAATTTAAGTGTAGTGTAAGTTATAATGTAATGTGGGGTAATGTAATGCTTTGTAATGTGGTGTGGTGTGGAAGTGTTTTGTGGTGTGTTTTAAGTTAGTTATGTGTAGTGTGTTGAAGTGAGATGAGATGAAGTGTTATGGTATGTGTTGTAAGTTTTGTGTTGTGCTATGCTTTGTAAGGTTAAGGTTGTTTTAAATTAAATTAAATTGTTTTGATATGTTTTAAGTTGTTTTGATTTAAATTGACTTGATTTGACTTTTTTTGACTTGATATGTTTTGAAGTGTTTTAAATTAAATTGTTTTGACTTTTTTTGTTTTTGAAGTGTTTTATGTTATGTTGTTTTAATTTGTTTTATGTTATGTTATGTTTTGACTTTTTTTGTTTTGACTTGATATGATTTGAAGTGTTTTAATTTAAATTGTTTTGATATGAAGTGTTTTAGTTTTAGTTTTAGTTTAGGTTAGGTTAATGTTGTGTAAGGTTAAGTTAGGTTAAGTTAAGTTAAGTTAAGTTAATTTAATTTAAGTTAAGTTAATGTGGAAGTGTTTAGTTTAGTGGTTTGTAATGTAATGAGATGTAATGCTTTGTAATGTTGTGCTATGCTTTGTAAGGTTAAGGTTGTTTTAAATTAAATTAAATTGTTTTAATGTGTTTTAGGTTAGGTTAAGTTGGTTTACATTATTAAGTTAAGTTATTTCATTTCAAGTTGTGTTGTTTAAGTTGTTATGCTTTGTTATGTTATCAGTTGTTATGTGTTATTTTGTGTTGGTGTGAGTGTGAGATGAGATGAGATGAAGTGTTATGTTATGTTATGTTATTTTATTTTCTTTTATTTTATGTGTTGTTATTTGTTGTGTTGTGTTGTGTTGTATTGTATTGTATTGTGTTGTGTTGTGTTGTGTTGAAGTGTTATGTGTTGGGTTTTGAATTGATTTGATTGTTTTGAATTGTGGTTTTGTTTTTTGGTTTGTTTTTTAAGTTAAGTTGGGTTGTAAGGGGTTAAGTTAAGTTAAGTTAAGTTGGGTTGGGTTGTGTTAGGTTAGGTTAGGTTAGGTTAGTTTAGTTTAGTTTAGTTTGGGTTTTTTTTAAGTTGTATTAGTTATGTGTAGTGTAGTTTAGTTTAGTGTGTTGAAGTGAGATGAGATGAAGTGAAGTGTATTAGTGTTGTAAGTTTTGTGTTGTTATGTGTTGTTTAAGTTGTGTAAGGTGTTGTTAAGTTAATTTAATGTAATTGTTTTTTTGTAATGTAATGTAATGTAATGTAATTTAATGTAAGTTTTTTTAATTGTTTTAAGTTGAGTTGGTGTGGTTTAGTTTAGTTTAGTTTAGTGGTGTTATTTTGTGTGGTGTGTAATGGTTTGTAATAGTTTAGTGGGGTGAGTTGTTGTTGAGTTGAGTTGAGTTGTATTTGAGTTTGTTTTGATTTGATTTGTTTTGAGTTGTTTTAAATTGTTTTGTTTTGAAGTGTATTTTGTTTGTGTAATGTAATGGTGTGTAATGTTGTTTAAGTTGTGTTGAAGTGTGTTGAGATGAGATGAAGTGTATTAGTGTTGTTTAAGTTTAGTTGTGTTATTTTGTGTTGCTTTGAGTTGCTTTAATATAATATAAGTTGTTATGTAATGTTATGTGTTCTTTTGAGATGAGATGAAGTGTTATTTGTTGTATGGTTTTGATTATGTGTTGCTTTGAGTTTGAGTGTGAGATGAGATGAAGTGTTATGTTATGTTATGTTTTTTTATGTGTTGTGTTGTTATTTGTTGTGGTGTTATGTTATGTGTTGTTTAATTTAATTTGTTTTAAATTTTTTTAAGTTGTTATATGTTGTGTTGTATTGTATTGTGTTGCTTTGGCTTTGGCTTTGAGTTTGAGTGTGATGAAGTGTTATGGTATGGTATGGTATGGTATGTTATGTTATGTTATGTTATGTTCTGTTATTTTATTTTCTTTTATTTTATTTTATGTGTTGATATGCTTTGTTGTTGTGTTTAGGCTTGGGTTTTAATTTAATTTAATTTGGGTTTTGAATTGATTTGATTGTTTTGAATTGTGGTTTTGTTTTTTGGGTTGTTTTGTTTTATGTTGTAATAAGTTGTGGTGTTGTGTAATAAGTTGTTGTTGAATTGTTTTGTAATGGGTTGGTGTTCTTTTCTTTTGGTTTGTAATGGTTTTAAATGGGTTGGGTTGAGTTGAGTTGAGTTGAGTTAGTTTGTGTAATGTATTAGTTGGGTTTTGAATTGTTTTTGTTTTTGGATTAACTTAAGTTGTGTTAACTTAATGTGGTGTGGTTTATGTTTGGGTGTTGTTTTTGATTGTTTTGTAATGTGTTAGTTTGGTGTGTTGTAATGCTTTGAGGTGTTATGTAATGTTTTGTAATGTGTTAGTTTGTGTACTGTTGTAATGCTTTGTTATTGTTATTGAGGTGTTATGTTTTGAATTGTTTTAAGTTTTGTTATTGAGGTGCTATGATTTGTATTAATTTGGTTTTAAGTTTAGTTGTTTAAGTTAATGAGTTTGGTTTTGTTTTTTGTGTTGTTATTTTAAGTTGCTTTGTTGTTGAGATGAGATGTTGTTGTGTTTTGTAATGGATTGAGTTACGTTGTATTTGAGTTGTTATGTTATGTTATGTGTTATAATGCTTTGTTGATTTGAGTTAGTGTGTTGTTTTGTAATGTTATGTTATGTGTTATTAATATAAGTTATGTTGTAATGGTTTGTATTTGTTGATGCTTTGGATTGTATTGAGGTTTAGACTAGACTAGTTTAGTTGTGTTGTGTTGTGTTGTGTTGAAGTGTGTTGAGATGAGATGAGATGAAGTGAAGTGTATTAGTGTTGTTATGTTATTTGTTGTAATGTGTTATGCTTTGTATTAAGTTGGATTGGTTTACAAAACAAAACAAAACAAAACAAAAAAAAACATTAAATTAATATAAGTTATGTTATTTTGCTTTAATGTATAATGTGGTGTAAGTTGAGTTGGTTTAATGTTTTGGTTTATGTTGAGGTCTTTTGTAATGGTTTGGTTTGTTTAAAGTTGTAATAGTTTGGATTAATTTAAAACAAGTTGGTTTGAGTTGTTTTTGGTTTTGTTTGTAATGTTGTTGGATTTGGATTTGGATTTGATTTGATTTGTTTTTATTTGATGTGTTATGTTTTTTATATTTTTTGGATTAAGTTATTATATTTTGGGTTTGTGTTAAGTTTTTTAAAGTTATGGTTGTTTTGTGTTAAGTTTTGGATTATTTTGAGGTGCTTTAATTTAAGTTGATTAAAGTTGTGGTGTTGTGTAATGTGTTGTTTAAGTTGGATTATGTTTTTTCTTTTGTGTTATAAGTTGTTGAGTTGAGGTCTTGTTTTGTGTTATGTTAAGTTTTTTTTAAGTTGTTTGGGTTGTAATGGTTTGATTGAGGTGTTGTGTTATGTGTTGTATGTGTAATGGTTTGCTTTAAGTTGTATTAAGTTGGTTTGTGGTATGTAATGTTTTGGAATAAGTTGACTGTGCTTTGGTTTAAGTTGTATGAGGTGTTTTGATTATTTTGTTATGTGTTAAATTAATTTAAAACAAGTTAATGTAATGTAATTTAATGTGGTGTAATGTTGTTTAATTTAATGTGGTGTAATGAGATGTAAGTTATTTGTAATAAGCTTTATTATTATCCGAATGATCTGTTAAATCAATAATTTCTGTTAATTCTGGTACACGCTCTAACAAAATTCTTTTAACATGCTTTTTTAAAGTCAAAGAGACGGAGACACATCCTTTACATCCCCCCTCAAATTGAAATATAGCAATTTTTTTATTTGTAATTTTTATTAATCTAATAAAACCGCCATGAAATGCTAAAATAGGATTAAGCTCAGTATCAATTATAAAATGAACTTTATTTACCAAATAATAGTCATACTTAGAGTTAGGTAATAGTTCAGTTTTAGTTTTAGGTACAGGTATTTTAATTGTTAATTTACCACCTAATCTGTCCATAATAAAATCTATTACAGCATTCTTTATAAAAGGCAAACTTTCTTTATCTAAGAATACATTTAATTTTGTATATTTTATTTTTACATCATTATCTGTTAATTTATAACAAAATTCTATACTAGGTTTTGCATATTTTTTATTTAGAAAAATTCTAACGCCAGTTGCTATATTATGATTATATAAAAGGTTAGCCAAATAATTTTGTGCACGTCTAGTAATAATAAACTTTGATTTTTTCATATTATTCATTAATAAAATTATTTATTTACTTTACGTTTTGTTTTCATTTCTTCTCTTAAATAATTACATTAATTACTGATTTTAGCTTCAAACTCAGCTTTTTCCATAGGATCTATGTCCTTGATAGACAATTTAATTTTTCCTTTATTATCTTTGTCTAAAACTTTTACGGTTACAATATCTCCTACATTAAGAAAATCTCTTATATTTTTTACATGTCCTGAACTAATTTGTGAAATATGAACTAAGCCATCTGTTCCAGGCTTTAAATTAACAAAAGCACCAAAATCCATAATACGTATTACTTTACCTCTATATATTTTGTTTAGTTTAGCTTCTTCAGTTATAATCTTAATAGCCTCTATTGCCTTTTGTGAATTAATTTTATTATTAGCAGAAACATGTATTTTACCATCATCAAAAATATCTATTTTTGAATTTGTACTCTCACAAATCTTTTTTATAATTGCACCACCTTTCCCTATTACATTACGTAACTTTTCTGTTTCTATTTTAAATATTTTATTACTAGGTGCTTTATTAGAAATTTTTTTTCTACTTTGACTTATTACTACATTCATTTTCTGACTAATCTTTTTTATGGCTTCTTTAGCTTGATTTAACGTTAATTGTATAATTTCTTTATGATCTATCTCTTTACCTTGTTGTTTTTTTATATCCATTTGTAAAGCAGTTATACCTTTGTTAGTGCCTGCAACTTTAAGATCCATGTCACCAAACTTATCTTCTTCACCTACTATATCTGTGAGTATTAAAAATTGTTCTTTTTTTGTTATCAAACCCATAGCCACACCTGCAACTGTTGAACTTAAAGGCACTCCTGCATCCATTAATGCTAACGAAGCACCACATACAGATGCCATAGAACTTGACCCATTAGATTCAGTTATTTCTGAGACTATTCTTATTGAATAAGGAAAAGCTTTTTTAGATAACACACCAATGATAGCTCTTTTAGCAAGATTACCATGACCAATTTCACGACGTTTTGGTATCCCTAAAAAACCTATTTCACCTACACTATAAGGCGTAAAATTATAATGAAACATTATTTTCTCATAACGTTCTTCTTCTAATCCTTCTATTACTTGAGCATCACGCAAACGTCCTAAAGTAATAGTAGTTATTGCTTGAGTATCTCCCCTACTAAATAAAGCAGAACCATGTGTTTTAGGTAAAATGCCTAATTCAATAGATAATGAACGTATTGTTTTTAAATTACGTCCATCCATACGTTTGTTTGTTTTAAATATTTTATTTCTAAAGATTTTTTTTATTATTAAATTCAAAATGTCATTAATTTTATCATTTTTAAAGTCATTGTTAAACTTTTCTAAAACTTGATTTATTGTTATTATTAATGCTTCTTTTCTTTTAAAAGTTTCCATAATATAAAAAGTATCTTTTATATTAAAAATAAAGTCCTTAATTAATTTATTTTTTAAAAATATATTTACTTTTTTTTTATTATTTTTAGAAGTTGTTTTCTTCTTGTTTTTTTTTAAATCTTCAACAAATTCATTTATACTTTTAATAACTACTTGCATTTTTTTATGAGCATAACAAATAGCGCCTAAAATGATTGCTTCTGTTTTTTCTTTTGCTTCAGCTTCTACCATCAATACTGAATTTTTTGTGCCAGCTACAACTATATCTATTTCAGAATTTATTTCATGAGTTATATTAAGCCAATAACCAATTTCTTTATTAAAACCTACTCTAGCTACTCCCATGGTGTAAAGTAAAGGTATTTCAGAGATACCTATTGCTGCGTATGCCCCAATCATAGCTGCTATATCTGGATTATTTTCAGCAGATAATACAGTACATATTATTTGTACTTCATTTTTATAAAAATTTTTTATGTTAGGTCTGATAGGTCTATCAATGAGTCTTGAAGTTAAAATTTCTTTTTCTGTAGGACGGCCTTCTCTTTTAAAAAATCCACCTGGAATTTTACCCGCTGCATAAATTTTTTCTTGATAAGTTACTGACAAAGGAAAACACTCGGTATTTTTTATATTTTTATTTACAACGACAGTGCATAAAACAACAGTATTATCAATTTGAATAACTACACTGCCATTACTATTTTTAGCTATTTTACCTGTTTCTAAGCTAATATATTTTCCACCATATTTAAAGGTTTTTTTTAAATATAAACTCAATATTTCTTTTCCTTTTTTATGTACATTATTTATGACGTAATTTAAGTTTTTTTATTAAAAATTTATAACGGGCAAGCTTTTTATGTTTTAAATAATTTAACAATTTTCTACGTTTATTTACCATACGAATCAATCCTATTTTCGAATGAAAATCATATTTATTTTGTTTTAAATGAATTTGTAATTTATATATATAATTAGTTAATAAAGCTATTTGAACTTCAGTATAACCTGTATCAAATTTATTTTTACCAAAATTTTTTATAATGGCAGCTTTATTTTTTTTATTATCAGCCATTTTATATATTATCTCCAA
Source organism: Candidatus Portiera aleyrodidarum (assembly GCF_902713745.1). Lineage (GTDB taxonomy): Bacteria > Pseudomonadota > Gammaproteobacteria > Johnevansiales > Johnevansiaceae > Portiera > Portiera aleyrodidarum_D. The sequence goes on from NZ_CACTJB010000001.1 coordinate 23,941, forward strand.
AAATTTCTTATTTACAATAAATTATATAATAATTTTATTAATTAATTTGTTTAATTTATAATTGTTATTAATACTTTCATAATAATGAAACCTTAAAGTTGGTATCTGATATACTTTTATATTTCTAGCAAGTTTATATCGTAAATATCCTGAAGCTATTTTTAAAATACTTGCATAAATATTATTTTTTTTATTTTCATTAATTACAGTCCAATATATATCTACAAAATTAATATCTTTACTAAGTATTATAGAATGTATTATTATTATTTTTTTTATTCTTGGATCTTTTAATTTAAAATTTATTAAATAAGCTAAATCTTTTTTTATTTGTTCAGAAATTTTTGTAATGCGATATTTCCTCATAATATGTTTTGAATTGTTTTAACGTTTTAGTTTATTGGTTTGTTTGTTTGTTTGTGATGTTGGTGCTATAAAAATAAAGCTAAATATTAAAGGTCCTTAATATTAGCAATTAAGGCATTGTTTTGGATAAATTTTCTTCTAGGTTTTACGTTATCCCCCATCAATATATTAAAAATTAAATTTGCTTTAAAAATGTCTTGTATCTTTATTTTGAACATTCTTCGTTTTAAGGGGTTCATTGTGGTTTCCCATAATTGATTAGGATTCATTTCTCCTAATCCTTTATATCTTTGTAAATTAAAAGTTTTATCTAAAAAAATGTTAATGAAAAACTCCAATAAATCATAAAATTTCAAACACGTTGTTAATAATTGATTATTTAATAATAACTTAATGTGATGATTAAAATTATTTAATTTATTTATTTGTTTATTTATTTTTATAATTTCTAAATAAGTTTTATAACTTAATAAATATTTATTATTTTTTAATTGATTTTCATTTATTTTTTGTAAATAAAAAACATCATTCAAATAATTTTTTTCTAATTTTAAAGCACTTATTTGCAATTTGTTTGAAATATTATAAACACTTATATAATTAAAAAGTAAATTTTTTATATTTATTTTTGTTTCATTAACTAAAAGTTTTTTTTCTTTTAAACATATTTTGATTGTATGTTTATTTAATTCTTTTTCATTTTTTATATAAATTTCTTTTTTTTTATGTTTAATTTTAAATAAAGGTGGTTGCGCAATATATACAAAGCCTTTTTCAACAAGTTTGGGCATATATCTAAAGAAAAATGTTAATAATAAAGTTCTAATGTGCGATCCATCGACATCTGCATCAGTCATAATTATTATGGTATGATATCGTAAGTTTTTTATATTAAATTCTTTCTTTCCTATTCCGCAACCTAATGCGGTTATTAAAATGCCGATTTCACTTGATAAAAGTATTTTTTCAATTCCTGATTTTTCTACATTAATTATTTTTCCTTTTAAAGCTAAAATAGCTTGAGTACGTCTATCTCTACCTTGTTTGGCTGACCCCCCAGCTGAATCGCCCTCTACAATATATAATTCAGATTTTGCGGGATTGCTTTCTTGACATTCTGATAATTTACCTGGCAAATTAGCAATATCTAAAGCAATTCTTTTTCTAGCTATTTCTCTTGCTTTACGAGAAGAAGCTCTTAATTTTGCAGAATTAATAATTTTATTTACAAGGTTTTTTGATTCTTTAGGATTTTCTAATAAATAATGATAAAACTTTTTATTTAATTCTTTTTCTACTGCTTGTTTTATTTCTGATGAAATTAATTTATTTTTAGTTTGAGAAGAAAATTTGGGATTTTGCATTTTTATAGCTATAATTGCGGTGATTCCTTCCTTTATATCATCACTATTTATTTGATATTTATTTTTTATTTTTTCCTTAAGAATATACGTTTTTATGGTTTTTGTTAAGGCTGTACGAAATCCAATTAAATGAGTACCACCATCTTTTTGTGGTATGTTGTTTGTATAGCATTTTAATAGTTCTTTATAAGAATTATTCCATTGAACTGCTATCTCAATGAAAATATTATGTTTGTTTGAGTGTAAATAAAATATAGGACATATTGTAGTTTTATTTTTATTAAGGAGCATAATATACGCTTGTATTCCACCTTTGTTACACAATAATATTTTTTTTTTGTTGTTAATTAAAAATATTTTTAATTTTTTATTTAAAAAAGATAATTCTTGTAATCTTTTATAAATTATTTTATAATTAAATTGTGTGTTTTTAAAAACCTTTTTTGAAGGTTTAAAAATTAGTTTGGTACCTGTTGTTGTTGTTGTTGTTGTTTTAGTTTTAGTTTTGGTTTTTGTTTTTGTTTTTCCAGCTAGTTTTAATGGAGTTAAAGGTATGCCATTAAAATATAGTTGATTATAAATTTGAGTGTTTCTATAAATGTATAAGTTCATAAACTCGGATAAAGCATTTACTACAGATAAACCTACACCATGTAAACCTCCAGAAACTTTATAAGATTGATTATCAAATTTACCGCCTGAGTGTAATACAGTCATAAGGATTTCGGCAGCTGATATTCCTTCGGAATGTACATCTATAGGGATCCCTCTTCCATTGTCTTCAATTGTTATTATCTTATAGTTCCTAATTTCAAGTATGAGTTCAGTACAATAACCAGATAAATGTTCATCAATAGAATTATCAACGGTTTCAAATAAAAGATGATGCAAACCAGTACCATCATCTGTATTACCTATATACATTCCTGGTCTTTTTTTTACTGGATCTAAGCCCTTTAAGATTTTTATATTAGATGAGTTGTACATAACGTATTTATTAAATAAATAATAGGCATTATAAAAAAAAATTATAGTTTCATTTATTAATTTAAAATTAATTATTTTATTTTTTGTAATTAAATGCTAAGCTTGGCTCTAGTAATATTATTTTATTGTTTGATTTATATAAAATATATAACTAATTTCTCTCACATTCAATTAAAATATCTATGTTATAAACACATAAAATATAAACAACATAACCCATTTAAACAACAACAACCCCTACGCCCCCACAACTATTTTTTGAACTTTACATTTATTTTTTCTTTTAAAAACAGAACTATCTATTAAAAATTAACGTACTTTATATAAGTTAGGTATAAATTATTTGGAAAAGAAAAATGAACTTAATGATCTAGTAAAAAACTAACTTTGTAAAATAATAATATAAATTACTTACTTAAGTATTTCTTCTTATTTTTCTGAAGGATGTTTTAATTAAAAGAAAAGTTTCAATATATTTTTATTTCTTGTGTTTTTAATTCTATTTGTTTTATTTATTTAAAATCTTAAAAAGAAATTAGTTTTATTAATAAGTTATTAAAAAAAATATAACTAAGTATATTAAAAATACATTTAATAATATATAATGAAATATATAAATTAATCAAATTACATTGAAATACTCTTACATATTCTTTAAATAATCTTTTAAAGAAATTACGATTTACTGATTTATTAACCTTGTTTTTTATAAAAAAAATAAATCTAAAATATTTTTTATTAGTTGGAAGTAATCCAAAACAAATAAAATTTTTATTAAATAACTTAAAATTATAAAACTTTGTTTGTTTTATTTTGTTGTGTATAGTTTTTATTTTTAAAAAATTTTTTATTTTATATTTCATTTCATTTCATTATTTACAAATAATGTTACGGTTTTTTTTTCTACGATTGGAAAGAATTTTTATTCCATTTTTTGTAGACATCCGCCTTCTGAAACCATTAACACGTTTTAATTTAATTTTACTAGGTTGAAAAGTCCGTTTCATTAATATATAATCTCCTTTAATATAAATTATATAACACATAATTTATGAAATTCATATAATTAAATTTATATTTTATAGAGTTATTTTAATTAAATCACTTATTTTATTAAGTATAAGTAGGATTATTCCACATTCAACAAATCATATCAAATGTAAAAAAATAAAATCAACAGTTAAAAGCACTGCACATAGAATAAATGCACATAAAATTCAAATCACAAAAAGCAAAGCATCTAAACAAAACCAAAAAACAAACATCATAGCACATCATCTAAAAATACAAAATCAAATATAAAGAAGTTAAAAGCTTCTCAATTCAAAAAACAACATCAAAATCTCAACATCACAAGATAAGCATCTCAAATTACAACATCGACTCGAAGTTAGTGTAGTGTAATGTAATGTGTTATGTTTTAATGTTTTGTAAGTTAATTTTTTTAAAGTTGAGTTAATGTTGTGTTATTTAAGTTGTGGTATGTGTAATGGTGTTGTGTTGTGTGGTTTAAAAAAAATTACATTAATTTAAATTACATTACATTAGTGTAAGTTGGGTTGGTTTATGGTTTGTGGTTTGATTGGTTTAAATTAAATTGGTTTTACATTACATTAAATTAAAGTGTAGTTTGAAGTGTAAGTTAAGTTCAATTTCACAACAGCGGTTCAGTTTAGTTCAAGTTTAGCGTAACTCAAATCAAAAAATTTTAACTAAACTCAAAGCATCTCAATTTAAATAAAAGGCACAGCAGAAAACACAAAACCAAGCTCAGAACAACACAAAACCATTAATAAAAGCACAACAAACCCACAATATACAAAATAAAAGAAAAAAAATGGAAAACATTATAAATTATGGTAATGGCAGAGTTATATCTGCCCCTATAAAGTGGATACTTTGTAAAATTAATTTGGTTATTATTAATTGGGGTTTTTCTATAATAATTTTAACAATTTTTATAAAGTTTATGTTATTACCATTATCATATATTTCTTATAAAACAATAATTAAAATACGCAAAATCAAACCTAAATTACATAATCTAGAAAATCAAAAACAAGATAAAAAAAAAATAACCGAAGAACTAATAAAAATATATACAAAAGAAAAAATAAATCCATTTAATAGTTGTTTGCCTGTAATAATGCAAACCCCTATTTTTATTTCTTTATATTGGACTTTAACCACATCAATAGAATTAAAAAATTCTCCGTTTATTTTATGGATTAAAGATTTATCATTAATGGATCCATATTTTATTTTGCCTATAGCAATGGGCTTGTCTATATTAATTCAACAAAAGATAAATAACAAAGAAAATAAAAAAAATAACATAATAAAAATACTGCCTATAATATTTACTTTGTTTTTTTTATGGTTTCCTTCTTGTTTATTAATTTATTGGATAACTAATAATATTATGTCAATCATACAACAATATTTGATATTAAAAAATTATGAAAAAAAATGATATTATCTGCGCAAAAGCCACATTATATGGTCATTCAAGTGTTGGCATTATTAGAATTTCAGGTGATGATAAAGTAAATAGAATTTCTAAACAATTATTAGGATTTATTCCTAAATCTAGACATGCATATTATACACCTTTTTTGGATATAAATAAAAAAATAATTGATAAAGGGATAGCCTTATTTTTTAAATCTCCTAAGTCTTATACTGGAGAAAATATACTTGAAATACAAACTCATGGAGGCCCAATAATTTTAGATCTTATTGTAAGATATGTAATAAATTTAGGTGCTAGGTTAGCAAAACCAGGAGAATTTACAGAAAGAGCGTTTTTAAATAATAAAATAGATTTAATACAAGCTGAGTCAGTATTTGATATAATAAAAGCAAATTCTAAATTAACTTTAAAAACCGCTATTAATTCGTTTGAAGGAGTTTTTTCTAAAAATATAAAAAAAATAATTAAAGAAATAATAATTTTGCGTATAAATGTCGAAGCTATGATAAATTTTCCAAATGAGTTTAAAGAAGAAATAATAATAAAAAAAACAATAACAAAAACAAATATTTTAAACAAAATAAAAAAAATATTTTATTTATTAATGACATTAAAAAAAAAAGCTTTTAAAGGCTATTTAATTAATACTAAATTTAAAATAGTAATTGTAGGTAAACCAAATGTAGGAAAATCAAGTTTATTTAATTGTTTAACGAAAAAGGATAATGCAATAATTACAAATATTAAAGGAACGACAAGAGATTTATTAAAAGTAAATATATTTTTATATGGCATACCTATCATATTAATTGATACAGCAGGAATAAGACAAGATGAAAAAAATATAAATGTAATAGAAAAAATAGGAATAAAACGTGCAATTGAAGAAATAAAAACAGCAGATTTACTTTTAATATTATTAGATAATAAGGAAAATAATATAGATATATTTAAAAAATATTTAAAAAAAAATGCACTTGTTTTAAGGAATAAAATAGATTTAATAAAAAATAAAGAAATAAAACAAGATAAAAAAATTATAAATATTTCAACAAAAACACAACAAGGAATAAAAAAATTAAAACAAAATATAAAAAAAACAATTTTAAAAAAAACCATTAAAAATAAAATAAAAGATGAAAATGTATTTTGTGTAAAACACCGTCAATTTTATTTTTTAGAAAAAACCATTAATTATTATATAAGAAATATTTGCAATGATATAAATGAAAGATTAGCTGAAAACCTATATATATTACAAAAATATTTAGAAGAAATTGTTGGTTTTAATTTAAAAAAAAATATTTTAAAAAAAATTTTTAACAACTTTTGTATAGGCAAATAATAGTATGAACATTTATGAAATAATAGTAGTAGGGGGAGGACATTCCGGAGTTGAAGCTAGTTTAGCAGCATCCAAAATAGGTGTAAAAACGTTACTTTTAACTGATAATGTAGAAACACTAGGTAATTTTTCTTGTAATCCGTCGATAGGTGGCATAGGAAAAAGTCAAATAGTAAAAGAAATAGATGCATTAGGAGGTATAATGGCAATGGCAACAGATTATTCTGGAATACAGTGTAGGATATTAAATGATAGTAAAGGACCTGCAGTAAGATCTACAAGGGTTCAAATAGATCGTAATTTATATAAAAAATTTATAAAAAAAGTAATAAAAAAGCAAAAAAATTTAAAAGTCATACAACAGACCGTTATAGATTTAATAATAAAAAATAATAAAGTTAAAGGTGTTATAACGTCGGAAGGTATATGTTTTTATAGCAAAAAAGTAATATTGTGCAATGGCACCTTTTTAGGAGGAAAAATTTATATAGGATTAAATAAATTTATAGGTGGTAGAATAAATGATAATAATTCAAATATTTTAGCAAAAAAGATAAAAGAATTACCCTTTAAAGTTTCTAGATTAAAAACAGGTACGCCCCCAAGAATAGATGCTAAAAGTATTAACATTTGTAAATTAGAAAAACAAGCAGGCATTGTTCCTATACCTAATATGTCTTTGTTTTATATAAAAAAAAAACAAAGAAAACAAGTAAATTGTTTTATCACATATACAAATAAATATACCCATGAAATTTTAGTAAATAATATATATAAATCACCTATATTTGCTGGCCAAATAAAAGGTATTGGCCCTCGATATTGTCCTTCTATTGAAGATAAAATTTATAGGTTTTCAAATAGAAAAAGACATCAAATATTTTTAGAACCAGAAAATTTGAATTTTAAGGAAGTTTATCCGAATGGAATTTCTACTATTTTACCTTTTAATTTACAAAAAAAACTTATCAAAAGTATCTCCGGTTTAGAAAAATCTTATATAACCAGACCAGGTTATGCAATAGAATATTTTTATATAGATCCACGCAATTTAAACCCTACATTAGAAACAAAATTTATAAAAAATTTATATTTTGCTGGCCAAATAAATGGTACAACCGGATATGAAGAAGCAGCTGCACAAGGATTAATAGCAGGAATAAATGCTTCAATAAATATAAAAGGATTAGAAGAATGGTGTCCTAAACGTAATAATTCTTATATTGGGGTTATGATAGATGATTTAATCAACAAAGGAACAAATGAACCATATAGGATGTTTACTTCAAGAGCAGAATATAGATTATTATTACGAGAAGATAATGCAGATTTACGCTTAACTGAAATAGGTTATAAATTAGGTCTAATAAAAAAATATCGTTATGTTCATTATATAAAGAAAAGTAAAAAAATAGAACAAGAAATTAATAGATTAAAAAAAATGTTTTTCATTTCACATAAAAATATAAAAAATAAATTAAAAAACAATGGTATAATTAACATAAAAAAACTGAAATTTATTGATTTAGTAAGATATATAAAATGTTTTGATAAGTTATTACCAAATGAAATAATAAAACAAATAAAAATACAGATACAATATAAAGGATATATTGAACGTCAAAAAAAAGAAGTAAAAAATATGAAAAAATATTGTTACCTATTAAATATGATTGGAAGTGTCTTGGCATTGCAAAAGAAATATATAAAACATTAGCAAAAAGGTTTAATGAGTATGAGTTACTCAAGCTGCTATATCCAGCATATTATTTTATTTAAAACAAATACAAAAAAGATTTTAAATAATTAAAACACAAACCAAAAACTTAAAACAAAATAACTAAATAAACAAAAACTTAAAACAACCACACAACAACAAAATATAAAAATGAATAATTTATTTCTTTTTTTTATTATTACATTAATATTTTTATTTATCATAAGTATTATATCTTATTTTCTAGGTACTTACAGTTGGTCGCCCAATAAAGATATTCCTTTTGAATCTGGAATAATTTCTAGTGATTCTATAAAAAAAATTAATTACTTTGCTAAATTTTATATTTTAGCGATTTTATTTGTGATTTTTGATTTAGAAGCTATTTATTTATTTAGTTGGGCGATTGCAATTAGAGAAATAGGATGGCCTGGGTTCATAGGAATAGTTATATTTATTTTTATATTGTTAATAGGGTTAATATATGACATATGTAATGGAGTGTTTGAGTAAAACAAATTAAATTGGAGAACATAATGAAATACATATTTAAAAAAATATATTTGAACAAAATAAATAAAGACAAAGTCGTTGAACAAATACGAAATAATATTTGGTTATGCAAACTAAAAAATATTTCTAAATTATTAATTAACTGGGGACGTAAAAATTCTTTATGGCCTTTCAATTTTGGATTATCATGTTGTTATGTAGAAATGACAACTTCATTTACATCGCCACATGACATATCTAGATTTGGATCAGAAGTTATTAGATCTTCGCCCCGTCAATCAGATTTAATGGTAATTGCTGGAACTTGTTTTATCAAAATGGCACCAATTATACAACATTTATATGATCAAATGTTAGATCCAAAATGGGTTATTTCAATGGGTTCTTGCGCAAATTCAGGTGGAATGTATGATAGTTATTCAGTAGTACAAGGAGTTGATAAATTTTTACCTGTAGATGTGTATATACCAGGATGCCCTCCAAGACCAGAAGCTTTTTTACAAGGATTACAATTATTACAAAATTCAATGCATAAAGAAAGACGACCTTTGTCTTGGATGGTCGGAAACCAGACTATTTTTAGGAATGATATGCCAAATCAAAAACAAAAAAAATATATTAAACGGCTTAAAACAAAAAATTTACGAAAACCAAATAATGTTTAACAAAAAATTAAAAAAACAAGAACAATTTGTTTTAAAATTATTATATAAAAATTTTGGAAAAAAAAATATTTTGTATTCTCAACAAACTTTTATGGACATGCCAGTTATTTGGGTAAATCCTTATAAATTGTTTGATATAATTAAATTTTTTCGTTATGGTAAGAAAGAATATATGTTTGATATGTTATATGATTTACATTGCATAGATGAACGTTTAAGAAATAACAGAAACAATTTACCAAAGGCAGATTTTACAGTATTTTACCATTTATTATCATTTAAAAATAAATATGATTTAATAATAAAGGTTGCTTTAATTGAACCAACGTTATTATTGCCATCAATTGTTAATATTTGGAAAAATGCAAATTGGTATGAACGTGAGGTATATGATATGTTTGGAATAAAATTTTATGGCCACCCTAATTTAAGAAGAATATTAATGCCTTTAAATTGGAAAGGATATCCATTGCGTAAAGATTATCCATCAAGAGCAACTGAATTTAAAATTTTTAATATTGATAGATATAATCAATACAAAGAACAATATTCATTATGTTTTATTCCTGAAGAATGGGGTTTTTCAAATAATAAGAATAATATGTTTTTAAATTTTGGTCCAAATCATCCATCAGCACACGGTGCTTTTAGAATACTTTTACAAATTTATGGAGAAAAAATATTAAAATGTGTGCCAGATATAGGATACCATCATCGTGGAGCAGAAAAAATGGGAGAAAGACAAACATGGCATAGTTATATACCTTATACAGACAGAATTGATTATACAGGAGGTGTCATAAATAATATCCCTTATATACTAGCAATTGAAAAAATCGCAAATATAAAAGTTTCTGAAAGAACCAAAATAATACGTATTATTTTAATGGAAATTTTTAGAATAAACTCACATATGTTATTTTTAGGGACTTTTTTACAAGATTTAGGCGCAATGAGTACAGTGTTTTTTACATTTACAGACAGACAAAAATGTTATGAAATAATAGAAGCTATTACTGGTTTTCGCATGCACCCTGCTTGGTTTCGTATTGGAGGTATAGCTCATGATTTGCCAAAAGGATGGTATAAATTAATCAAGAATTTTATTAACTGGATAAATAAAAGGCTTAAAGAATATAATAAAGCAATGATGAATAATTACATATTACGAAAACGTACTAAATTTATTGCTTCTTATAATACTAAAGAAGCGTTTGAATGGGGTATTACAGGGCCAAATTTAAGAGCTACAGGTTTTGACTTTGATGTAAGAAAAAATAGACCTTATTCAGGATATGAAAATTTAGAATTTGATATACCAATTGGTAATAATGGAGATGTATTTGATAGAGCGCAAATAAGAATTGAAGAAATGTATCAAAGTCTACGTATCATTAACCAATGTATAAATAACGTCCCAGAAGGGGATATAACACTCGAACATCCTTTAGTTACACCTCCTAATAGAAAAAATATGTTAAATAATATAGAAACATTAATTACGCATTTTTTACAAATTTCTTGGGGTAATATTTTAGAACCAAATGAAACTTTTCAAATGATAGAAGCAACTAAGGGACTTAATAGTTATTATTTAGTATCTGACGGCAATACAACAAGTTATCGCACTCGCATTCGTACTCCTAGTTATCCTAACTTACAGCATCTATCTACAATTCTGAAAGGAGTATATATTTCAGACATGATAGCACATATTGCAAGTATTGATTTTGTAATGGCAGATGTTGATCGTTAATTTAAATAATGGAATAAATTATGGGAAAATGTTTTATTAAGAAAATAAATATTTTAACCAAAGAAGAAAAAACAGAAATTATTATTGAAAAAAATAACTATGAAAATAGTAAAGCAGCTTCAATTTGCGCTTTGAAAATAATACAAAAATATAGAGGTTGGGTATCAGATCTTGTTATAAATGAAATTGCAAATATAATAGGAATAAATCCAACGGAGCTCGATAGTATAGCCACCTTTTATAATTTAATTTACAGAAAACCTATTGGAACAAATAGAATTTTATTATGTAATAGTATTACGTGCTATATAAATGGATATAAAAAGATTTATAAAATTTTAAAAAATTTGTTAGGAATAAGTATGGGAGAAACTACTAAGGATAAACGTTTTACATTATTGACAGTATGTTGTTTAGGTAATTGTGATAAAGCTCCAAATATGATGATAAATAATGAGATTTATTATAATTTAATTAAAAAAAATATTTTTAACATATTGGAGTTTTACAAATAATGATTAATAAACGCAAACGCCTTACTTCTTTTTGTACAGCTAATTTAATCAAAAAATCAAAAGAAACTCATCCTTTGACTTGGCGCTTAAATAAAGAAGGTAATGCAATTTTGTTAAATGAATACATACAAAAAGATGGATATAATGCTGTGAAACGCACTTTAAATAAATTGTCACCAAATGAAGTAATAACAAAAATAAAAGAATCTGGTTTAAAAGGTCGAGGAGGTGCTGGGTTTATAACTGGAATAAAATGGAGTTTAACAAATGAAAAAAGTTTGTTATTATGTAATGCTGATGAAATGGAACCTAATACATATAAAGATAGATTATTTTTAGAACAAGAACCTCATTTGTTAATAGAAGGTATGATAATTGCAGCTTACGCAAATAATTCTAAAAAGGGGTATATTTTTATAAGAGGAGAATATATTGATGCAATAAATATTATTAATGTTGCTATAAAAGAAGCTCGTAAAAAAAAGTTTTTAGGAAAGAATATTTTAAATTCTGAGTTTTCTTTTGATATATGTGTGCATTCAGGAGCTGGAAGATATATTTGTGGTGAAGAAACTGCATTAATTAATTCATTAGAAGGACATAGAGCAAATCCAAGAAGAAAGCCACCTTTTCCAGGTCAAATAGGTGCTTGGGGTAAACCCACAGTAATAAATAATGTAGAAACATTTTGTAATATTCCTGCTATTATAAATTATGGTCTTAATTGGTATCAGAATTTATGTTTACCTGGATCAGAAGATTATGGTACTAAGCTTATGGGTTGTTCAGGTAAAGTAAAGAATCCTGGATTGTGGGAATTTCCAATGGGAATAACAGCTAGGGAAATTTTTGAAGATTTTGCTGGAGGAATGATTAATGGTTATAAATTAAAAGCTTGGCAGCCAGGTGGGTCAAGCACAGGAATTTTATTACCAAAACATTTACAAGTTAAAATGTGCTCAAATGGAATAAGGAAATTAGGCACCAGAATTGGTACGGCTAGTTTATTGGCTATTGATGATACTATTAACATAGTCTCTTTATTAAAAAATATAGAAAAATTTTTTTATAGAGAATCATGTGGTTGGTGCACTCCGTGTAGAGAAGGATTACCATGGATTGTAAATATATTAAAAAATTTAGAAAATAATAAAGGTAAATATAAAGATTTAGATATTTTAATAGATTTAACAAACCAATTAACTAATGGAAAAACTTTTTGTGCTCTTGCACCTGGAGCAATAGAACCTTTACGTAGTGCCATAAAATATTTTCGTATTGATTTTGATAAGTTAATGGTTTAATTATGACAATTATAAATGTAGATAATAAAGATTATGAAATAAAAAATAATTATAAAAATTTATTAGAGATATGTTTATCTTTTGGGGTTGACATTCCTTATTTTTGTTGGCACCCTATCTTAGGAAGTGTAGGGTCTTGCAGGCAATGTATAATTAAAAGATATAATAATAGAGATGATACAATAGGACATCTGATTATTTCTTGTATAACAAGAGTAAGAAATTTTGATTTTATAGCTACAAAAGACGAAGAATCTTTAAATTGCCGCTCTAAAATAATTGAATTATTTATGGTTAATCATCCTCATGATTGCCCAGTGTGTGAAGAAGGTGGACACTGTCATCTGCAAGATATGACCGTTATGCTGAAACACAATAGCCGAAGATATAATTTTAATAAAAGAACTCATAAAAACCAATATTTAGGACCTTTTATAAATCACGAAATGAATAGATGTATTTCGTGTTATCGTTGTATAAGATTTTATAAAGATTATGCAGGGGGTAAAGATTTAGGAGTTTTTGGTAGCAGCAATAATATATATTTTGGTAGACTTATGAATGGAAAATTAGAAAATGAATTTTCTGGAAATTTAATAGAAATATGTCCAACTGGAGTTTTTACAGACAAACCATATTCTATGCATTATGCACGAAAATGGGATTTACAATATGCTCCAAGCATATGCACAGGATGTGCTTGCGGTTGTAATTTAAATATAGGAGAACGTTATGGTAAAATTCGTAAAATAGAAAATCGTTTTAATAGAAAAATTAATAATTATTTTATATGTGATAGAGGACGTTTTGGTTATGGTTATATAAATAGTTCAAATCGTAATCGTATACCTTTTATCAACAACAATCCTATTAAATCAATAGATATAGCAATTGATTATAGTGTTGATTTGTTAAACACAGCTAATAGAATCATTGGAATAGGTTCTCCAAGAGCTAGCATAGAAAGTAATTTTGCATTATGCAAGTTAGTTGGAAAAAAAAATTTTTCCAATGGTATTGAAAAGAATGAATTAGAGTGTCTAAAATTAAATTTAGATGTTTTATCTGAAGGTGCTTTACCTTCTTCTTCAATTGTTGATATTGAAGCTCATGATATTATCATTATTTTAGGTGAAGATATTACTCAAGTTTCAGCAAGAATTGCATTAGCAGTAAGGCAAGCCGCTCAAAAATGTTCGTTTAATATTGCAAAAAAATATAAAATTTATGAATGGGACATTAATTCTGTAAATAATATTTATAATGAAAATAAAAATCCTATTTATATGTTTACAACAAATAAAACAATATTAGATGATGTTGCTTATCAATTGATTCTATGCACCAAAGAAGAAATTACAAAATTTGGATTTGCATTAGCTAATTGTGTGGATCATAAATCCCCAAAAATTAAGTTAAAATCTTTTAAATTTAAAAATAAAAAAATTTTATTAAAAATTTTAAATAAATTACGTTGTTCAAAAAGACCCTTAATTATTAGCGGTTGTTCACTTAAATATTCTTTAATTTTAAAAGCTGCTTATAATATATCTCTTGCCTTTAAATTTTTAGAAAAAAAAGGTTCTATAATTTTAAATAGTAATGAATCTAATAGTATTGGAGTTACTATGTTAGGCGGTAAATCATTAGATTGGGCCTTAAATAAACTAATTAAAAATAAAGCAGATGCAGTAATAATCTTAGAAAATAATATTTATCGTCGCAACAAATCCTCTTTAGTTTTTAATGCTTTAAAAAATAAAAAAATTATTTTGATTGATTATCAAAGAAATACAACAGTTGATAATGCTAATGTTGTTTTACCTGCAGCAACCAATGCGGAAGGAAATGGGACCTTAATTAATTATGAAGGTAGAGCACAAAGATTTTTTAAAATTTATGAACCAAGTTATTATTGTATAGGAAATTTAACAAAAGAAAGTTGGAGATGGTTGCATGCTTTAAGTATAGCAAAAACAAATGGTAGGTTAAAATGGGTACATCTAAATGATGTACTCAAAGTATGTTCTAAATATAATCCTATTTTCAATAAGATATTAAACTTAACACAATTTCAAATAAAATTAGCACGGTTACCTAACAGATTTAGTGGGCGCACTGCTATTAATTCAAATATTCAACTGAATGAAAAAAAAAGTCCTAAAGATATTGCTTCAAAATTTACGTTTTCAACTAAAGGTTATAATTGTTCGGAAATAGCATTTGCTTGGTATCCTGGTTGGAACTCGCCTCAAGCATGGAATAAATTTCAAAAGGAAATTGGTGTAAATTTATATGCAGGGAATCCAGGAATTAGGTTAATAAACAATTGTAAAAAGAACAAAGAATTATCATATTACAATAATGTTAAGTGTGAAAAAAATAAAAGCTGGCAAATCATTCCTATATATCATTTATTAGGTAGTGAAGAAAATAGTGCATTAACAAATTCTATAAAAAAATGTACGACAAAGCCTTATATAAGGATAAATAAACATGATATAAATTTGCTAAAATTAACTCCAGGTTCTAAAATTAAAGCAATTGTAAATAACAATGAATTAAATATTATAATTAAAAGCACTAATAAAATGCGTAATGGTATTATAGGTTTTCCGTGTGGAATTAATGGGATACCAGCAGAAGTTTTTGGTATGTGTTTTAAATATTTAATAATAAAATAATTAAAATGAAATATATAATAAAAAATCTTATAGTTATAGTTTTAATATTTATAAGTGGAGCTTTTATGAGTTTTATAGAGCGTAGGGCTTTAGGTTTATGGCAAGATAGATATGGTCCTAATCGAGTGGGGTATTTTGGACTTTTTCAATTTCTAGCTGATGTTATTAAGATTATATTTAAAGAAGATTGGATTCCACCTTTTTCAGATAATATATTGTTTTTTTTATCACCTATTATTTCTTTAATTACAATAATTTTGTCTTTTATTATATTACCATTCAATAATGAAACTGATATAAATAATGTAGGAATATTATTTTTTTTAGCGATGGGTGGTATTAATGTGTATTCGATTCTGTTTTCTGGATATTCAAGTTGTAATAAATATGCTTTAATAGGAGCTATTAGAGCTTCAGCTCAATCAATTTCTTATGAGGTGTTTATAGGTCTTTCTTTAATGGGTATAGTTTCTATTTCAGGATCATTTAATATTATAAATATAATTGAGTATCAAAAGGTTCATTTCTGGTTTTTAATGTCTCAAACAATAGGTTTTATTACTTTTTTTATTTCAGGTATTTGTTTAACTCATAGACATCCTTTTGATCAACCAGAAGCAGAACAAGAATTGTCAGATGGTTATCATATAGAATATTCAGGAATGAAATGGGGCATGTTTTTTATTAGCGAATATGTTAATATTATTTTTATTTCTATTTTAATTGTAAATTTCTTTTTTGGTGGGTATTATATTGGCTCAAGTTTATATTTATTATTTTTGTTTATTATTAAAACCTTCTTCTTTATTATTTTATTTCTTATTATTCGTGCTTCTCAACCAAGACCAAAATATTATCAAGTAATGAAATTTGGATGGCAATATTGTTTACCTTTGAATTTAATAAATTTACTATTAACCGGTATAATAATTTTATTGTACAATACATAATAATAATATGATAAGAAAATTAATAACTTCAATTTTTAGCATTTTTCGTACTGTTTATATAATATTTTTACATTCTTTTAAAAAAAGAGCTACATTACAATATCCGGAAGAAACTGTATATCTCTCACCGCGTTATAGAGGTCGTATTGTATTAACTAGAGATAAGAAAGGTAAAGAACGATGTGTGGCTTGCAATCTTTGTGCTGTGGTATGTCCTGTTGATTGTATATGTTTACAAAAAGGTGAACGTAAAGATGGAAGCTGGTATCCTTTATTTTTTAGAATTAATTTTTCACGGTGTATTTTTTGTGGATTATGCGAAGAAGCTTGTCCAACTTCAGCAATACAATTAACTCCGGATTTTGAGTTAGGAGAATATAAACGTAAAGATTTAGTTTATGAGAAAGAAGATTTATTAATTTTCGGTTCAGGAAAAGATCATTATTATAATTTCTCTGAAGTTACAGGAATATCTATTTTTGGTAAAGGCAAAGGATTTGGTAAAAAAGAAAAAAAACCAATTAATGTAAAATCATTAATAATTTAAAAAAAGGTTTGTTTAGTTGTGTTATTTTATATCTCAGCAATAATTGCAATATTTTCCACATTAAACGTTATTAGCAGTAAAAATATTATACACGCTTTATTAAATTTTATTATATCATTGATTACTATTTCTATGATATTTTTTTTGATTGGAGCAAATTTTGCTGGAGTATTAGAAATTATTATTTATGCGGGGGCGATAATGGTCTTATTTGTATTTATAGTAATGATGTTACTTAACCCTATAAAAAATAATTTAAGTTTTATTAAGTGTAAAAATTGGATAATTCCATCTATAATTACAATAACTTTATTAGGTTTATTGTTAATAACTATTATAAAATATGGTTTAAATAATCGTAATATGTTAGTAGTGAGTAATATACCCCACACACCACATCCTTTTAGTGTTTTATTATTTACTACTTATTTAATTACTGTCGAACTATCAGCTACAATTTTATTAACAGCTTTAATTATTACTTCTTATTTAGGACGTAAATAATGATTTTAATTCCAACAGATTATGTTTTAATATTATCTTTTATTTTATTTTTAATAGGTGTCTTAGGCATTTTAATTCGTCGTAATATAATTTTTATATTTATGTGTTTAGAAATAATGTTAAATTCTGCCGCTTTTGTTTTTGTTATATCTGGCGAATTTTGGGGACAGCCCGATGGGCAAATTATGTTTATTTTAATTATGACATTAGCAGCATCTGAAATAAGTATTGGACTGGCTTTATTAATTCAAATACAAAAATATTTTAAAAGTTTAGATATAGACAAAATTAGTAGGTTAAAAGGATGAATAAGATATTATTTTTTATTTGTTTCTTTCCTTTAATTAGTACAATAATACTAGCTATTTTTAGAAAAATGTCAAGAATATTGGTTCTTATTATTGGGGTTGGATCAATAGGTGTTTCTACAATATTTACAATATTACTAGCATTTAATTATTATTTAAAACCTAATCCTTTTTTAGAACATTTATATAATTGGATTAGTATATATGATTTAACAATTAATGTTAATTTTTATATTGACGGTTTGTCAATAATAATGATTTGTATAGTAAATGGAATAGGATTATTAATTCATTTATTTTCTACTTGGTATATGCAAGAAAGCTTAAAATATAAGAAAGATTATTTATTGTCTAGATTTTTTGTGTATATGAATTTCTTTATGTTTAATATGTTGATCTTAATTTTAGGAGATAATTTAATTTTATTATTATTAGGGTGGGAAGGTGTAGGTTTATGTTCATATTTATTAATTAGTTATTATTATCGTCTCAATAATAATGTTATTTCTGGGTTTAAAGCTTTTATTATTACAAGAATAGGAGATTTATTTTTTTTAATAGGTATATTTTTAATATGGAATCAATTTAATACTTTAGACATTCAAAAACTTTTAAATAAAGTATCTTTATTAAATAATAGTAAATTTTTTATATATGAAGTTATTGCTTTTATGTTTATGCTTGGTGCAATAAGTAAATCAGCACAAATTCCTTTACATACTTGGTTGCTTGATGCTATGGCAGGACCCACTCCTGTTTCTGCATTAATTCATGCAGCAACTATGATCACTTCTGGTGTGTATTTAATAATTAGAACACATTTATTATTTGAAATTGCACCAATAACCCTTAATACAATCGGCATTATTGGAACAATTACTTTATTATTAGCAGGTATCTCTGCGTTAACTCAAAACAATATTAAACGTATTTTGGCTTGTTCCACTCTGAGTCAAGTAGGTTATATGTTTTTAGCTATAGGACTTAAAGCATGGCATGCTGCTATATTTCATGTTATGACACATGCTTTTTTTAAAGCTTTATTATTTATATCAGCTGGTTCTTTAATAATTAGTTGTAAACACGAACAAAATATATTTAAAATTAGAACAAGATTTTTATCTTTATCTAAAAAAATAAGAATAAAATATTATTTTTGTTTTATTATAGGTGGTTCAGCTTTATCAGCATTGCCTCTTGTTACTGCTGGTTTTTATTCAAAAGAAACAATTATTTTGTTATCTTTTATTAGTTTCTGCAATATCTTTTGGATATTAGGTTTATTTGGTGCGTTTCTAACATCTATTTATACATTTCGTACTATATTTATCATTTTTAATAAAAATAAAAATAAGTTTATTTTTTATTTTAATAACCAAAAAAAAGTAATATATAATTTATCACATAATTTACCATTATTAATTTTCATAACATTATCTACTTATTTAGGTTCTTTAATAAAAATGCCTATGCAAAATGAATTTAAAATGTATAATATAGAAATAGAAATAGGTTTTAATATTATTTCTTCAATAATTGTCATTTATGGTATAACCATAGCGGCTAAAATATTTTTATTTTCTAATATTTATTACATGGATATAATTGAAGTTATTTTAGGAAAATTAGTTCGAAATATTATTTATGATATTGGAGGGTTTGATTGGGTATATATTAATTTCTTAATTAAACCTTATGTATATTTAGTTAGGATAAATAAATTTGATTGTATTACTTTAATAATTGATAATATAATTAAAGTAATTTTATTTTTTTATACGGTAATAACAAAACTACAGAATGGCAAATTAAGTTTTTATTTAACAATCTGTATTGTTGGTATTAATTTTATAATAATTACATTATTAATGAGTAATATTTTATGATATTGTTATGGTTTTTATTATTACCTTTTTTAGGTGGGTTAGTATCTTTAAGTTTGGAAAAAATTAATAGAAAATACTCACGTTTTTCAGCTCTTTTTACTATGATTATACTGTTAGTTTTCTCCATATACTTTTATTTTTTAAATTTTAATACAAACAATATAGTTATAGTAAAATACCGGACATTATGGATTGAGAGATTTGGTATCTCTCTTAATTTAGCAGTAGATGGTATATCTTTAAGTATGGTGTTATTAACAGTATTTTTAGGTTTATTATCAATTCTTTGTTCATTTAAAGAAATTAATAAATGTATTGGATTATTTTATTTTAATTTATTTTGGATATTAGGTTCAGTTATTGGTGTGTTTCTTGCAATGGATCTTTTTTTATTTTTATTTTTTTGGGAAATAATGATCTTTCCAATGTATTTTATAATGTATATCTGGGGAAATGCATATAAAGAAAAAATAGCTATTAAATTTTTTATTTATTCTCAACTTTCAGGGTTAGTGTTAATCATTACAATATTAACTTTAGTAGTTAGTAATTTTTATGTTACTGGCAATTTTATTTTTGATTTTCAGCAATTAGTAAATACACAAATAGAGGACAAGTTAGGATTTATATTAATGTTAGGTTTTTTTATCTCTTTCGCAATAAAATTACCCGTCGTTCCTTTACATAATTGGTTACCAGATGTTATGGCAAAAAATCCTAAATATGGGAGCTTGGATTTAATAGGTATTTTGATAAAAACAGCAGCTTATGGATTATTAAGATTTAATTTATGTTTATTCCCCAAACAATCACTTTTATTTGCACCTTACGCAATGATACTTGGTATTATTAGCATATATTATGGTGCAATTTTGGCTTTTTCTCAAATAAATATTAAAAGATTAATGGCTTATTCTAGCATAAGTCATATGGGATATGTTTTACTAGCTATTTTTTCAAGTAATATTTTATCATTACAAGGCGCTATTATATTTGTTATTTCAAATACCTTAACTTCTGCAGGTTTAATAATAATAAGTGGATTACTTTATGAACGACTAAATACATTTGATATACGTTTTATGGGAGGATTATTTGGTAAAATAGGAGCTATTCCAGGTTTTGCATTAGTATTAACGCTAGCGCTTTTGGGTTTACCTGGAACTGGCAATTTTATTGGGGAATTTTTAATTTTATTAGGTAATTTTAAATTTTTTCCAAAATTAACTATATTTTCTAGTTTAGGTTTAATATTAACAGCTATATATTCGTTAAATTTAATACACAAAGTATATTATGGAAAAAGAAAAAGAAAAAGAAAAAGAAAAATAAATATATTCTTAAGCATAAGCGAAGTAAATATTTTAAGTATAATTTTGTTCATAATATTTATTATTGGTTTGTATCCACAAATATTTTTTGATATATCAATTAAATCTATAACAAAAATTGCACAAAAAACAATGTTTTTTTATTAAAAAATGATTAAGAATTTACAAATATTACCTATTCTTTTTTTATTTATAACATTAATAATATTAATTATTACTATATCAGTTTATCGTAAAAATTTTATTATATTTTTAATTACTATAATAGGGTTATTAATTTCATTATTATCTATTTTATGTATTAAACCTACTTTAATTTATCCCTTAATATTAATGGATAATTATTCATTATTTTATACGTTTTTAATTTTAATTTCAGCTTTATATTGTTCGATTTTTTATTATACATATTTTAATAAGCATGAAGAAGTTTATATGTTATTAGTGTGTTCAACTATTGGCGCTATATTATTAGTTTTTAGCATCCATATGACAACTTTATTTATTGGTTTAGAATTAATGTCTATCGCTTTATATGGTTTAATAGTTTATTTATGCAATGTTCCTGATAATGATTCAAAAGTTTTGGAGTCAGGAATAAAATATATGGTCCTTTCTTCTATGGCATCTTGTTTTTTATTATTTGGTATGGCTTTATTATATTTTTATTATGGAAATTTATCGTTTACTAATTATTATTTTAAAATAGATAATAACATTGCAATATGGACAATAATAGGAATTGTATTAATTTTAATTAGTTTAGGTTTTAAATTATCTATTATACCGTTTCACATATATACGCCAGATCTTTTTGAAGGTGCTATTGCCCCAATCACAGCTTTTATTGCTACTGTTACTAAAATTTCCGTGTTTGTAGCCTTACTACGTTTGTTAATGATTTTACCCACGTTAAATAATTTTTTGAATAATGTAATTACTATAATTTCTAGTATTACAATAATATTTGGTAATATTTTGGCGCTTAAACAAACTAATTTTAAACGTATATTAGGTTATTCATCAATAGCTAATTTTGGGTATTTGCTTACAGTTATTATAGCAATGCAAATGCATCATAGTAAATTTATACTTGAAACAATAAATATTTACTTATTAAGTTATACTTTAACAACTTTAGGGATTTTTGGTGCGATAAGCATAATAAATAATGAAAATTTATCTTATTATAAAGGTTTATTTTGGATTAAGCCAGATTTAACGATTATTTTAACTATTATGCTTTTATCTTTAGCGGGTTTGCCTTTAACCGTGGGCTTTATAGGAAAAGTTTATATAATTTTAACTGCAATAAATTATCAATTATGGTTTATACTTATTTCTATATTTTTAGGAAATTCTATAGGAATTTATTATTATTTAAGAATTATTTCTTATTTATTTATGAATGTAAACAGTACAAATTTTAATGCCTATAAAAAATCTTTTGTTTATTATTTTGTTATATTTTTATCATTAATTATATTATTATTTGGAATAATGCCACAAAATTTAATATCTTTAATAAGAATCTTTAGTTAAGAGAAGAAATGCTACTAAGCTAAAGCTAAAGCTAAAGCTAAATCTAAATCTAAATCTAAGTCAAGATTGTTTTGGGTATTTTGATTAATATAATATAAGTTGTTGCTTTAATAAAATTTAAGTTTGTTTGTATTGAGTTAGTGTTAGTGTTGGTGTGGTGTGGTGTGAGTTGCTTTTCTTTGAGTTGTATTTGAGTTGCTTTAATATAATATAATATAAGTTGTTATGTAATGTAATGTTGTGTTGAGATGAGATGTGTTGAAGTGAAGTGAAGTGAAGTGTGTTGTGTTATTATGTGTTGAGATGAGATGAGATGAGTTGAGATGAAGTGTTATGTTATGTGTTGTGTAAGGTGTTGTGTAATGTTATGTTATGTTAAGGTGTTGTGTTGTGTTGTGTTATTATGTGTAAGGTTAAGGTTAAGTTAAGTTAAGTTAAGTTGAGTTAGTATTGTATTGTATTGTATTGTGTTGTGTTGAAGTGTTATGTTATGTTATGTTATGTTATGTGTTGTAGTGTAAGTTGTTGTGTTAGTTTCTTTTCTTTGAGTGTGAGTGTGAGTGTGAGTTTGAGTTTTCTTTTCTTTTCTTTTCTTTGACTTTGACTTTGACTTTGAGTTTGAGTGTGAGTGTGAGTGTGAGTTGAAGTTACGTTTTTTGTGTTGTGTTATGTTATGTAATGTGTGAGTTTCTTTTCTTTTCTTTTGAGTGTTGAGATGAGATGAGTTGGTGTTATGTTTTGTAATGTGTGAGTTGCTTTAATATAATATAATATAAGTTGGTGTTCTGTTCTGAAGTGTTATGTTATGTTATGTTCTGTTCTTTTCTTTTCTTTTGAGTTGATGTTGAGATGAATTGTAGTTGTAGTTGTAGTTGATGTTGATGTTGATGTTGAATTGAATTTCTTTTCTTTGAGTTTTAAATTGTTTTGTTTTGTTTTGTTTTCTTTTCTTTGAGTGTGAGTGTGAGTGTGAGTTTGAGTTACGTTTTTTTTCTTGTGTTGTGTTATGTTATGTAATGTGTGAGTTGCTTTAATATAATATAATATAAGTTGGTGTTCTTTTGAGTTGATGTTGAGATGAATTGTTGTTCTTTTGAGATGATATGATATGTTGTAAGTTGTTGTTGTTGTTGAATTGAATTGAAACGAATTGAATTGATATGATATGAATTGAAGTCTTTTGAATTGAATTGAGATGAGATGATTTGATTTTATTTTATTTTATTTTATTTGTTTTAAATTGTTTTGTTTTGTTTTGTTTTGTTTTGTTTTGTTTTAAGTTATGTTATGTTATGTTATGTTATGTTATGTTGTTATGAAGTCTTTTGTTTTGAAGTGAAGTGATTTGTAATGATTTGAATTCTTTTGAAATGAAATGAAATGAATTGAGTTGAGTTGAGTTGAGTTGATTTAATTTGATTTAAATTGTTTTGACTTGACTTGTTTTAAGTTATGTTGTTATGAATTGACTTGATATGTTTTGATATGTTTTAAATTAAATTAAATTGTTTTAAGTTGTTTTGACTTGACTTGACTTGATATGAAGTGTTTTAAATTAAATTGTTTTAACTTAAGTTGTGATGTTTTAAATTGTTTTTATTTGTTCTGTTCTGTTCTGTTCTGAAGTGTTATGTTATGTTATGTTATGTTATGTTCTGTTCTTTTATTTTCTTTTATTTGTTTTAAATTGTTTTGACTTGACTTGACTTTTTTTGACTTGATATGTTTTGATATGTTTTAAATTAAATTAAATTAAATTGTTTTGAAGTGTTTTAAATTGTTTTAAGTTGTTTTAAGTTGATATGAAGTGGTATGTTTTGTAATGAATTGAAACGAATTGAGTTGAGTTGAGTTGATTTAAATTGTTTTAAATTGTTTTGACTTGACTTGACTTGACTTTTTTTGACTTGATATGTTTTGATATGTTTTAAATTAAATTAAATTTTTTTAAGTTGTTTTAAATTGTTTTGAAATGTTTTAAGTTATGTTGTTTTGACTTTTTTTGACTTTTTTTGAAGTGTTTTGATTTGATTTGATTTGAAACGATATGTTATTTTCTTTTCTTTGTTTTGTTTTGTTTTTTATTTGAGTTAGTGTTGGTGTGAGTTACTTTAAGTTAGTATTGTATTGTGTTAGTTGGGATTAAGTTATTTTGTAATGTAATGTAATGTAATGTAATGTTTTGTAATGGTGTAGAAGTGTTTAGTGGTGTTATTTTGTGTGGTGTGTAATGGTTTGTAATAGTTTAGTGGTGTTATGTTAAGTTAATGTAATGCTTTGTAATGTAATGGATTGTAATGTAATGTAATGTAATGTAATTTAATTTATATTATATTAATTTAATTTAATGTTGTAAGGTGTTGTGTTGTGTTGTTTAAGTTGTGTTGTTATGGTCTGTTTTGTAGTGTGTTTTTTTTGGGGTTGATAGTTTCAAATAACTAATATATAGAAATACCTTTATATCTTTTAAATTAAATTAAATGTCATTTTTATCCTATTAATCTTTTAAGATATTTTTTAGCACGTAATGCTGCAGATCTTACTTGATTAGGAGATGTGTCACCAATATGATTCCGTGCATTAACAGAACCTTCTAAGGTGAATACTTCTAAAATTTCTTCATCAATTTTAATTTTAGAAGAAAATTGCCGTAATTTTTCTATATATTTAGAAAAAAAGTTGTTTTTGTTTTTGTTTTTTAGTCCATAATAATAAACTTCATGACCAACGATAGAATGAGCATCACGAAGAGGAACTCCACGTTTTACTAAATAATCAGCAAATTCTGTGGCTGTTGAATAATTACATAAAGCTGATAAATACATTTTTTGTGGTTTAATTATTAAACTTTTAAGGCTTTTAAGAAAATACTCAATACAATTTATTACTGTTTTAGCAGTATCAAATAAAGGTTCTTTATCGTTATAGTCTTCGTCTTTATTATCTTTATTATAGGCTAAGGCTAATAATGGTTGTGATTTCATTGACATCAATAGATTTAATAAATTTCCAAATATACGACCAGTTTTAACTTTAATGTATTCAGGAATATTATTAAAAATTTTTTTTTGAGGCATAATTGAAGAAGTAGAAGAGTAAGAACAAGAACAAGAACCAGAACCAGAACCAGAACCAGAAACTTTTACTAAACCTAACACCTTTGGTAAACCTGAAACTAAACCTGTACATAAATAATCTGGTAATTCTATAAAGTCAAAATGTAAACTTGTCCATAGCATTAATTTTTCACACATTCTAGATAAATGCATTAATAAAATACTTGAAAATGATGTAAATTCAATTGCAAAATCTCTATCACTTATTGCATCTGCATCTAAAGAATTATCTGTTATATGATCAAAACCTAACAAGTCTTTAATTATCTCATGGTTAATTGAATATGTAGTTCCAATAAAAACCGCTGCTTCTGCTTCTACTATTTTTATTTTTTGTCCTACTTTTTTTTTTAAAGCTAAAGGTAATACATTAATTCTTTTACGACATTCTAAAATACGTAAATGATCTCTCAATATCATGTCATGCCAAGCTAATATATGATGTCCAAAAGTTGTAATAGGTTGTGCTATCTGTACGTTAGTAAATCCAGGCATGATAGTATCTGATTCACTAATAGCTAAGTTTATTAAAATTTTTCTTAATTTAGTTATTTTTAGTTTAATTTTATCTATTTTATATCTTAAATAAAGACGAATAGCTATAGAAATTTGATTATTGCGTGACCTACTATTATATAGTTTTTTTCCAATATTTCCTATTTTGTTGATTAAATTTGTTTCTATGTTTAAGTGAATATCTTCAAAATTAATAAACCAATTTATTTTTTTATTGTTTTTATCTTTTTCAATTTTTTTTAATCCTTTAATCATTAATTTGCTTTCTTTGAAATTTAATATTCCTACAATTTCTAACATTTTTGTATATGCTATAGAAACTTTGATATCATGCAAATAAAGACAAAGACAAAGACGAAGACGAAAATCAAAATCAAAATCAAAATCAAAATTTAAATCTAAATCTCTTGAAATAGAAAAGTTTTTTACTAATTTAGTTTTAGTATCCGTGGATTTTTTTAATTGTCCACTCCATGGTTTTTTTAAGTTATTAAAGTTTTTCATGTTTTTCCTTTTTTTATAATATAAAATTAATTTAATTAGCCGGAGTAGCTCAAGTTGGTAGAGCATCGCATTCGTAATGCGAAGGTAATAGGTTCAATTCCTATCTTCGGTAAATTATTTATTTTAGGTGGAGGTGTAAATTAAATTACTTTTTCCTTTATCAGTTCACTTTTTAAATAAGCATAATACATAGGAGCTGCTATTAAACCTGAAAAACCAAATGCAGCATCAAAAAATAACATAGCAAATAATAATTCCCACGAATTTGAATTAATACGAAAACCTATAATACGAGCATTTAAAAAATATTCTAATTTATGAATGGCTATTAAATAAGTCAGTACTAGTACAGCCACCCAAAAAGATACTGAAAGTGATACAATAAAAATTAATATATTAGAAATAAGATTTCCAATTAAAGGAATTAACCCTATTATAAATGTAATCAATATTAACGTTTTTGTTAAAGGTATGTAAACATTAAAAAATGGGACACAAAATAACAAAAAAATAGCACTTAATAACGTATTAACTAAAGATATTTTAAGTTGTGCAAAAACTACATTATGAAAAGCGTTACTTAAAATCATAGATCTTTGTAATAAAGCATTAGTAAAAGGAGTAAGGGATTTTATATCATGAATATCTTGTACCGCAATAATAGCACCTAAAACCATACCTGATAATAATGTAAAAAAAATATGTATAGCTCCTCTACAAAATATTTGAAGTTCGTTCACATGTTTATATAGCCATTTATTTAAAATTTGACTTAATTCGTCTGCACTTTCTGGAAAATAAATTACAATATTATGTGGTAATTGATGTCTAGCGTTATCAAAAATTAACATAAATCTTTGAAGAAATTTATCAGGTGTTTTAATTTCCTGTAAAATTAAACTAATAACTGTAAAAAAAAATATACTTAAAATACTAATTATAGTGGTTCCTAATAAAACCACTGAAATAAATCTTGCTTTATTTACTGGGATTATTTTTTGTAAAACAGGTGTAATGGCATTAACTAATTCAAATACAAATAAACCAGATAATAAACATGGTAAAAGATGCAAAGGAAAGATTAATAACAAACCCATAAAAAAAAATAACAAACTTGTAACAGTAATTTTACTAATTTTAAACATATAAATGTTCCTAAATCTAAATAGTTAAACTTTAAAATAAAGAGGGTAATTTTTTCTTATAAAGAGAAACTAAAATATTTCTGAAATTTTTAGGCACTTTATGTTTAGGTATTAAATTAAAAATAAAAATCTTTGTGACTAATAAACGAGTAATCCAATATCTCAAAGCTGTTACACGTAACACAAAAGAAAAAGAAAAAGAAAAAGAAAAAGACAAAGACAAAGGAAAAGGAAAAGGAAAAGGAAAATGAAAATGAAAATGAAAATACAAAGGCCAAAGCCAAATACAAATATATAATTCTTCATTTCTAAAAGGAAACACAAACACAAACACAAAAGCAAAAGGCAAATGCAAATGCAAAAAATGCCGTTCAATTTCAATAATATAATTATTTAATATTGCTTTATATTTGTCTTCTATAATATCACCATATTTTTCCCTACCCCAATCATTTAATAAAATTGATAAATCAAATATTAAATCCCAATCCACTGCCACTGCCACTGTGCATCCATTATAAAAATCGATTAAACCACAAAGTTTGTTACCATAAAATAATGTGTTATCTCTGAATAAATCACTATGAATAATACCTTGTCCTTGTGGTAATTTTTTTACTAAATGTTTCTGTTTTTGAGGTGTTTTTGATTTTTTTTTTAATAAATATACTTGATAAAACATTAACTTTTGATCTTTTTTATTTAAAAAAGAGATCACTTTATAATAATTTAAAATAATCCAATTATTATCTCTTAAATTTTGTTTTTTTTTAAAATTTTTAGAACTTGAATGTATTCTACCTAAAGTTTTACCAATTATAGAACATTGTTCCACATTATAAATTGTAGGATGTACACCACCTAATTTATGAGAAAATAAAACATTTTTACCAGATAAGTTTTTTATTATTTTCTTATTTTTAGAATTTAAAGTAATTGTAACTGTAAAACAATGTACATAAAGAAAACTTAATAAATCTATATAATAATTTACTTCCTTGTATGTGCCTTGTTCAAATAATGTTAATACCTTTACTGTTTTCGTTTTCTTTTTCTTTTTCTCCTGCTCTGCTTCTGTCTCCTTTTCTCTTTTAATAAAATAAGTTGAATTTTCTGTACCTTTTTTTACTTTTTTAAGTCTTCTTATTTTTCCCTTAAAACTTTTTAAAAATAAACTTACTTGTGGTTTTTTATTTCATTTAATACCGCCATACATACCCCTAATCTATTTTTTTTGCTATAAATTTAATAGTTTCAATTAAATAATTCATTTGTTGAATAGTACCTATAGAAATGCGTATATATTTTTTAATATGATTAAAATACCTTAATAAGATCCCATGCTTGCGTAATTTACTAAACATTTTTTTTGCTGTTATATTTGTTTGGGGTTTCTTTTGTTTATGCTTTGGTTTTGGTTTAACTAAAATAAAATTAGCTTTAGATGGTAAAACGGTAAAACCAAAGTCTTTTAATTGTTTTGATAACTTTTCACGTATATAAATAATAAAATTACAATTTTGTTTTAAATAATTAATGTCTTTAATTGCTTCAATAGCTATTAATTCACTAATAACATCAACAGGATATGAATTAAATGAATTTTTTACTTTTTCTAATCCTTTTATTAAATAAGTAGAACCTATGGCAAAACCAATTCTTATCCCAGCTAAACTATAAGCTTTTGATAAAGTATTTACAATTAATAAATTTTTATATTTTTTTATCAATGGGATAGCACTTTCCGAACCAAAATTAATATATGCTTCATCAATCAAAACTACATATTCCTTATGTAAATCAAGAAACTTAGTAACTTCTATATAAGAGATTGCATGACCCGTAGGTGTGTTAGGGTTAGCAAATATTACACCTCCATTACGTACATTCATTTTATTTAAATTTATTTCTAAATTTTTTTGCAAGGGTATTGTTTTATAATTGATATTATACAATTTACAATAAACTGGATAAAAGCTATAAGTTAGTGCCGGCATTATTAATGGTATTTTTTGATTAAAAAAAGTCATAAAAGCTAAAGCTAATACTTCATCTGAACCATTCCCAATGAAAATTTGTTCATATTTAACATTATATATTTTTGCAATAGCTTTTCTAAGTTTACTAGTTGATGGATCAGGATAAAGTCTTAAATTATAATAATTAAAAGTTTTTAATAAATTATTTATTTTAGGAGTAGGAGGGTAAGGATTTTCATTTGTATTTAATTTTATCATTTTTTTATATGGTTGTTCGCCTGGTATATATGGGTTTAATTTCTTAATTTTATAACTCATTCTCATTTTATATTACCTTAAAATCTAACAGAAATTCCTTTTTTTGCCATATACTTTTTAGCTTTCTGAATAGTATAATCCCCAAAATGAAATATACTAGCAGCTAAAACAGCATCTGCTTTACCTTTTTTTATACCATCAACAAAATGATTTAAATTACCAACTCCTCCTGAAGCAATAATTGGTATATTTACTTTTGAGCTAATATTTTTAATAAGTTTAATATCAAAGCCACTTTTAGTTCCATCTCTATCAATGCTAGTTATTAACAATTCACCTGCTCCATATTTTACCATTTTACAAGCCCAATCAATTGCACTAAGCCCACTAGATTTTCTTCCTCCATATGTTAATATTTCCCAATATTCTTTTTTTTTTCTTTTTCTTTTTCTTTTAGCATCTAACGCAACTACTATACATTGACTTCCAAATTTATCAGATGCTTCTCGTACTATATTAGGATTTAACACAGCTTCAGTATTTATTGAAACTTTATCTGCGCCTGCATTAAGTAAATCTCTTATATTTTTACAATTTTTTATTCCACCTCCAACAGTTAAAGGTATAAAAATTTCCTTTGCTATTTTATTGACTATTTCGAGTATATTATTTTTCCCACTATAACTTGCATTAATATCTAATAATGCAATTTCATCTGCATTTTGTTCGTTATAAAATTTAGCAATTTCTAAAGGATCGCCTGCACAGCGAATATTTTCAAAGTTAATGCCTTTTACTACTTTACCACAATCAATATCCAAGCATGGAATAATGCGTTTAGATAAACTCATATAAAATAACAACCTAATTTTTTTTAATTATTTAAAATTAATAGTGCTTTTGCTTTTAACAAATCTATTTAACGTTCATAAAAGCAAAAGCACTACCTAAATAAAAGTACCTATTATAATTTTTTATATGTTTTTTTATAAATATTACACTAAATCAATCAAAATATTATTTAATCTCCTGTTGTAATAATTCTTTGGTATATTCTCGCACTTAGCTAATTTTATTGTATTTTTAAGATTTAATCCTTGACCATCTCTATAAATGTCAGTATATATTATTGAACTTATATCACAAGTAAAAAGTTTTTTGCTAAAACCAAAACCTTTATAAGCATGAATCTTTGCTATTTTTTAAACCTTAACACCTCATACCCTTTTTAATTTTGCGTTGTGTTTGTTTCTTTATCTTGCCTTCTTTTCGTTATCTTTCGTTTCTTTTTTTTGTCTTGTATTGTGGTGCCTTTTCGTTGTAGTGCGTTAACTTTATTTGAATGTTTTTGAAGTTATAATTTCTTTATTTGCTGTGATATTAATGACTTTACTTTATGTGTTCTTTATTTTCTGTTCTGTGTTATGCATTGGCGTTGATTTTTGATTTGATGATGAGTTTAGTTTTTTTGAGTTGCTGTGATAAGTTGCTGTGTATGAATCTATACTTAAAATAATATGTTACCAAATTAAAATTAAATTGTTTACATAAATTATATATTATCTGTGGGTTTTTAATTACTAAAGTACCTATTATAATTTTTATACCTAAAAGAAAAGCTACCACTATTTTTTATTATATCAAAGCTTATAATGCACCCCCACCTGCTTGTATAATTAAATTAGGATATTTTTATAAGTTTGTTAATAACATATTTATTTACTAAAACAGCACCATTTAATTTAAATCTATTAATGCAATCTTTTATACCTAATTTTTTACAATTTTTTATAACCTTTAAATGATTACATAATCGGTTAATGATACATAAGAATAATACGTCCTTGTTTTAATCTAACACATCGACAAATTTTTAAATCTATAGAAGGTTATGTTTTTGGATTAAGTTTTGTTGTTTTTGGATTGAGGTAAGTTGTTATGTTTTTGTTTTAACTTAATGTTTTGTAAGTTTAGACTAGACTAGTTTAGTTGTTGTGTTATGTTAAGTTGAGGTGTGTTGTTTTGTTTTAAGTTGTGTTATTATGTGGTGTGGTGTGTAATGGTTTGTAATAGTTTAGTGGTGTTATGTTAAGTTGAGGTGCTTTAATATAATATAAGTTGTTATGTATTGTATTGTGTTGAGATGTGTTGTTATTTGTTGTGTTGAGATGAGATGAAGTGTGTTTGGTTTGGTTTGGTTGGTTGGTTTGTTGGTTTGTTTGTTTGTTTTTTTTTTGGATTGAATTGTTTAAATTGTTTGTTTGTTTTGTTTTATGTTGTTATGTTTTACACTAACTTAAAAAAAAATAAATTAAATTAACATAACATAACAACATTACACATAACTAACTTTAGTTAAGTTGTATATGTTTTAGTGTAGTGTAAGTAAGTTGTGTTATGTTGTTGTTGAGGTGTGTTGTTTTGTTTTAAGTTTTTGGTTTAAGTTGTGTTGAAGTGGTATGTTTTGGATTAAGTTGTAATGTTTTGGATTGTTTGTTTTTGGATTGAGTTTCTTTTAGTTGTAATGGTGTTGCTTTGTAATGTTATGTGTTGAGGTGTTAAGTTGTGGTGTAATGTTTTTGTAATGGATTGAGGTCTTTTAAGTTATGTTGTTTTGTAATGTGTTGTTTTAAGTTTAGTTGTTTTTGTTTTTGTTTTGAGGTGTTATGTTTTTGGATTTGAATTGTTTTTTTGGATTAATGTAAGTTGTTTTAGTTTGTGTAAGTTGTGTTAAGTTTTGGTTTGGTTTGTTTGTTTTTTTTTGGTGTTGTTTTTTTGGATTAAGTTGTAATGTTTTGTGTTAAGTTGTTATTTGTTGTTTTGTTTTAAGTTAATGTAATGTTGTTTAAGTTGTGTTGTTATTTGTTGTGTTGTGTTGTGTTGTTTTGTTTTGGTGTTTTTTGGTTTGGTGTTTGTTTTTGTTTTTGGATTGATGTGTTATGTTTTTGTTTTAATGTTTGGTGTTGGGATTAAGTTAATGTAAGTTAACTTAAGTTAGTGTAAGTTAGGTTATTAATGTAATGTGTTTTGTTTTAATGTTTTGTAAGTTAATATAAGTTGTTATTAGTGTAATGTTTTGTAAGTTGTTGTTGTGTTTTTTGGTTTACATTAAGTTAGTGTAAGTTGTGTTGAGTTAAAAGTTGTGTTAAATTAAGTTGAGGGGTAATGTTTTGGTTTTTTTTTGTTTGTAATGGTATGGTTTGTTTTTGTTTTTGTTTTTGTTTTTGTTTTGTTTTGTTTTGTTTTAATTTAATATAATGTAATGTAATGTTGTATTAGTTGGTTTTTTTTTAAGTTGTGTTATTATGTGTTGTTATTTGTTGTGTTGTGTTGTGTTGTGTTGTGTTGGTTTGGTATGTTTTGGTGTGTTTTTTTTTGGGTTGGTTTTAAGTTGTAATGTTTTGGTTTACAAAAAAAAACATTAAATTAAGTTAGTTGTTGTAAGTTAAGTTTGGTTTAATTTGTGTTGTGTTTGGATTTTTTTTGTTGTTGAATTGATTTGAGGTGCTTTAATTTATTTTAAGTTAAGTTATGTTATGTTATGTTGTGTTGTGTTGGTTTGAATTGGTTTTGTTTTTAGGTGTTATGTTTGTTTTTGGATTAATAAAATATAAGTTATGGGTTGGTTTGGTTTGTAATGGTTTGAGTAGCTTTGTGTTGGTTTGGTTTAAGTTGTTTTGTTTTGGTGTTTTTTGGTTTGGGTGTTGTTTTTTTGTGTTATGGTTTGGTTTTGATTGGTTTAAGTTAAGTTAAGTTGTTTTGTAATGGTTTTGGTTTGGTTTGAAGTCTTTTGTTTTTTGGTTTTGGTTTTGTTTTTAGGTGTTATGGTTTGAGGAGTCTTTGTTTTTTTTTTGTTTTTGTTTTTGGTTTTGGTGTGTTATGTTTTAGTTATGTTTTGAGGTCTTTTGATTTGATTTATTAACATAAAATAAATAATAAAATATCTCTTTTAAATTTTAAGGTAACCAATTAATAAAATTTTTTAAAAATCTAAGACCAATAAATGAACTCTTTTCAGGATGAAATTGAACTGTTATTACTGAATTATAATATGTAATAACATCAGCACGTTTTCCACCATACTCAGTAATGCCCAAAATATTATTTTTTAAGTTGGTTTTTACATAATAACTATGTACAAAATAAAATCTTGAACCACTTTTTATTCCATTCCATAAAGGATGTTCCTTATGTTTATAAACAACATTCCATCCAATTTGGGGTATTTTAAATTTATATTTTTTATTCTTATATTTTTTTACCACACCTTGAATATAATTCATACCAAATACACTATTATTTTCTTCACTCGATTCCATTAATAAATGCTGACCAATACAAATTCCTAAAACGGGTATATTTTTTGTATATATCAAATCTTTTATTAACCAATATAATTCTTTTTTTTTTAGTTCCTTTATACAATCCTTTATAGCGCCTTGACCTGGTAATATAATACGATTAGAATTTTTTATTTTTTTAGCATTGTTACTAATGAAAATCTTTTCCTTTGTAACTTTTTTTATTGCATTTGCTACAGAATATAAATTACCAACTCCATAATCAATAATAATTATTGCCATAATATATTTGTTTATAATATACCTTTAGTTGAGTATAATTTATTTTTTATACGTTTATCTAATGATATTGCCATACGTATAGCAATCCCAAAAGCTTTAAATATACTTTCAATTTGATGATGTGAATTAAATCCTTTTAAATTGTCAATATGTAATGTGCTTTTGCAATTATTAACCCAACCTTGAAAAAATTCTCTAAAAAGATCGAACTGACCTTTACCTAATTTAGTCATATGTAATGAAGGTCTACCAGAAAAATCAATAACTACCCTGGATAACGATTCGTCCATAGGTACATAAGCAAAACCATACCTTTTTATTCCAATTTTTTTTCCTAAAGCCTTTTTAAATGCTTTACCCATCGCTATTCCTATATCTTCTATTGTATGATGATTATCTATGGGTGAAAATACTTTTGTTCTTATCGTTATATCTATTTGTCCATTGTTAGTTATTTGCTCCAGCATATGTTCTAATAATTCAATTCCACACTTAATATTTAATTTACCTTGACCATCTAAGTTTAGATAAATCCTAATTTTAGTTTCATTTGTTTCTCTATATACACTAGCCGTACGATATTTTTTTTTCTTATAAAACGACATAATAATAATTCCTATTCTTGTATTTTTTTTCTATATCTTTATAATAAATATTCTAGGTTAGATAGCTCAGTTGGTAGAGCAGAGGACTGAAAATCCTTGTGTCGGCGGTTCAATTCCGCCTCTATCCACTACTTTTGTTTTGTTTTGGGGCATAGCCAAGTGGTAAGGCACCGGTTTTTGGTATCGGCATCCCAGGTTCGAATCCTGGTGCCCCAGTATTATATTAAGTCGATATAGCTCAGTTGGTAGAGCATCTGCTTTGTAAACAGGTTGTCTCAGGTTCGACTCCTGATATCGGCATATAAAAGTTTTATTGGAGGCGGTGGGATTTGAACCCACGTCCATAAACTATAATTAGTAAGTTTATACATGTTTAGCTTCATCTTTAAAAAACTTTGTTAACAAACCTGATGAGCAAGATTTATTAAATTAAGTCTTATTATATTATCAACGCTCAATACTAAGACGTTAATGAGCACTATACTATTATTTAGAGCTCAAAATTCAATTATTATGAAATAGTAAACATAAAATATGAATTTGAATTATGCAGCTAAGCTAAAATTCTGAGCACAACAAAGTTTATTATTGGCAAATAATATATATTAACTTTTGATTAACGAGAGAAGTTAATCTCGACATGAACTTAAAAAGTCTTATTTATGTCGAATCCATAACGCCCCCATAAATATTATACTAATCAAACTTATTATTTATGTCAAATGTTAAAAATAATTTGTTTTTATCTCTTTTTTTTTCTATTTCACGTTTATCAATTAAATTCTTACCTTTAACTAAGGCTATTTCACATTTTATAAGGTGTTTTTTCCAATAAAACTTTAAAGGTACACAAGAATATCGTTTAATTTTTATATAGGATTTTATATATGAAATTTCTTTTGATTTCATTAACAGTTTTTTTATATTTTTTCTTTTTTTTAATTTATTTGTAGTATTTATTGGGATAAATTTTGCACCTAATAACCAAGCTTCATTATATTTTATTGTAACATAAGTATTATTTAAATTAAATTTTTTACCACGTATACTTTTTATTTCCCAACCCAAAAAAGATATTCCTGCTTCAATTTTGTCAAAAACAAAAAATTTATGGTTTGCTTTATTATTTAAATATATTAATTGCATAACTTTTTATTAACTTGAAAATTTAAATATACGCACTTAATTAAAGTTTAACATAAACTAACGGATATGTAAAATATGGGTATGTTAATGTTAGGAATATAATTATGTTTATAGAAAAAATTTATTCAAAAAATAAGAAGTTAATTTTTCAAGAACAACAAATTACAGATAAATTAAAAGCACGTATAGTTTATCTTGAAATTAAACTAGAAATTTATAAAAATAAAAACTTAAAATATAAAGCAGATACAAAAAACTACATACGTAGAGCGGATAAAGAAATTGAAAAAACACGTAAATTTGCTATAGAAAAATTTATTAAAGAATTAATACCATCTTTTGATGGAATAGAAAAAGCTTTGGAACTTATGAAAAAAGAAAAAATAAATAATTATCATATAGAAGGTTTAAAAATGACATTAAAAATGCAATTAAATATTATTAAAAAATTCGGTGTGATTCAATTTAATCCCATAGGAAAAATTTTTAATCCATTATGTCATGAAGCAATTGCTACTGTAAAATCTTTAAATAAGAATAACAACACTATTATAGACGTTTTACAAAAAGGATATTTTCTTAATGACCGATTAATACGGCCTGCTATGGTTATAGTTAGTAAAAATCATTAAAACTTATGCTTTGTTTGGTGTTATGGCGTTATGTTTGGCTTGTTTTTTATTGCTTACGCTTTTGTTTTATTTTCTTTGTTGTTTTGTTGTGCTACGCTTTATTTTGTGCTTTGTTGTGTTGACTTGTTGCTTTTCTTTTGATGTTTATAAGTTCTGCTGTTTATGTTTAAGCTTATATTGTGCTTTGTAGCGTTGACTTTATTTTATTGGAACTGACTTTTTTGTTTTGAGATGCTGTGCACAAAATATGATTACTGTATTAATGGTGTTTGTGGTAAGATGTTAGTATGACCGCAACGCAACGCAACGCAGTATAAACAAAAAAGTCAGTAGCAGTACATCAAAGAAAGAAAGAAAGAAAGAAAGTGAAGTGATTATTGTATTTTGTAAAAGTGCAGTGTTGTATATGATAGGATGTGCAGATTTTGGAGTGGATTATTGTGAAGGTGTGTTTTTATTTTTGAGTTGGAGTTTTTGGGGTTTGTGTTTAATGGATCCAATTAATTAAATTGGAATAGATGAGATTTTTCATATTTTATAGAATAGATTTATGAGGTAGTTAATATGATAAGAATTATAGGTATTGATTTAGGCACTACTAACTCTTGTGTGGCAGTGTTAGAAAATGGAAAAAGTCGTGTTATAGAAAATTCCGAAGGGGCCCGCACTACCCCTTCTATAATTGCATATACTGATGATAATGAAATATTAGTTGGGCAATCCGCAAAACGGCAAGCTGTAACTAACCCTTCTAATACTTTATATGCAATTAAACGTCTTATTGGACGTAAATTTAATGATGATATAGTACAAAAAGATATAAACATGGTGCCATATAAAATTGTAAGTGCTGAAAATGGAGATGCATGGGTAAAAATAAAAAATAAAAAATTAGCACCCCCTCAAATTAGTGCAGAAATATTAAAAAAAATGAAAAAAACAGCAGAAGATTATTTAGGTGAAAAAATAAATGAAGCTGTAATTACAGTACCAGCTTACTTTAATGATTCACAAAGACAAGCCACTAAAGATGCTGGACGTATCGCAGGGCTTAAAGTAAAACGTATAATTAATGAACCTACAGCTGCTGCTTTAGCTTATGGCATGGATAAAAATAGAGGTGATAAAAAAATAGCTGTTTATGATTTAGGTGGTGGAACATTTGATATATCAATCATAGAAATTGCTGATGTTGACGGGGAAACTCAGTTTGAGGTAATGGCTACGAATGGGGATACTTTTTTAGGAGGAGAAGATTTTGACCTAAAATTAATAAATTATATAGTCAAACAATTTAAATTAGAAAGTGGGGTTGATTTATCAGGAGATTCTTTAGCAATGCAACGTTTAAAAGAAGCTGCTGAAAAAGGAAAAATAGAACTTTCTAGTTCTCAACAAACAGATATTAATTTACCTTATATAACTGCAGATAAAACAGGTCCTAAACATCTTAATCTAAAAATTACTAGAGCTAAATTAGAGTCATTAGTTGAAGATTTAATTAAAAGATCGCTTTTACCTTGTAAAAAAGCTATAGATGATGCTAAATTAACAACTAAGGAGATTGATGAGATAATATTAGTTGGGGGTCAAACCCGTATGCCTTTAGTTCAAACAAAAGTGGCAGAATTTTTTGGTAAAGAAGCTAGAAAAGATGTAAATCCAGATGAAGCTGTAGCAATGGGCGCAGCAATTCAAGGAGGCGTATTAGGTGGAGATGTTAAAGATGTTCTTTTATTAGATGTAACTCCTTTAACTTTAGGAATAGAAACTATGGGTGGTGTAATGACCCCATTAATAGAAAAAAACACTACAATACCTACTAAAAAAACACAAATTTTTTCAACTGCAGAAGATAATCAAACAGCTGTTACTATTCATGCTTTGCAAGGAGAAAGAAAAAAAGCTTTACAAAATAAATCATTAGGTCGTTTCGATTTGACTGATATACCGCCTGCACCTAGAGGTACTCCACAAATAGAAGTAGCGTTTGATTTAGATGCTAATGGGATATTAAATATTACAGCAAAAGATAAAGCAACTGGAAAAGAACAATCCATAGTAATTAAATCTTCTAGCGGTCTTTCGGAAAATGAAATAAATAAGATGATTCAAGATGCAGAATCAAATAAAGAAGAAGATAAAAAATTTGAAGAGTTAGTTCAAATAAGAAATCAAGCGGATGGTATGATTCATTCGATCCGTAAAACCTCAAAAGAAATAAAAAATAAAGATGAAAAAAACAAAATTGAATCTTTAATTAATAATTTAGAAGAAACATTAAAAAGTGATGATATAAAAAAAATCAAAGAGGATCTAAATAAACTTACTGAAGAATATAGTAAAATTTATCAAACAATATATTCAGCTAAAAAAACAGAAAAACCTTCAGAACAACAACAAAAAGAACCAGAAGATTCTTCTAATAAAAAAGAAGGAGATGTTGTGGATGCTGAATACGAAGAAGTTAATAAGAAAAAGAAAACTAAAACTAAATAAAGGAAAAGGCTTGATTTAATAATGTCCAAACGTGATTATTATGAAGTATTAGGTGTTAATAGAAATGCTGATCAAAAAGAAATAAAAAAAGCATATCGTAGATTAGCTCAAAAATATCATCCTGATAGAAATCCTAACGATAAACAAGCAGAAAAAGTTTTTCGTGAAGTTTCTGAAGCGCATGAAATACTCTCCGTTAAAGAAAAAAGAAAGGCTTATGATAAATTTGGACATTCAGGAATAGATGGGAGTCAAAGTCAAACTTCAAATAATAATTTTAATACAGGTTTTAGTGATATTTTTGGAGATGTTTTTGGAGATATTTTTGGAGATAACAACAATACCCCAAAAAAAGGTTCTGATTTACGTTATAGTTTAAATATTAAACTTGAAGAAGCTATTTATGGCACAAAATTAAATATTAATTTAAAAAAATTAGTAAAATGTAATAGATGTAATGGGAATAGATCAGAGCCTGGGTATAAAAATAAGTATTGTCATAGTTGTAAAGGAGTAGGTCAGATACGTATGCACCAAGGTTTCTTTTCTATACAACAAACATGCCACAATTGTAATGGTAATGGTGAAATTATAGAAAAATATTGTAGTGAATGCAATGGGGAAGGTCGTATAAATCACAAAAAAAAATTATCTATTAAAATTCCACAAGGTGTAGATAATGGGGATCGTATAAGAATTATCGGAGAGGGAGAAGGTGGTATTAATGGAGGCCCCTCTGGAGACTTATATGTTCAAATATCTATTAAGCCACACAAATTTTTTACTAGAGAAGGCAAGAATTTATACTGTGAATTACCAATTAATTTTGTAGATGCAGCATTAGGAGGTATATTAGAAGTGCCTACTCTTGAAGGAAATAAAGTTCTATTAAAAATTCCAGCTGAAACACAAACAGGAAAACAATTTAGAATTAAAGGTAAAGGAGTTAAATCACTACGTAGTATTTACCCAGGAGATTTAATGTGTAAAGTAATTATAGAAACACCTATCAATCTGAATAAAACTCAAAAAGAATTATTACGTAAATTTAAAAAAAGTTTAAGTTTTGATCAAAAATATTTTTAGTTTGTACCGGTCTGGTTCGGTTCTTGTCTGTAGTATTACACTGTGTGTTGTAATAGTTTGTACTGGTTTGAGTTAGTGTGTTATGTATTAGTTTAGTTGTGTTGTTTAAGTTGTTATGTGTTGAAGTGTGTTGAGATGAAGTGTATTAGTGTTGAGATGTTGTGTTATTTTGTGTTGAGATGAGATGAAGTGTATTAGTGTTGTAAGGTGTTGTTATTTGTTGTAATGTGTTTTGGTTTTTTGAAGTGTTTTATGGTTTGAAGTGTTTTGATTGTTTTGGTTTATGCTTTGTGTTACTTAATGTGGTGTAAGTTAAGTTAGGTTAGGTTAGTGTAGTGTAGTGTAAGTTATGTTATGTGTTGTGTTGTGTTGTGTTGAGTTGTAATGAGTTGCTTTGTGTTGTTGTTGAGTTACGTTGTATTTGAGTTGTTGTGTTGTTGAGGTGTTGTGTTATGTTAAGTTGTGTTGTTATGTGTGTGGTGTGGAAGTGTTTTAACTTGTGGTGTTATGGTTTATGTTATGTTATGTGGTTTTGATTAAGTTGTTTAATGTTTGTTATGTTTTGTGGTGTGTTTATGGTTTACATTAAGTTTGTTTTGTTTTGTTTTGTTTTGTTTTGTTTTAAGTTATGTTGTTATGTTTTGAAGTGTTTGGTCTGTTTGTTTGTTTTTTTTGGGGTTGAGTTTGTATTGTTTTTGGTTTAAGTTATTTTAAGTTGGTGTGGTTTGTAATGGTTTTGAATTGTTTTTAGGTGTTATGGTTTGGTTTAGTTTGGTTTTGTTTGGTTTGTAATGGTTTGAATTGTTGTTGATGTTGGTTTGTTTTTGTGGTGTTATGTAATGGTTTTAAATTGTGTTGTTTGTAATGGTTTAGTTTAGTTTAGTGTGGTATGTTTGTTTTGTTTAGTTTAGTGGTGTTATTTTGAGTTGAATTGGTTTACATTAAGTTGTGGTTTGATATGAATTGTATTTGAGTTGCTTTGAGTGTTTTGTAGTATGTTTGAGTTGATATGAAGTGATATGATGTTGATGTTGTTGTTGAATTGTAATGGTTTAATTTAAGTTGTTTGTTTGTATTTGTTGAGTTACTTTGGTGTGGTGTGGTGTGGTGTGGTGTGAGTTGTAGTTGAGTTTTTTTTCTTTGAGTTGTATTTGAGTTGAGTTGAGTTGCTTTGATATGAATTGTATTTGAGTTGCTTTGGTTTGAGTTGTATTGGTGTGGTTTACATTAAGTGTGAATTGATATGAATTGTTGTTGAGATGAGATGATATGAATTGAATTGATGTTGGTGTTGGTGTTGGTGTTTGTGTTTGTGTGA
Source organism: Candidatus Portiera aleyrodidarum (assembly GCF_902713745.1). Classification (GTDB taxonomy): domain Bacteria; phylum Pseudomonadota; class Gammaproteobacteria; order Johnevansiales; family Johnevansiaceae; genus Portiera; species Portiera aleyrodidarum_D. The sequence continues at coordinate 66,085 of NZ_CACTJB010000001.1, forward strand.
GTTGCTTTTCTTTGAGTGTGAGTTGAAGTGTAATGTTTTGAATTGAAACGAATTGATGTTGATGTTGTTGTTGATTTGAATTGATATGTTCTTTTATTTTATTTGTTGTTGTTGATTTGAAACGATTTGTTTTAAGTTGTTGTTGTAATGATATGTTTTGAAACGATACGATTTGTTTTGTTTTGTTTTAAGTTATGTTATGTTATGTTGTTATGAAGTCTTTTGTTTTGACTTGATATTTTTTGAAGTGTTTTGAAATGATTTAAATTGTTTTGAATTGTTTTGTTTTAAGTTATGTTATGTTATGTTATGTTATGTTGTTATGTTATGAAGTCTTTTGTTTTGACTTGATATTTTTTGAAGTCATTTGAATTGTTTTTGAAACGAATTGAGTTGAGTTGAGATGATTTGAGTTGATTTAAATTGTTTTGTTTTGTTTTGTTTTGTTTTGTTTTAAATTGTTTTGTTTTGAAGTGTTTTAAATTTTTTTAAGTTGTTTTAAATTGTTTTGATTTGTTTTGTTTTGTTTTATGTTATGTTATGTTGTTTTGAATTGTTTTGTTTTTGAAGTGTTGTTTAATTTAATTTAATTTGTTTTGTTTTAAATTGTTTTGTTTTGTTTTAAGTTGTGTTGTTATGTTATGTTATGTGTTGTTGTAGTTGATTTGTTCTTTTATTTTATTTGATTTGTTTTGTTTTAAGTTTGTTGTTATGTGTTGCTTTGGCTTTGAGTTTGAGTGTGAGATGAGATGAAGTGTATTAGTGTTGTAAAGGTGTTGCTTTGTTATGATATGTTATTTGTTGTAAGTTGTTGTGTTGTTTAAGTTGTGTTGTTGTAGTTGATTTGTTCTTTTATTTGATGTTGTAGTTGCTGTTGATTTGAATTGATATGATTTAAGTTGTTTTAATGTAAGTTGTAATGATATGATATGATATGTTTTGTTCTTTTATTTGGTTTGTTTTGTTTTGTTTTGAAGTGTTTTGAAGTTGATATGTTTTGTAATGAATTGAAACGATTTGATTTAATGTAAGTTGATTTGTTCTGTTCTGTTCTGTTCTGTTCTGAAGTGAAGTGAAGTGAAGTGAAGTGTTGTGTTCTGTTGTGTTGAGATGAGATGAAGTGTATTAGTGTTGTAAGTTGTTGTGTTGTGTTCTGTTCTTTTATTTCTTTTGACTTAAGTTGTAATAAGTTGTGGTGTTGTGTAATAAGTTGTTGTTGTTTTGTTTTGTTTTGTTTTGAAGTGTTTTGAAATGATTTAAATTGTTTTAATGTGTTTTAAGTTGTTTTAAATTGTTTTGAAGTGTTTTGAATTGATTTGATTTGTTTTTATTTTATTTGATCTGTTCTGTTCTGTTCTGAAGTGTTTTGAAGTGTTCTGTTCTGTTGTGTTCTGTTATTTTCTTTTATGTTTTGAAATGATTTGAAGTCTTTTGAAGTCATTTGGTTTGTAATGTTTTGTTATGTTTTGAAATGATTTGATTTGTTTTAAGTTATGCTTTAATATAAGTTAAGTTAAGTTAAGTTATGTTATGTTATGTTATGTTGTTCTGTTCTGTTCTGTTCTGAAGTGTTCTGAAGTGTTTTGAAGTGTTATGTTATGTTATGTTATGTTCTTTGTTCTTTTATTTCTTTTGTTTTAAATTGTTTTGTTTTGTTTTGTTTTGTTTTAAGTTGTTTTGAATTGTTTTTGAAGTGTTTTGTAATGTAATGGTATGGTTTTGTTTTGTTTTGTTTTGATTTGTTCTTTTATTTGATTGTTTTAATGTTGTGTTGAGATGAGATGAAGTGTGTTGTAAGTTATGTTGTTGTGTGTTTTACATTAAATTGTTTTAAATTGATATGCTTTGAAGTGCTTTGTTTTGGTGTTTTTTGGATTAACTAAACATACCACAACTTACACTAACTTAACTTGTGTAATGTAATGTAATGTAATGTTGTGTTGTTTTGTTTAATATAATATAAGTTGTGTTATTTTGTTATATGTTGTGTTGAAGTGTGTTGTTATGAGATGAGATGAAGTGTATTAGTGTTGAGATGTTGTGTAGTTTGTGGTGTGGTTTAATGTTATGTTATGTTATGTTGTTTAGTGGTGTTATTTTGTGTGGTTTAAGTTGTTTAATGTAATTTACACTAATTTGTAATGGATTAATTTGTATTAGTGTAGTTAAGTTTTTTAAAGTTAATGTGGTGTAATGTAAAGTGTTGTAGTGTGTTTGTGTAGTGTAGTGTAAGTTGACTTTAATATAAGTTAGTGTATGTGTTTTGTATTGGTTTAAATTAATGTTGTTAACTTAACTTAAGTGTAAGGTTTTAATTAGTGTAGTTTAGTGTTGTAGTGTAAGTTAGGTTGAGTTAATGTAATGCTTTGTAATGTACATTTAATGTGGTGTGGTGTGGTTTATGTTGTTTTTGATTAATGTGGTTTTAAATTGTTTTGGATTAACTTAACTTAACTTGTTATGTTATGTGGTTTGTATTGTTTGGTGTAAGTTAATGTAATGCTTTGTAATGTAATGTAATGTAATGTAATTTAATTTATATTATATTAATTTAATGTAATGTTTTGGTATGGTTTGTAATGTTGTTTTTGTAATGGTTTGCTTTAAGTTAAGTTAAGTTTTTTTTTAAGTTAGTTTTGAAGTGTTTTAAATTGTTTTAATGTGTTTGATTGGATTAATTTAAATTACATTACATTAATGTTGTGTTGTTTACATCAAGTTAGTGTATTTTGTTTTTGTAAGTTAATGAGTTGTGGTGGTTAAGTTAGTGTAGTGTGTTGTAGTGTAGTGTAGTGTAAGGTTACTTTAATATAAGTTGGGTTAAGTTAAGTTAAGTTGAGTTGTAATGTGTTGAGATGAGATGAGATGAGATGAAGTGTATTAGTGTTGTAAGGTGTTGTTTAAGTTGCTTTGAGTTTGAGTGTGAGATGAGATGAAGTGTTATGTTATGTTATGTTATGGTATGGTATGGTTTTGATTAAGTTGTTATGAATTGTGTTGATTTGTTTTAAGTTAGTTATGTGTAGTTTGTTTTGGATTGAGGTGTTTTTGATTGTTTTTTGAAGTGTTTTTGATTACACTAACTTAATTTAGTGTGTTGTATTTTAATATAAGTTGTTATGTTATGTTATGTTATGTGTTGATATGCTTTGTTGTTGAGTTTAGTTGTGTTATTTTGTGTTGAGATGAAGTGTGTTGTAAGTTGTTGTGTTGTAATGTAATGTAATGTAATGTGTTGTTATTTGTTGTTTAAGTTGTGTTGTGTTGAGTTAAGTTGTTGTGTTGTAGAGGTGTTGTGTAAGGTTAGGTTTAGGTTAAGGTGTTGTGTTGTGTTGTGTGTTGTAAGGTTAGGTTAAGTTAATATAAGTTAATGTGTTTTAAATTGTTTTAATATAAGTTGATATGTTTTGTATTAATGTAATGTTTGTTTTGTAATTCAAGTTGTGGATTAATTAAATTAGTGTAGTGTAGTGTAGTGTGTTGTAAGTTTTGGTGTGGTTTGGATTAGTGTAAGTTGGTCTGGTTTACATTAATGTGTTGTGTTTTGAGGTCTTTTTGGGTTGTACTGTTGAGGTTCGGTTTTGTTTTGTTTTGTTTTGTTTTGTTTTTGAGGTCGGTCTGTTATTGAATAAGTTTTTTTTTCTTATTTATCATTAGAATAAATTACATTATATGAAAGTACATTAGATTACATCACAACAGCATTACAATACTTTGGCTTGGGCAATCCTGCTAATCTTACTGCAACCATAGCAGGACTTTCTAAAGATAAAGAGTTAAATAAATTAAGTAAATACATAGAATTTCCTTTTTTATAACTTAAATATTTAAGTTCATTAATTAAAGGAAGCATAGTAGGTGAAATTTTATATTTACAGTAAAATTTACGTAACAATAATATTATTTCCCAATGGCAATGGTTGTGAATACGCCCTTCTTTATAAGCTAAAAAATGCCCTACAGAAGGCTTCATCTTCATTTTCATTTTCATTTTCACTCTCACTCCTAAGCTTTTTGTAATGTTGTTGATGAGTTGTTGTGTAATGTAATAAGTTTTGGTTTGGTCTGTTTGTTTTTTTTGGGGTTGAGTTTGTTATGTTTTTTGTAATGGTTTGAATTAAGTTGTTTTGTAATATAAGTTTGTTAATGTGTTGTTTTTTTTGATTTAGTTGTTGTAATGGTTTGTGTTGTTGTTTTGGTGTGTTAATTTACATTTAATGTGGTATGTTTATTTTGTAATGTTTTTGATTTGATTGTTTAGTGGTGTTATGTTATGTGGTGTTGTGTTGTGTTGTGTTGTAAGTTGTTGTGTGGTTTTGATTAAGTTGTTTAATGTTTGATTTGATTTGAATTGAATTGATTTAAGTTGTTTTAAATTAAATTGATATGTTATGTTATGTTATGTTTTGAAGTGTTTTTATTTTATTTGTTCTGTTCTGTTCTGTTCTGTTCTGAAGTGTTCTGAAGTGTTTTGAAGTGTTCTGTTCTGTTGTGTTCTGTTATTTTCTTTTATGTTTTGAAATGATTTGAAGTCTTTTGAAATGATTTGAAACGTTGTTGTTCTGTTATGTTATGTTGTGTTGAGATGAGATGAAGTGTGTTGCTTTGGCTTTGGCTTTGAGTTTGAGTTTGAGTGTATTAGTGTTGTAAAGGTGTTGCTTTGTTATGATATGTTATTTGTTGAGATGAGATGAAGTGTTATGTTATGGTATGGTTTGTTATGGTATGTTATGTTATGTTATGTGTTGTTTAATTTAATTTGTTTTAAATTTTTTTAAGTTGTGTTATTTGTTCTGTTCTGAAGTGTTTTGAAGTGTTGTGTTCTGTTGTGTTCTTTTATTTGATTTAAATTGTTTTTATTTGTTGTTGAGATGAGATGAGATGATATGATTTGATTTGTTTTTATTTGTTTTGTTCTGTTCTGAAGTGTTGTGTTGTGTTGTGTTCTGTTATTTTATTTGAAGTCATTTGTTATGTAATGGTATGTTTTGGATTAAATTGTTTTGGTTTAAATTAATTTAAATTACATTAAATTGATGTTGTTGTGTAGTTGATTTAATTTGTGTTAATTTACACTAATTTGAATTTTCGTGTGAGTTGATATGATATGAGTTGAGTAGCTTTGTTGTTGCTTTGCTTTGAATTGATGTGATGTTGTAGTTGATTTGTTTTGAAGTGTTATTTGAATTGAATTGATTTGTGTTGATATGTGTTGTGTTGTTTTAAGTTTAGTTGTAATGATATGTTTTGATATGTTTTGAATTGTTCTGTTATGTTATGTTATGTTCTGTTCTTTTATTTGTTATTTGAAGTTTGAATTGTTTTGTTTTTGAAGTGTTGTTTAATTTAATTTAATTTGTTTTGTTTTAAATTGTTTTGTTTTGTTTTAAGTTGTGTTGTTATGTTATGTTATGTTATGTGTTGTTGATGTTGATGTTGATTTAATGTGATTTAAGTTGATTTGAATTGGTTTTACATTAAATTGTTTGTAATGGTTTGGTTTAAGTTAAGTTTTTTTTTTAAAGTTGTGTTATTTTGCTTTTGTAGTGTGTTGTAGTGTAGTGTAGTGTAAGTTAGGTTAATGTGTTTTGTATTAATGTTTGGGTGTTGTTTTTTTGGATTAACTTTGTGTTATGTGTAAGTTTAGTTGTGTTAAGTTAAATGTGGTTTAAATTAAATTAAATTAAATTGTGTTAGTTTAGTTTGGTTTACATTACAAAAAAACAATTAAAAAAAATTACATTAATATAAATTAAATTACATTACATTACATTAAATTAAATTGGTTTACATTAATAAGTTGTGGTGTATTAGTATTAAGTTGGTTTGATTTTGTGTTAAGGTTGTTTTGTTTTGTTTTGTTTTGTTTTAAGTTGTTTTGAATTGTTTTTGAAGTGGTATGTTTTGAAGTGTTTTAGTTTAGTTTAGGTTAGGTTAAGTTAAGTTAAGTTAATGCTTTGTAATGGTTTTAAATTGTTATGTTATTTTAAGTTAAGTTAAGTTTAGTTATTTTATTTTGTATTAAGTTTTGTTTAGTTGTTTTTGATTGGTCTGTTTTGAGGTGTTAAGTGTAATGTTTTTAATATAATATAAGTTGTGTTTATGTGTTGCTTTAAGTTGTTGGGGATTGGATTGTTGTTGAGTTACGTTACGTTGTATTTGAGTTGGTGTGGTTTGTAATAGTTTAGTGTGGTTTAGTTTAGTTTAGTTTAGTTTAGTGGGGTGAGTTGTTGTTGAGTTGTTTTAATATAAGTTGTAATGTGTTGCTTTGTGTTGTTGTTGAGGTGCTTTGGTTTGAGTTGCTGTTGTTGTTTTTTTTAGTGTCAGTTTACATAACTAAGCTGAACATAACATAACATAACATAACGTAACGTAAAATAACTTTTATCATTGACCGAGCGGGGGAGTCGAACCCCCAAGTCATTAGCATGACACAGACACCTAAAACCTGCGTGTATACCAATTTCACCAGCTCGGCACAAGTACATTAATAATTACATTTAAATACGCTGAGTTCCGCTCATATATGACTGTAAAATGTCTGGTATTGTGATAGAACCATCTTCGTTTTGATAATTTTCCATAATGGCTAACAAACAACGACCTACTGCTAATCCAGATCCATTAAGTGTATGTACCAAAGTAGGTTTTTCTTTAAATTGACGAAATCTAGTCTTTATTCTTCTTGATTGAAAATCTTCACAATTAGATATTGAAGAAATTTCTAAATATTTACTAAGACTGGGAATCCACACCTCTATATCATAGGTTTTAGAAGCACAAAAACTTATTTCTTCAGCACATAAAAGCATAACTCTATATGGTAATTTTAATGCTTTTAAAATTTCTTCAGCATGTTTTGTCATATCTTCTAACACAACATAAGATTTATCAGGATGTACTATTTGTACTAATTCTATTTTATCAAATTGATGTTGTCTCATAATACCACGAGAATCATTTCCATAAGATACTGGTTCATTTCTAAAACAAGGAGAATGTGCTGTTAATTTAATTGGTAAATCATTTTTGCTTAAAATTTTTCCACTTACACTATTAATTAAAGGAACTTCAGCTGTTGGAATTAGAAAATATTCATTTACTCCTTCAAGTTCAAAAATATTTTTATTAAATTGAGGCAATTGACCTGTGCCTAACAAAGAATTTCTATTTATTATATATGGCACATACATTTCTTCATAACCATGAATATTAACTTGCTTATCTAACATAAATTGTATTAAAGCACGATGTAATTTAGCTAATTTGCCACGTATTAAAGTAAATCTAGACCCAGTTAGTTTAGTTGCTAATTCAAAATCAAGATCACCATTTATTAATCCTATTTTAATATGATCACGCAGTGAAAAATTAAATGTTTTAGGATTTCCCCAACGTATTATTTCTATATTTTTTTTCTTTGGTACACTCTTATGTGGTAAATTTGGTATTTTAAATAAAAACTTTAAAATTTTCTTGTTTGTTGCTTCTAAATAAAAAATATTTTTATGAAGTTTATTATTTAGTTTATTCACTTCTAAAATTAGATGTTTAGTATTACCACCACCACCTGTTTTTTTAATATTACCTATAGTTTTAGATATAAAATTACGTTTATTCTGTAACTTTTCAGTCTTATTTTTAATTTTATTGCGTAATTCTAGCAAACTTTTAAAGTGATTTATATCTAAATCGAAACCACGTTTTGTTAATCTGTTTACAAAATTATTAAATTTCTTACAAATTAATTTAAGATCTAACATATATTGTAATTAAATTAAAAAGGTATTATTAATTGCCAAGCTACAATTAACAAAATTATGCCCGTAATTAAATCTATGAATCTCCACATTTTAGAAGATGATAGTAAGATTTTCAACCTTCTCGCTATAAAAATTAAACTAAAAAACCATAAAAAAGAAGCTAATCCAGCGCCTAATACAAACATATACGGACATGCCTGAGAAGCCCCAATAGTACCTAGCATTAATAACGTATCAAAATAAACATGTGGATTAAGTAATGTAATAGCAAGGGTACTTAAAATAATACTTAATCTTCCTTTGGAACAATATTTCATAACTTTTAATTGTTCTGATTTACGAATACGTAAAAAAGCTTTTATAGATTGAAATAGTAAAAATATTATACCTATACAACGTGCTATAACAATAAAATCTTTATGTTTTTGAATAAAAACTGATAATCCTGCAACACCTGTTGAAATTAATATTAAATCACATAATGCACATATTGAAGCCACCATCCAAGGATATTTACCACGAAACCCTTGATTTAAAACAAATGCATTTTGCGCTCCTATTACTACAATTAAAGCGCCACCTAATATTAAACCATTGCATCCAGATAATAATCCCATTTTGTATATCCTATTATTTATTTAAATTACATAATAAAACAATATATTTGCTTTGTTACATTACCATTACAGCAAAAATAAAAGTATACCTTATGATATCTCTATAAAACACTACAGCATACTCATAATGTGAAACTATTTTTATAGCTTTGATGATTCGATGATGTGAAATTGAGATGCTTTTAACTTATTAGTAAATGATTTTGTGTTACTTTTTTTTGCTTTGAGTTAATGTAATGCAGTGCTGTGAGGTTTAGTTATGTAATGTTTGTGTTGCTTTGGATTGGATTAAATTACATTAATTTAAGTGTAGGTGTAATGTAATGCTTTGTGCTTTTAGTTTTTTTTTTGTGGTGTTGTGTAATGGTTTGTGTTGTGTTGTGTTGTGTTGAAGTGTGTTGAGTTGAGATGAGATGAAGTGTTATGTTATGTTATGTTATGGTATGGTTTTGATTAAGTTGTTATGAATTGTGTTGAGATGAGATGAGATGAAGTGTATTAGTGTTGTTATGTTATGTTATTTGTTGTGTTGTTTAATATAATTTAAGTTGTGTTGGTTTTGTTTGTAATGGTTTTGAATTGTTTGTTTTGTTTTGTTTTGTTTTAAGTTGTTTTGTTTTTTGGTTTGGTTTGGTTTGTAATGTTTTGGTATGGTTTGTAATGGTTTGGTTTGATTAATAAGTTGTGTTGAAGTGTTTTAAATTTTTTGGATTAATTTAAGTTGTGTTACTTTGTTATGTGTAGTTTGTTTGTTTTTGATTGAGGTCTTTTAAGTTGTGTTATTTTATTTTTAGGTAAGTTAATGTGTTTTAAGTTATACGATCCCATAAACAAAAACCTATATTTTTTCTAAGTTCCTTTATATTCTCTCTATGTGCTAATAATTCTTTATTAACTGGATATAATATTTTTAAATTACTTTTTTTAAATTTCTCTTCTTTTTTTTGTTTCAATTTTTTATCCTGTCTTTGTCTTTATAAATGAATTTATGATAAAATTTCAGCATCTAATAAAGCATTTCGTTTCATTTCAAATCAAATACAAAACATTACAACTTAAAAACATAACAACTTACCTCAAAACAGACCAAAAACAACAACAACATTAAAACAAAACAAAACAAAACAAAACAAACTTAAAACAACACCTCAAAAAAACAATTCAAAACCATTACAAATACTTACAACACTAAAACAAAACACAAAATAACACACTACACAACACATAACTAACTTATATTTTATTAAAACAACACAACAAATAACATAACATAACAACACACTTCATCTCATCTCATCTCAACACATAACATAACAAATTCAACACAAACAAAAAAACCATTAAAAAAAATTACATTACATTACATTACACCACATTAACTTATATTAACTTAACCTAACCTAAAACACATTAAAACAATTTAAAACAACCTTAACCTTACAAAGCACAACCCCTTACAAAGCACTAATAACAACTTAAAATACATTACAAAGCAACACAACACAACACAACACACTACACATAACTAACTTAAAATAAACCACATAACATAACAAGTTAAGTTAAGTTAAAACAATTTAAAACCACATTAACTTAATCAAAAACAAAACAAAACAAAACAAAACACTTCAAACCATAACTTAAACTAACTTAAAAAACAAACTCAAACTTAAAACACTTCAAAATACATTAACACACTTCAAATCAATACAACTTAACCTAACCTTAACCAACACAACCCCTTACACACCATTACATAAACCATTACACAAACTACACTAACTTAATAATTCAATACAACTAAACTTACTCTAAAATAAAATAAAATAACACATAAAATAAAAGAACATAACAACTTAATCAAAACCATACCATACCATTACATTACATTACATTACACCATAAAATAAATTAAACCATTACAAAGCATAAAGCATAAACCATTACATTACACAAACATACCACATAACATAACACAACAACTTAATGTAAACCACACCATTACAAAAAAATCAACACCAAACAAACAAACAGACCAAATCAACTACAACATCAATTCATATCAAAGAAGTTAAATTCAATTCAAAAACAACATTAAAACAATCAAAAACATTACAAACCATTTAAAACCATTACATACCACAAAACAAACATACCATACCATACCATACCATACCACATTAATCAAAACATACCACTAAACATACCACCCCATACCATACCATACCATTACAAAACAATCAAAAACAAAACAACTGATATTAAAACACAACAACTTAAAACAATCAAAAACATTACAAAAACACCTCAATACAAAAAACATTACACCTCAAATAAAAGAACAAAACAACAACAACAACAACTCAAATAACAGAACAGAACACTTCAAATAAAATAAAAGAACAACTACAACAACACATAACATAACATAACATAACAACACACTTCACTTCAACACAACACAACAAATAAAAGAACAAATCAACAACTTAAACACACCTCAACATATAACAACTTATATTAAAACAATACAAAGCAACAAAAAGTAAAGCATCAAGAGAAAGAAAATTAAACAATGTAAATCTTAAATCTTAAATCTTAAATCTTATGAATCGTAGTTCCTAAAGATGTAGCACAAGCTGCTTCATGTACTGCTTCCGAAAGTGTAGGATGAGCAAAACATGTTAAAGCCAAATCCTCGGCACTCGCACTAAATTCCATTGCAATAACCCCCTGAGCAATTAATTCACTAGCATTTTGTCCCATTATATGCACTCCCAAAATTCTATCATTAACATCTGCAATTATTTTAACCAGACCTTGTATTGCATTATTTGCCCTAGCTCTTCCACAGTTAGCAAATGGAAAAACACCTATTTTATAATTAATACCTGATAATTTAAGCTGCTGTTCAGTCTTACCCACCCACGCTATTTCTGGTTTTGTATAAATGACCCAAGGAATTGTATCATAATTTAACTGTACATTATTACCTGCTATAATTTCAGCTACCATAATACCTTCTTGCGATGCCTTATGTGCTAGCATAGGCCCTCTCACAACGTCTCCAACAGCATAAATTCCTGACACGCTTGTTTTGCATTGATTGTCAACTTTGATAAAACCTTTGTCATCAAATTCTATCCCGCTCTCTTTCTCTATTAGCTTTTGTGTATAAGGTTTCCTGCCTATACAAATGATCAACTTATCAAAATTTAAGCTGTGCTCACCAAATTGATCCATAAAATTAACTTTAACTTCTTTATTTTTAATTACGCTACCTAAAATACGCACATTAAATTTAATATTTAACCCTTGCTTTGTTAGTATAACTGATATTTCTTTAGATAAAGTTTCATCAACACTTGGAAATAAATTATCTAAAGCTTCAAATATAGTGACCTTACTACCTAGTCTGCACCAAACTGAGCCTAATTCGATCCCAATAATACCTGCTCCTATGATACCTAATCGATTAGGTATCTCCAGTAAATTTAATGCAGATGCAGAGTCTATTATTGTATCTCCATTTAATGGTACATGCTTAAGGTAACAAGGAAGAGAACCTGAAGCAATAATAATGTTATTAGCTTTAAAAATACTCTTATTACCTTGGTGTGAAACTTCTACTTTTTTTTCCTTTAAAATCTTACCAGTTCCTTTCAATACTCTAACACCATTAGTTCTGAATAAAGCCGCAATTCCATCAATTAAACTTGAAACAATTTTATTTTTATGCCTTATCATATTTTTTACATCGACACTAATTTTATCAATTTTTATACCTACTTCTTCGAACTTATCCCTAGCCTCAATAAAATTATGTGATATTTCTAACAATGTTTTTGAAGGTATACACCCAACATTTAAACAAGTACCCCCATAAATCATTCTTCCATCTTTAATCCATTTTTCAACACAAGCAGTTTTTAGTCCTAATTGCGCCGCTCTTATAGCTGCAACGTAACCAGCTGGACCAGCACCTATAACAATTACATCAAAATTAGCTTCCATATTTATTTCTCTCGTTACATTTAAATGTTTAATATAAATCGTATAGGGTTTTCTAACAGCTCCTTAATTAAATTTAAAAATTGTACTGCATCCTTGCCATCAAGTATCCGATGGTCATAAGATAACGCTAAATACATCATAGGACGTATAACTATTTCTCCATTTAAAACCACAGGCCGTTTTTGAATTTTATGCATTCCCAGAATAGCAGTTTGAGGAGGATTAATAATAGGAGTAGAGAAAAGAGATCCAAAAATCCCTCCGTTAGTTATAGTAAAAGTACCTCCTGTGAGTTCTTTAATAGTTAATTTACCGTTAATACCACGTTGTCTGAAATCCATAATTTGTTTCTCTATTTCTTCGATTTTTATAGAATCAGTATTCCTTAATATAGGAACAACTAAACCTCTTTTTGTAGAAACTGCTATTCCTATATCTTGATAATTATGATAAATAATTTCTTTAGCATCAATAAAAGCATTAACTTTCTTAAAATGTTTTAGAGCCACAGTACAAGCTTTTACAAAAAAACCCATTAATCCTAGCTTAGTTCCATGTATTTTTTTAAATAGCTCTCTATATTGTGCTCGTATTTCTATTATATGATTCATATCTATTTCATTAAAAGTAGTTAACATTGCGGCCTTTTTTTGAGCTTTTACTATACGTTTAGCCATTGTCTGACGTAATCGACTCAATGGTACCCTTTTTTCTCCGACTTCCTTAATACTACGTAAAACATCTTCTTTTAGTAAACATCCTCCACCAGTACCACTAAGTGCTGCTTTAGCTTTAACATCTATATTCTTAGAAGCCATCATTTTACGTACAGATGGTGAATAAATATCTTCTTTTACTTTTGCTTTTACTTCTGCTTCTGCTTCTGTCTCTATTTTTATTTTTTGTCCTACTTTTTTTTTTACTTCTGAACCATTAAAACCTTTATCTACTACAACAATAATACCTAGCAACTGCTCTGATTTGCATGGCTTACCTTCTTGTATTTTTATTTCTTTAAGAATACCTTCAAATGGTGACATCACCTCTAGCAATACTTTATCAGTTTCTACTTCAACAATAAGTTCATATGGTAAAATTTTATCACCAGGTTTTTTATGCCAAGTAGCAACCGTACCTTCATTTACAGATTCAGGAAAGCTAGGAGCTTTTATTTCTTTATATTTAATCTTAATTATCCTTTTTAAATTATTTGAGGCTGCTGTTGAGATGCTTTGGTTACTTTGTTGTTGAGATGTGTTGAGGTGTAATGCTTTGGATTGAGGTGTTTTTGTAATGGATTGGATTTGATTGTTTTTGGTTTAGTTGTTATGTTATGTGTTGTAATGTTTTGGTTTGTTTGGATTAAGTTTAGTGTTGTTGGATTAATGTGTTATGTTTTACATTATTACATTAACTTACACATAACTAACTTAATTTAAATTAATTTGAGTTGTTTTAAATTGTTTTGTTTTAAGTTGTGGTTTAAATTAAATTACAAAAAAACAATTAAATTAAATTACATTACATTACATTACATTAATTTGTATTAAGTTATTATATTTTGGATTTTACTTTGTTGTTGAGATGATTTGATATGAGTTGTAATGTGTTGCTTTAAGTTGTTGGGGAGTTACGTTACGTTGTATTTGAGTTGGTGTGGTTTGTAATAGTTTAGTGTGGTTTAGTTTAGTTTAGTGGGGTGAGTTGTTGTTGAGTTGTTGGTGTTTTGTATTGAGTTGTTTTTTTTATTTTTTGGATTGGATTGTTGTTGAGTTACGTTACGTTGTATTTGAGTTGGTGTGGTTTGTAATAGTTTAGTGTGGTTTAGTTTAGTTTAGTTTAGTTTAGTGGGGTGAGTTGAGTTGAGCTTTGTTGTTGTATTGATGTGATGTTGTGAAATTGAGTTTACTTTACTTTGAATTGATATGAATTGAATTGATTTTATTTTATTTTATTTTATTTGTTTTGAATTGAATTGAAACGATTTGTTTTAAGTTGTTCTTTTATTTTATTTTATTTTATTTTATTTTATTTGAAGTTGATATGATTTGAAACGATTTGGTTTGTTTTTACATTAAGTTGTTATGTTTTGAAACGATTTGTTTTTATTTGTTCTTTTATTTTATTTTATTTGTTTTGATTTGTTTTTATTTTATTTTATTTGAAACGAATTGAGATGATTTGATTTGTTTTGTTTTGAAGTGTTTTTATTTTATTTTATTTGTTTTGAATTGAATTGAAACGTTGTTGTTCTGTTCTGAAGTGTTTTGAAGTGTTCTGTTCTGTTATTTTATTTGTTCTGTTGTTTAATATAAGTTGTGTTGATATGTGTTGTGTTGTTGTTCTGTTATGTTATGTTATGTTATTTTATTTGTTCTTTTATTTGATATGTTTTTTATTTCTTTTCTTTATATTGGTGTAATAAAGGCTTCTTTTATTAGATTAGCTTGCTGCTTCAAATGTACATCAAAATAACCTGATGCTGGTGCTGCTGATGAAGTGCGACCTACAAACTGTAACTTAAGATTAAGCTTCTTATTTAAATAGTACTTAATTTGATACCAAGCTCCTTGATTTTTAGGTTCTTCTTGACACCATATAATATATTCACACTTAGAGTAACTAGATAATTTTTCTATTATTTTTTTAAAGGGAAAAGGATAAAGCTGTTCTATTCTTAATATAGCAGTTTCATTAATATTATTTGCTGTACGATAATCAACTAAATCGTAATATAATTTACCAGATGTAAGTATAACTCTTTTCACTATATCTCGCTCAATATTCTCCGTTTCTTCAATCACCGTTTTAAAACTTCCATTAGCTAATTCTTCCAAACTTGACTTAGCATATTTATGTCGCAATAAACTTTTGGGTTGCATCAATATTAATGGTTTACGGATTTTGCGTTTTACCTGGCTACGTATTAAATGAAAAAATTGTGAAGGATTTGTAGGAACACAGACTTGCATATTTTGTTCCGCACATAACTGAATAAATCGTTCAATACGTGCAGAAGAATGTTCTGGACCTTGACCTTCATACCCATGCGGCAACAATAAAGTTAGACCACATAAACTTCCCCACTTAGTTTCCCCAGAGGATATAAATTGATCAATAACTACCTGGGCTCCATTAGCAAAATCCCCGAACTGAGCCTCCCATGCAACGAACATATTTTGTGATGAGATAGAATAACCATATTCAAAAGCAAGCACAGCTTCTTCAGAAAGAATAGAATCTACTATTGTGAACTTTGGTTGCCCTTTTTTTATATGTTGCATAGGTTTCCAAACAGATCCATCTTTTTGATTATGTATTACTGCCATACGATGAGAGAAAGTTCCTCTTACTGTATCCTGCCCTGTTATACGAATGGCATAGCCTTCATCTAATAAAGTAGCATATGACAACATTTCCGCAAAGCCCCAATTTATATTCCTACTTCTACTATTACTACTTACCATGTTACGACGATCTGAGTAAATTTTAGCAACATTACTTTGAACTTCCATTTCACCAACATTGCATATTTTGATAGCTAATTCCCGCAGCCGTTTCATCTCAAAGGATGTGTTATCGTATTCATCATCATAAAATTTGTACAACATTACACTTGATTTTTTATATGACTTATTAGCATCATATTTTAATTTATGGCGATATAAACCCACCATATTTTTAACCTCATTCTTTGATATTAAACCTTTTTTAAATAAATATTTTGAATAAATTTCCCATAATGTTGGATGATTTTTTATTTTTTGGTACATAATTGGTTGTGTTATTGAAGGTTCATCTGATTCATTATGGCCCCTACGCCGATAACATATCATATCAATTACCACATCTTTTTTGAATTTATTCCTAAAATCCACCGCTATTTTGGTTACATGGTGAACAGCTTCTGGATCATCTCCATTTACATGGAAAACAGGATAATGAAACATTTTAGCAATATCACTACAATATTTAGTAGATCGTGCATTGTGTCTATAAGTAGTAAAACCTATCTGATTATTAATTATAATATGTAAAGTACCCCCCGTATTATATTCCTTTATTTTTGACATTTGTAATGTTTCCATTACCACACCTTGTCCAGAAAATGCTGTATCCCCATGTATAACAATAGGTATTACTTTTGTCATATCCTTCATATAATCTTGTCTTGCACGAACAGCGCCTTCTACAATGGGATAAATAATTTCTAGATGTGATGGATTAAATGCTAATTTTAACTTTACTACACCACCTTTTGTCAGTATTTTTGAATTAAAACCCTGATGATATTTAACGTCGCCAGAATATGATTCATATATTTGTTTTCCTTCAAACTCCTTAATTATATCAGCGGGGCTCTTCCTCAAAATATTAACTAATACATTTATACGTCCTCTGTGAGCCATACCCATAAAAATTTCTTTAATACCATAATTACCAGAACGTTGAATTAATTCATATAACATAGGAATTAAAGTTTCTCCACCCTCTATACCAAAACGTTTAGTACCAGGAAATTTGCTAGATAAATAAGTTTCTAATTCTTCAGCTGCAGTAATTATTTTTAATATCTGCAAACTTATTTTTTTAGTTGGTGAATATTTATTACGTACAGATTCCAAACTTTGCTCTAACCACACTTTCTCTTCATTATTACAAAGATGCCTAATTTCACATCCTATTGTTCCGCAGTAAGTTATCTCCAAAACTTCAATAATTTCTTTTAATGTTGCTTTATTTTTCCCCACTCCAACGTTAAAGACTTTATTTAAATCTTCTTTTTTCAATTCGTATAATGCCATTTGAAGCGCCTTAACCTTATTGTTACCGCTTATTGGATCTATCTTTGCCTTTCTATGCCCACTACTATACCGATAATCGTTAATAAGTTGCAAAACGCTTATTTGAGCTTTTAGAATTTGTTCAGAAGTTTCTTTTGTTTTAAACAAGCATTCTTTTTTTTTAAAATAGTCAAAATATTGACGCCATTCTTCAGTAACATTGCCTTTATTATGATATTGTTCGTATATTTCTTCTAAATAACTAACATTATCTAATGCTATTTGCGTATTTGTTTGATTCCTTATTGTAAAAATATTCATTTATTATTTTCCTTTCCTGTTCCTGTTCTTGTTCTTGTTCTTGTGTTAAGTAATCCCCCTAAAATATTTATTGCCTGCTTTAGGCGTACTCGCGTTAAATCTTTACCTATTATTGCTATCGTGTTAATAACAGATGTAGAAATTAATCTTCCATTTATTGCAATAAAAATTGGAGCTATTATTGTTTTCATTTTTATTTTAAAATGGTTAGATAATTGTTTAACCTTATATAGTATAGTTGCCTTGTCCCATTTTTCTATATATTCTAACTGCAACCATAAAAATTTAAGTACTTTAATTTGCATTGTGATTTTCAAACCAATAACTTCAAAATCTTCTGCTTTTAATTTAGGTAATCCAGAAAAAAATTGTTCAGATATAGAAATAATATCAGTTAAAATTTTTATACGAGGTTTAATTGATGGTAAAATCTTGTGTATATAGTCTTTAACCCATTCATACATAATTTTAATTAAAGACTCATTTTTCATTGAGCGTATATAAATACCATTTAACCAAGTCAATTTGTCTAAATCAAATATTGGACCTCCTAAATATATACTCTTAATATCAAATTTAGCTTTCATAGTTTTTTTGTTTATAAAAGGAAACTTAGTCGTTTTAACACCACCTAAACTGCCTAAGTACTTGATTATTGTTTGGGGCAAATAACCCATTTTCCGATAATATTCAATTGAATTATTTTGTTTGCGCTTAGATAGTTTTGATCTATCTGGATTACGTAACAATGGTAAGTGACAAAAATTTGGAGTTTTCCAGCCTAAAAATTCATAAATCAACTTATGTTTTGGAGTAGAGTTTATCCATTCTTCACCTCTTATTACATTAGTAATTCCCATCAAATAATCGTCTACTACATTAGCTAAATGATAAGTAGGTGTTCCGTCAGATTTTATTAAAATTTGTGAATCAACCTGATCCCAATTCATTTTAATACTACCCCTTAATACATCATAAAATACGCATTTTCCTTTTTTAGGAACTTTAAGTCTTATTGCATAAGGCCAATTGTTTTTTTTACGAAATTTTAATTCTTTATAATCTAACTGTAAATCTTTTTCTTTTAATGCTTTATCAACTTTACATTTCCGCAATTTTTCTAGCTCTTCACTAGTACGATAACATTTAAATACCTTACCTGACTTAATTAATTTCTCAACATATTTATTATAAATATATTGGCGTTCACTTTGCCGATAAGGTCCGAATTTTCCTCCAATATCTGGCCCTTCATTCCATTGAATACCTAACCAATGTAATAAATCTAAAATTTTTTTTTCAAATTTACTTTTTGATCGCATTCTATCTGTATCTTCAATTCGAAGAATTAATTTTCCATTATTTATACGAGCAAAATAAAAATTTAATAAAGCAATATATGCTGTCCCTATATGAGGAAAACCAGTAGGTGAGGGAGCAAAACGTGTGCGTATATTCTTCATAAGGTTATGAAGAGCTTTTCACGAATTAAATGTAAAAAAAGAAAATACTGCTACTGCTACTGCTTCTAATTCTACTTCTGAACCATTAAAACCTTTATCTACCAAAGGTTCTTCTTTTACTATGAAATACCAATACCGTTCCCTTTGAATATAATTTCTATAAGCTGCTGCATTTACACGATTATTAAAAACACTCTGCCTCTGATTTCTTAATGCCTTTTCATTTGGTATTTCCATTATTTCCATCTTTTGTCCAATAAATAAATAGCTTTGCCTTTTTCTTTTCTAACATTTTATTTTTTCGTATTTCACTTCTTTGTTTTTCAAATGCTAATAAGACGCTGTACCTTTTTTTTGTCGTCCTGATTTCTTTCTCTTTCTCTGTCTCTGTCTCTGTACCTGTACCTACGATAAATGTATGCTTCTTTATCATTTGGTATATCATTATTAATTACATGAGTAATACTAGGTAAATAAATCAATCAATTAATTAATTAACAACAAACACACTACACCACATACATACATACACATTTGTTGTTCTTCAGTTTACAGTAGAATGATTTTCATAACCCTTTAACTTTATTAGACCTTTAATTTAAAAACTTTTTAACAAAATTTAACATCCCTTTTAAATAACATAACTTAATACACAAACCACAAAACAAACAAACCACCAAACACTTCCACAACTTACATTACATTAAACAAACCACAACTTACATTACATTAAAACAAAATACACTAATACAACTTGTTTTAATTTACACCACATTAATAACAACTAAACTATTACAAAAAACTAAACATACCACAACTTACATTATTAACTTAACACATAACAAAACAACATAACATTACACTACACTACACTAACTAACCACTTACATTACATTAACTTGTTTTGGATTAACCTAACCTTACACAACAAATAACAACACAACCCCTTCCAACACACTACAACACAACAACTTAACTTACACAAACTAACTTAACTTGTTTTGGATTAAATTACATTACATTACATTACATTAAACCATTACATAACAAAGCACAGCACTGCCCCACACTAACTTAACACAACTTAACAATCAAAAACATAAACCATTACATTACATTACAAAACAAATGACTTCAAATAAAAACAACACAAATCAAATCAACTTACATTAAATCGTATCGTATCGTATCGTTTCAAATCACATCAATTCAAACATACCACATAACACAACACAACCCCACCCCACCCCACTAAACAAAATAAACATACCACATTAAGTTAAGTTAATAATTTAAAACAATACAACAACACTTAAAACAAAACCCACCACCCTACACTACACTACACTACACTAAGTTACCAAAAACATTACAACTTTACACTACATAAACCATTACACAAACCAATACAAACACCTCAACACAACCCACACCATTACAAAACATAACACCTCAAATCATATCAAAACAAAAACCAAAACAAAAACAATTTAAAACAACTTAAAAAAATTTAAAACAAATAAAATAAAATAAAATAAAAACAATTCAACACAACAACAACTTATATTACACATAACTAACTTAATAATAACACTTACACTACAACACTAAACTACACTATTAAGTTAAAGTCAACTTACACTACACTACACAAACAAAAAACAATTACATTACAAACCATTACATTAAATTAACACCACTAAACTAAAAGCATAAACTTATATTATATTAAACAAAACAACATAAAACAAACCACACCATACCATACCATACCACTAAACATACCACACCATTACAAAAAACATAACAAACTCAACCCCAAACAAACAAACAGACCAGACCAGACCAAACCAAACCAAACCAAACAAAACAAAACAAAACCAAACCAAACCAAACCATTACAAACCATTTAAAACATAACAACTTATAAACCATTACAAACCAACACAAACCATTACAAACCATTACAACTTATATACAATACAAAACAATTCAAAACAAACCATTAAAGCAACCCAAAGCACCTCAACATTACATAACAACTAAACTTAAAACAATCAAAACCTTACACAACTCACACTAACTTACATTTTTTAAACCATAACACAAACAAACTAAACATACCACAACTTACTTATATTTTATTAAAACAAAATAACAACACATACCATAACTAAACCTCAATACAAAGCATATCAACACATAACAACAACTTAAAAAAAAACTAAACCATTACACTAACCTCCCCTCAACAAAACCACACCATTACACAACAACACCCCAATCCCAGCACCACACTAACTTAAAGTCGACACCCCATAAAATAAACTCAAAGCATAACACCTCTACACAACGAACCTAACGTACGTCACTGCTTCTTTTTTAACTACCCTTCTCTTACAAAATACAATACACTACACTATAAAACAATTCAAAACCATTACACAACAACACACCTCTACATATAACAACTTAACACCTCTACATCACAAAAAAAAAACAAAACAAAAAATCACATCTTACTTATATTACATTACACCACTAAACTATTACAAACCACCCCACATTACATTACCTTCTATTACAATCCAACACATACCATTCCAAAAACAAAAAACCTCAAAAAACAACAGCATTAACTTTTTTAACCACACCAAAAACATAACCCCTCAAACTAACTTACATTTACTTACACTAACTAACACCTCATTACACAACATTAACTCAACACTAAACTACACTAACTTATATTACACTACAACATAACAACCCTTTAGCTTAGCTGTTCCACATCATTTCATGTACGTTTGGGATTGTTTTAGTTTTACTAACACTGAACTGTACTTCCACGCTCCGAACTTAAATAAAACAAACCGCTGAAATAATAAAAAAAAAACTTAAAAGACCTAGACCTTTTACTTTAAACTTTTTTTTACAACACTACACATTCTTAACTATATTATCTAGCCTGACGATAACCTACTCTCACATAAGGAGAACCTTATACTACCCTAGGCGTTAGGTGATTTAACTTCTGAGTTCTGAATGTTTTCAGGTTGGTCCCACCAACTATAATCGTCAAGCTTTTTCTTTTTTTTAACTAATCGTATGATAAAGCCTCACGGATTATTAGTACACGTTAGCTTAAAGTGTTTCCCACTCTTCCACATCGTGCCTATCAACCTCGTCTTCTTCGAGGATCCTTTAGGGTTTCCCTGGGAAGTCTTGTCTTGAAGTTGGTTTCCCGCTTATATGCTTTCAGCAGTTATCCTTTCCGAACTTAGCTACCCGGCTATGCCATTGGCATGACAACCGGAACACCAGAGGTTCGTCCACTCCGGTCCTCTCGTACTAAGAGCAGCTCTTCTCAAACTTCCAACGCCCACGGTAGATAGGGACCGAACTGTCTCACGACGTTCTAAACCCAGCTCGCGTACCACTTTAAATGGCGAACAGCCATACCCTTGGGACCTGCTTCAGCCCCAGGATGTGATGAGCCGACATCGAGGTGCCAAACACCGCCGTCGATGTGAACTCTTGGGCGGTATTAGCCTGTTATCCCCGGAGTACCTTTTATTCGTTGAGCGATGGCCATTCCATACAGAACCACCGGATCACTAGAACCTACTTTCGTATCTGCTCGACTTGTTTGTCTCGCAGTTAAGCACCCTTTTGCTCTTACACTATAATTACGATTTCCGACCGTACTTAGGGTACCTTTGCGCTCCTCCGTTACTCTTTAGGAGGAGACCGCCCCAGTCAAACTACCCACCACACACTGTCCTTACACCGGATAACGGTATTAAGTTAGAAAGTAAATAATATTAGGCTGGTATTTCAATGCTGACTCCATACAAACTTGCGTTTGTACTTCATTGTCTCCCAGCTATTCTACACAAATAATACCCACTTTCAATATGAAGCTATAGTAAAGGTTCACGGGGTCTTTCCGTCTAGCCGCGGGTATACTGCATCTTCACAGCAATTTCAATTTCACTGAGTCTCGGGTGGAGACAGTGTGGCCATCATTACGCCATTCGTGCAGGTCGGAACTTACCCGACAAGGAATTTCGCTACCTTAGGACCGTTATAGTTACGGCCGCCGTTTACTGGGGCTTCAATTCAATGCTTGCACATCTCCTTTTGACCTTCCAGCACCGGGCAGGCGTCACACCCTATACGTCCGCTTGCGCGTTAGCAGAGTGCTGTGTTTTTAATAAACAGTTGCAGCCACCTGGTATCTGAGGCCGATTCTTGCTTTCCCTGTTCTAGGTTATACAATAATTCGGCGCACCTTCTCCCGAAGTTACGGTGCCATTTTGCCTAGTTCCTTCACCCGAGTTCTCTCAAACGCCTTAGTATGCTCTACCTAACCACCTGTGTCGGTTTATGGTACGGTCATATGTAATCTGAAGCTTAGAGGCTTTTCCTGGAAGCATGACATCAACGACTTCAATATTTCGTCTCATACCTTAGTTTTCTTAAGAAATCGGATTTACCTAATTTCTAAACCTACATACTTTCACCCAGACTACCAACGCTGGGCTCGTCTAGCCTTCTCCGTCCCCCCATCGCAATTACATATGGTACGGGAATATTAACCCATTTTCCATCGATTACGCTTTTCAGCCTCACCTTAGGACCGACTAACTCTGCTCCGATTATCGTTGAACAGAAAACCTTAGTTTTTCGGCGGGGATGTTTCTCACATCCCTTATCGTTACTCATGTCAGCATTCGCACTTGTGATATCTCCAGCATACCTTACAATATCCCTTCACAGACTTACACAACGCTCCTCTACCGCTTATATTTTGTATGTATAAACCCGTAGCTTCGGCACTTAGTTTAGCCCCGTTATATTTTCCGCGCAGGTGAACTAGACTAGTGAGCTGTTACGCTTTCTTTAAAGGATGGCTGCTTCTAAGCCAACCTCCTAGCTGTCTTAGTCTTCCCACCTCGTTTTCCACTTAACTAAGATTTTGGGGCCTTATCTGACGGTCTGGGTTGTTTCCCTTTCCACTATGGATGTTAGCACCCATAGTGTGTCTCTTATGCTGCACTCATTGGTATTCGTAGTTTGCATCGGTTTAGTAAGTCTATATGACTCCATATCCGAAACAGTGCTCTACCCCCAATGGTGATACATAAGGCGCTACCTAAATAGCTTTCGAGGAGAACCAGCTATCTCCGAGCTTGATTAGCCTTTCACTCCGATCCACAAGTCATCCGAGTCTTTTTCAACAGACCCCGGTTCGGTCCTTCAATTAATGTTACTTAATTTTTCAACCTGCTCATGGATAGATCGCTCGGTTTCGGGTCTATTCCCGGCAACTATATAACGCCCATTTTAGACTCGGTTTCCCTACGCCTCCCCTATCCGGTTAAGCTTGCTACCGAAAATAACTCGCTGACCCATTATACAAAAGGTACGCAGTTACCTGTTAGGCTTCCACTGCTTGTACGCATATGGTTTCAGGATCTATTTCACTCCCTTTTGCTAGGGTTCTTTTCACCTTTCCCTCACGGTACTTGTTCACTATCGGTCAGTCAATAGTATTTAGCCTTGGAGGATGGTCCCCCCTTATTCAGTCAAGGTTTCTCGTGCCCCGACCTAATCTATTTCACAATTAATTAGTTTTTAATTACAGGACTATCACCTACTATGGTACAGCTTTCCATCTGTTTAATCTAACTTATATAATTGCTTTCTGGGCTTGTCCCTGTTCGCTCGCCACTACTGAGGGAATCTCATTTGATTTCTTTTCCTCAAGGTACTTAGATGTTTCAGTTCCCTTGGTTAGCTTCTGTAACTTATATATTCACTTACAGACACTGAATTTTTTTTCCTTCAGTAGGTTCCCCTATTCAGACATCGCCGGCTTCTAAGTTACTTGCCACTTCCCCGACGCTTTTCGCAGGCTGTCACGTCTTTCTTCGCCTCTGACTGCCTAGGCATCCACCATATGCGCTTATTTGCTTTATCATATAATACTATTTTTCTTTTGGGTCTGGGTAGTCTTGAACTACCGTCCTCACCCTTATCAGGGGTGTGCTCTTCCACCTGAGCTACAGACCCCATACCTTTTTAAGTACTTCTTTCATCATAAAGACTGTATTTTAAGGAGGTGATCCAGCCACAGGTTCCCCTACAGCTACCTTGTTACGACTTCACCCCAGTCATGAAACACACCGTAGTAACCGTTCTCCGTAATCTGCAGGTTAAACTAGCCACTTCTGGTGCCTTTCACTTCCATGGTGTGACGGGCGGTGTGTACAAGGCCCGAGAACGTATTCACCGCGACATTCTGATTCGCGATTACTAGCGATTCCGACTTTATGGAGTCGAGTTTCAGACTCCAATCCGAACTTAGACAATTTTTTTGGGATTAGCTTCATGTTACCATTTTGCGACCCTTTGTATTTGCCATTGTAGCACGTGTGTCGCCCTACCCTTAAGGGCCATGATGACTTGACGTCGTCCCTACCTTCCTCCGGTTTATCACCAGCAGTCTCCTTAAAGTTCCCGTCTTTATACGTTGGCAACTAAGGATAAGGGTTGCGCTCGTTACGGGACTTAACCCAACATTTCACAACACGAGCTGACGACAGCCATGCAGCACCTGTCTCAAAGTTCCCTAAGGCACCCTTCCATCTCTGGAAAGTACTTTGGATGTCAAGAGTAGGTAAGGTTCTTCGCGTTGCATCGAATTAAACCACATGCTCCACCGCTTGTGCGGGCCCCCGTCAATTCATTTGAGTTTTAGCCTTGCGACCGTACTCCCCAGGCGATCAACTTATCGCGTTAACTACGCCACAAAATTCTTTAAGAATCAAACGGCTAGTTGATATCGTTTACAGCGTGGACTACCAGGGTATCTAATCCTGTTTGCTCCCCACGCTTTCGCATCTCAGCGTCAGTTTCAGACCAGAAGGTCGCCTTCGCCACTGGTATTCCTCCAGATATCTACGCATTTCACCGCTACACCTGGAATTCTACCTTCCTCTTCTGCACTCTAGTTTGTCAGTTCTTTATCCAGTTCCTATGTTAAGCATAGGGCTTTCACATAATGCTTAACAAACCGCCTACATGCCCTTTACGCCCAGTAATTCCGATTAACGCTTGCACCCTCCGTTTTACCGCGGCTGCTGGCACGGAGTTAGCCGGTGCTTCTTCTGTGAGTACCGTCATATTTATAACTTTTTCTTTTATAAGTTTTCTTCCTCACTAAAAGTGCTTTACAACCCAAAGGCCTTCTTCACACACGCGGCATGACTGGATCAGGGTTTCCCCCATTGTCCAATATTCCCCACTGCTGCCTCCCGTAGGAGTCTGGGCCGTATCTCAGTCCCAGTGTGGCTGATCATCCTCTCAGAACAGCTACGGATCGTTGCCTTGGTAGGCTATTACTCTACCAACTAGCTAATCCGGCATGGAATCATCTAAAAGCGCAAGGTTGATTTGAATCAATCCCCTGCTTTATCTCGTAAGAATTATGTGGTATTAGCGTGCATTTCTACACGTTATTCCCCTCTTTTAGGTAAATTTCCATGTTATACTCACCAGTTCGCCGCTTGCACAACTTGATGATGCCGCTCGACTTGCATGTGTAAGGTCTGCCGCCAGCGTTCAATCTGAGCCATGATCAAACTCTTTAATTTTATCCTTTTGGTCTTTATTTTTTTTTATGAAGAAAAAAGTACCCACTTAGTGAAAGTTATATAAGAAGTAGTATATGTTTAATATAGATTTTTGTCAACGCAAGTTCAAAGCATAAACTCTAATCAGCAGCACCAAACTAAACTAAAAGCAACTCAATACAACAACACAACATTACAACTAAACATAACAAAGCAACACATTACACCTCAACAACACTACACAACAACTCAATACAAAGCATTCAAAAAGTTATATTAAAACAATGCAAAGCAACACCATTACAACTAAAAGAAACTCAAAACAATCAAAAACAATTTAATGTAAAACCAAACATTACAAATCACCTCAACATAACTTATATTAAAACAACAACACTAAACTTACAACACACAAACTAAACTACACTACACATAACTAATCCAACTTATATTAAAACAAAATAACAAAACATTACAACACATAACAAAGCATAACAACTACACTTATTACATTACACAACTAAACCTCAATTAAAAAACAAAACACAACAACAACACCAACACCAACCAC
Source organism: Candidatus Portiera aleyrodidarum (assembly GCF_902713745.1). Classification (GTDB taxonomy): domain Bacteria; phylum Pseudomonadota; class Gammaproteobacteria; order Johnevansiales; family Johnevansiaceae; genus Portiera; species Portiera aleyrodidarum_D. The sequence goes on from NZ_CACTJB010000001.1 coordinate 93,258, forward strand.
ATAACTCAACAACACACAAGACCTCAAACCATAACAACTAAACTTGAAATGAAATGAAATGAAATGAAATAACTTATATTAATTTAAAACAATTCATTTCAAAACAATCAAACCAACTTTAATTTAAATTAATGTTTTTTTTTGTTTTGTTTTGTTTTGTAAACCAAAAACAACTTAAAAACAATCCACACCATTACATTACAAACCATTACACTACAACACAACTCAAAAACTCCAACTTACACTAACTTAAGTTAATGTAATGTAAAAACCATTACATAACACTAATTTAAATTACATTACAACACACTACACTACACTAATTTAAAACAATTCAAAACCAATCCAGTACAACACAAAACAAGTCAAAACACCTAAAAAACAAAAAATTACAACTTACATTACATCTCATTACATTACAAACCACTAAACACTTCCACATTAATTTAAAACACTTCAAAACAAAACAAAACAATTTAAAACAAACTATTACAACTTACTCTAAAACACACAACATTACATTAAAACAACTTAAAAAAATTTAAAACAAAATAATCCATTACAAAACACTACAACACATAACTAAACCACACTAACTTAAGTTAAAAAAACTAAACTTAAATAACACAACTAAACTAAACTAAACTAGTCTAGTCTAAACCTCAATTAAAACACATAACAAAATAACACATAACATTACATTACATTACACCACACCACTAAACACTTCCACACCACAACTTAACACACCTCAATAACAAAGCATTACATTAACTTACACCACCCATTTAACTTATATTAAAACAATTCAAACTCCCTCAAAACATTACAACATAACTTATATTACCGCCTCAAATCACAGCACTGCAAATCCAGTCAAACTACCCACACCTCTTTACAACACAAACTAAGTTAACACATTAAATCAGATTATGTTTTTTGTAAAAAAAAGGAATAGTTTTGTTATGTTTAGCTTAGCCATAATTTTATACATTTTGTCAATCTCAGCCATTTATATTCCTTTTATATTCTTTTATTTGTTTTTATTTTTTGGTTATTAAAATATTTTAAACATACTATTAATTTTTAAAGCAATATCTCTTGTCTTTTCTTTAAATTTCAAATTGAGTTACTTTGTTCTTGAAATGAGTTTAGTTTTAGGTTAGTTGTAATGTTTTGGATTTTACTTTGGATTGGATTGTTTTTGGATTGAGTTTCTTTTAGTTGTAATGAGTTGCTTTGTGTTGTGTTGAGATGTTGTTGAGTTTTTTTTCTTTGTGTTGACTTGTGTTAATGTTTGTGGTGTGGTTTGTTTAATGTTTTAAGTTAATATAAGTTGTTGTGTTGTGTTATGTAATGTAAGGTTAAGTTAAGTTAAGTTAACTTAAGTTAGTGTAGTGTAAGTTAGGTTTGTAATAGTTTAGTTGTGTTAATGTGGTGTAATGTGTTTTAAATTAATGTTTGGGTGTTGTTTTTTGTAAGTTGTATTGAATTGAGATGTTGTTGAGTTAATTTAATGTAATGGTGTTGTTTTTGTTGTAATGAGTTAAGGTAATGTAATGTTGTTATGTGTTATTTTGTTATGTGTTGCTTTGGATTAATGTAATAAGTTGTTTTGTAATTCAAGTTGTAATGTTTGGTTTAGTTATGTGGTTTGAAGTGTTTTGACTTGTTTTTTTTTTGTGGTGTTATGTAATGGTTTTGAATTGTTTTAGTGTAGTGTAGTGTAGTGTGTTGTAATGTGGTTTGTAATGTTTAAATTGTTTGGATTGTGTTGTAATGTAATGGTTTTGTTTTGTTTTGTTTTGTTTGTTTGTTTGTTTTTTTTGGGGTTGGGTTTAAGTTTTGGATTAATGTAATAAGTTGTGATTTTTTGTAAGTGTGTTGTAGTGTAATGGTTTGCTTTAAGTTGTATTAAGTTAGTTTTTTTAAGTTATTTCAAGTTTAGTTTGGGTTAAGTTAAGTTGGGTTGGGTTTGGTTTGGTTGGGTTTGAATTGTTGTTGAATTGATTGTTTTGAATTGTTTTGAAGTGTTTTTGGGTTGGGTTTGTTTTTTAAGTTAAGTTGGGTTTGAATTGTTGTTGAATTGAATTGAAGTCTTTTGAATTGATTTGATTGTTTTGAATTGTGGTTTTGTTTTTTGGGGTTTTTTTTACATTAATTTTGATTAATTTACACTAATTTGGATTACATTAATGTAAGGTGTAAGTTAAGTTGTAATGTTTTGGTGTGGTGTTGAGTTTGTTATGTTTTTTGTAATGGATTGAATTGAGTTGTTGTTGAGTTGAGTTTGTTGTTTTTTTTAGTGTAATGTTTTAAATTGTTTGTTTTGGTGTTGAGTTTGTATTGTTTTTTGGATTGACTTGAGTTACTTTGTAATGGTTTGAGTTGAGTTGAGTTGTTGTTGTTTTAAGTTGTTCTTTTGAGTTGATATGAGGTCTTGTTGAGATGATATGAATTGATGTGATGTTGTAGTTGATTTGTTCTGTTATTTGAAGTCATTTGTTATGTTTTGTAATGGATTATTTTGTAATGGTGTGGTTTACATTAAGTGTGAATTGAATTGATTTGAGTTGTTGTTGTTGATATGATGTTGAAGTGATTTGTTCTTTTATTTGATTTGAAACGATTTGAGATGATTTTATTTTATTTGTTTTGTTTTGATTGTTTTAAGTTGTTTTGTTTTAAGTTATGTTGTTTTGACTTTTTTTGACTTGACTTGATATGTTTTGAAGTGTTTTGAAGTGTTTTGATTTAAATTGTTTTTTTTTAAGTTATGTTGTAATGATATGTTTTGAAATGAATTGAGCTTTGATGTGATGCTACTAAGTAAAGTAAATAACCGCCCCGGCCCCGATGTTGTGAGCTTAGCTTTACTTATGTTGTGGTTTTCGATGCTGCTTTAAGTTAATAAAATATAAGATGAAGTGTTGGATTAATTTAAATTGGTTTGAGTTAGTTTGTGTATTTTAGTGTAATATAAGTTTAGTTGTGTTGAATTTGTTATGTGTTGGATTGGTTTAATGTGTTATGGTTTGTATTAAGTTGAGGTTTAGTTATGCTTTGTGTTGTTGTATTTTGTTTTGAGCTTTGATGTGAGATGTTGTGTATTGAGATGAATTTGAAGTTGACTTTTAAACTAAAACAAATTTGCATTAAATAGTAAATATCAGATTTATCTACCATACCATAAGTAAAGTAAGGATAACTTTATAAAACAAAACCCCTTTATTTAGTTATTGTAGTGATGTAATTGGTGTAGTGCTTTGTTTTTTGAATTTTTACACTATATTAATGACACTATTCATTTAGATTCCCGATAGAGCACATGTTTACGTATTATTGGATCATATTTTTTTAATTCTAAGTTTTTCGGATTAGTTCTTTTATTTTTATAAGTTGAATAACAATGTCCTGTACCTTTTGTAGAAACTAACTTTATTTTCTTTTTCACCACAAAGTCTCCAAAAGAATCATCTTTTAATTAAAAATTTTTCTATACCATATTTATCTATTATACGCATGCCTTTAGCAGAAATATGCAATTTTATATACCGTTTCTCATTTTTGATCCAAAACCTATGTTTTTGTAAATTTGGCATAAATCTTCTACTTGTTTTTCTATGTGAATGAGAAACATTATTGCCTTGCATTGGCTTTTTATATGTTACTTGACATCTTTTAGCCATTTGAAATTCCTTATTTGCATTTTTATATGTTAATATAATTTTTAATTTTTTTTATTGCACTTTTTTCAATTTGACGAATCCTTTCAGCTGATATACCATAAATATCAGCTAATTCATGTAATGTTGCTTTTGGTTCATTTAACCAACGTTGCTTTAAAATATCTCTTACTCGTTCATCAAGTTTATTTAAAGCGATATATAAACGTCTATAAGAATATCTTTCAAAATCATATTTTTCTAATTGAATAGCAGGATCAATTTTTGAATCTTCTATATAATTAGAAGGATTTTTATAATTATTTTTTTCTTCAGCGTACTTATTATCAAATCCATAATCAATTGATGATAATCTACCTTCCATTTCTCTAACTAAATTAGGATTAACATTAAGCTCGTTTGCTATTGATTTGATTTCATCATTATTTAACCAATTAAAACTGTTTTTAGTTCTTCTTAAATTAAAAAATAATTTCCTTTGAGATTTCGTAGTAGCTACTTTTATAATTCTCCAATTTCTTAAAACATATTCATGTATTTCAGCTTTAATCCAATGTATAGCAAAAGAAACTAAACGAACACCATGAGCAGGATTAAATCGTTTTACTGCTTTCATTAAACCTACATTACCTTCTTGAATTATATCAGATTTCTGTAACCCATATCCTGAATAACTACTAGCTATATGAACAACAAAACGTAAATTTGACATTACTAAGGAACGAGCTGCTTCTAAATCTCCTTTCTTTCTTAATTTCATGGCTAAATTATGCTCTTCTTGTAATGTTAGTAAAGGTATTCCTAATACTGTTTGAATATAACCATCTATATTATTTTCTGGATAAATTTTTATCATAGCCTACTCATTCCAATAATTTTTACACCACACATATAATAGTTGAAATTATATCATATTTATGATTAATTATTTTATTATGATTAGAATAATTGGAGGTAGTAAAAAACGTAGTATCCTTAGCTTTCCATCTATAACTATGTCTGGGGTAAGACCAACGATAAGTAATGCGCGAGACACTTTATTTAATTGGATTGCAAATGATATAAAAAATAAAAATATTTTAGATTTATATGCGGGAAGTGGGTGTCTAGGGTTTGAAACTTTATCAAGAGGGGCAAAACATGTATATTTTGTTGAAAACAAAAAATATTTAGTTAAAAACTTATACATTAATAAAAACAAACTAAAACTTTTAAATTCTGTAAATATTATAAAAACTAATTCGATTAATTACATTAATAATTTGGCCTTTAAATCATTTGATATAATTTTTATAGATCCACCTTTTTATAAGGGTTTAGTATATCCTAGCATTAACTTATTAGAATCAAATGGTTGGCTTAATAATAATTCCTTTATATATTTGGAAGTAGAAGCTAAGTTAGACCTCTTCTTTATACCAAATACATGGATCTTATACAAAGAACTTTCTTTTGGAAAATCTCATATATTTCTTTATAGGCGGTTTTTAAAAAATACGACTACGCATCAAAGGAAAAAACAATACATCTCGAATTGAATCTTTATTTGCAAGAATCATAATAAGACGATCAATACCTATTCCTTGTCCAGCTGAAGGGGGCATGCCATATTCTAAGGCACGTATATATTCATTATCATAATAAATCAAATCATTAATATCTTTTTTGTTCATTTGTAATTTAAATCTTTTAGATTGTTCTACATAATCATTTAATTCAGAAAACCCATTAGCTATTTCTCTACCCCCTATAAATAATTCAAATCTTTCTGTTATTTTTGGATTTTTATCTTTACATCGTGCTAAAGGACTAACTTCAATAGGATATTCAGTGATAAAAGTTGGTTTTATTAATTTACGTTCTACAATTAATTCAAAAATTTTATTAAGTAATAAACCATAATTATTATAGTTATCTACGATAATCCCAATTCGTTTAGATAAAAACCGCAAGTTTTCTAAATTTTCCAAATCAGAGTTTATAATTGAAAAGTTTTTACCGTGCTTTATGAGAGATTCTCTCATACTTAAAATTTCAAAAGGTTCTGAAAAATCAATATTTATTTTTTTTCCTATTTTAATTTTAGTTGTACCTAAAGTTTCATTCACGACAAATCTAATCATATTTTCTGTAATTTCCATCAAGTCCTTATAATTTGCAAAAGCCCAATAAAACTCTAACATAGTAAACTCAGGATTATGCCACGTTGAAAGACCTTCGTTACGAAAATTTTTATTGATTTCAAATATACGCTCCAAGCCACCCACAACCAAACGTTTTAAATAAAGTTCAGGCGCAATACGTAAATACATTTTTATATTTAACGAATTATTATAAGTTACAAAGGGTTTGGCTAATGCTCCCCCTGGAATTGAATGTAAGATAGGAGTCTCTACTTCCATAAAATCAAGTTCCTTTAAAAATTTTCTAACTGACGATATAACACAAGTACGAATTTTAAATATTTTACGTACTTCTTTGTTCATAATTAAATCTAAATATCTGCGCCTATATCTAATTTCTGGGTCCTTTATACCATGAAATTTATTTGGTAAAGGTCTTATGTTTTTAACTAATATAAAGGCTTCTTTTACTATTAAATAAAGCTCCCCCGTTTTAGATTTATTTATTACCCCTATCACTCCAATTATGTCTCCTATATCCCAATCTTTTATAGTTTTATGCAATTCATTAGAACTTATTTTTTTAGTTATATAAAGCTGAATGTGACCACTTGCATCTTGTATAACTATAAATGGCCCCCTTTTACGCATTATACGTCCAGCAACTGACGTTGTATATTTTAATTTTACTAATTCTTCTTTTTTTTTTTTTCCAAACTGTTTTTTCAAATTACTTGATATACTAGCCCGACGAAAATCATTAGGAAATGCACTTCTTGTCCCATTTTTTTTCGCTTTTTCCATCAATACTTTTAGTTTATTAACACGCTCTTTTATTAAGTAATTTTTTATAATCATTCATAAACCTTGCTTTATACTTGCCTCTAGAAATAAATCTAAATCACCATCTAATACTTTTTCACACTTATTATTTTTTATTCCAGTTCGTAAATCTTTAATTCTCTGAGCATCTAATATATATGATCTAATTTGATTACCCCAACCTATTCCTGCTTTGTTTTTTTCTATTTTATTTCTTTCACTTTCACTTTTTTGTTTTTCAAATTCATATATTTTTGTTTTTAATAATTTCATTGCACGTTCTTTGTTACTGTGTTGAGACCGTTCAGTTTGACATTCCACTACTATATTTGTAGGTAAATGCGTTATTCTAACAGCAGAATCAGTTGTATTTACGTGCTGACCCCCTGCACCACTCGATCTATAAGTATCTATTCTTAAATCTTCTATATTTATTTTAAGATTTAAAGCTTTTTTAAGTTCGGGATAAATAAATACTGAAGAAAAGGAAGTGTGACGTCGTTTACTTGAATCAAAAGGACTTTTACGTACTAACCGATGAATTCCTTTTTCAGTTCGTAACCAACCAAATGCATATTTCCCTTTGATATGAATGGTTGCAGATTTTATACCAGCTATTTCACCAAGATTTAAATTTACTATTTCTGTTTTTAAGTTATGTGTTAAAGCCCATCGTATATACATACGTACTAACATATTTGACCAATCTTGTGCTTCTATACCACCAGATCCAGCTTGAATTTCAACATAAGCATTATTTTTATCCATTTTTCCTGAAAATAAACGAATACTTTCTAAGTGCGATAATTCTTTTTCTAATCTTATTATTTCTTCTTTTATTATACTTAACGTTTTTTTATCTGATTCCATAATAGCTAATTGAAGTAACTCAGTATTATTAAATATTTCCTTATTAAATTTTTTTATAACAAATTTTTTTAAATTATATTCCTCAAAAATATTCCTTAACTTTAGAAAAACTGTCATATAAAGATTTTAATTTAATTTTTATTAGTTGTAATTTATCATTTTCATAATATCGCAACATAAATATATTTTATCCTTAACTTACCCTTTTTTTTTGCTTAAGAAATAAAAAATAAGTAAACTCCTACCCCTACAAAAAACTAAACCCCACACCAACACAATCCCTCTCTCTATCTACGAGACAAGACTATACATCCCTTCTCAATCTTTAGAGCCTTTTTCCATTCCTTTTCAACTATTTTAACTCCGCAACGCCTTTTCCCTTTCCTTCATCCTCAATACTTTTCATTTTATATTAACATCATTACTACATACCTATTCAATTCACCTCATGACTTCACATCAGGATATTAAATCAACTTAAATTAATGTAATGTAAAAATGTTTTTTGTTAATGACACACACTAATCATATAACTATGCACCTTATTAATCGTGGCAGGTAAAATACAGTATCTCTCTTCTTTTTGTAATAATTCTTTAAGTGAATTAGGCATTTGTAGTTCAATTCCAGCTTTTATAATTGTATCATAAAATTTCGCTGGATGAGCTGTAGCTAATGTTATCATAGGTATTTCTGGAGAATTATTACATCTTTCTGCTGCCATTAAACCAATAGCTGTATGCGGGTCTACTACAATTCCATTACGTTTATAAATCTGACTTATTATAGACAAAATAGTTTTATCATGCACACTTGTACTATAAAATAAATTTCTTATTTTATTTAAAGGTTTTTTGTCTATTATAGCGTAATGTTCCTTATGAAACTTATCAAATAAATGTTTGATAGCATTTGAATCTTTTTCATAAGCATAAAATAATAAACGTTCAAAATTAGAAGAAACAACTATGTCCATAGCTGGAGCTATAGTATTAATCAATTGCCGTCTAGAAAAATCATTATATTCTATAATACGATGAAGTATATTATTAACATTACTTGCAACGACTAATTGTTTAATAGGTAAACCCATTTTATAAGCTATGTATCCTGCAAAAATATTCCCAAAATTAGCAGAAGGGACAGTAAAACTTATTTCTCTGTATGGAGCACCAACTGAAATGGCTGACACAATATAATACACTGTTTGTGCTAAAATACGTGCCCAATTTATTGAGTTTATAGCAATTAACCTTCTTCCTTTAAAAAAAAAACCACGTTTATTAAAACTTTCTTTAACTATCGCTTGTGCATCATCAAAAGTTCCTTTTATTGCTATGTTGTGTATATTATCTTTTTTTATTGTAGTCATCTGTCTTCTTTGAATGTCTGATATCATATTATGAGGATGTAAAATGAATATGTCTAAATTCTTACAATCACAAAATCCAGATATTGCAGCTGATCCTGTATCTCCTGACGTTGCGCCCATAATAACTGCTTTTTCACAACGTTTTTTTAACAAATAATCAATTAAATTACCCATTAATTGTAAAGCTATATCTTTAAATGCAAATGTAGGACCAGTAAATAAATCTAATAAAAAATGATTGTTACTTATTTGTTTAATCGGCACTATTGAATCATTACAAAACCTTGTATAACTTTTTTTTATTAAATCTTTTAATGGCTTCTCTTCAATATCATCAATAAAAAGACGCATTATACGATATGCTGAATCAGCATATGAACAATTATTTAATTCTATTAATTCTTTATGAGATAGTTTAGGTATTCTTTCTGGAAGATACAAACCACCATCACTTGCTAAACCAGTTAATACGGTTTCTTCAAAAGAAAGTACAGGGGCTAAACCGCGAGTACTAATGTAACGCATTATTTACCATCCCATTTTAATTTTAAAATTTTTCAACCCTAATTCTATTTATATGTCCTAGCATCCCATTTGTAGATTCTATTTTTCCTACTGTTAAATTCATATTTGATTCTTTTGTACTATAAGTTAATACAATAATAACAATTGAACTTACCGTTTTTGTTTTGATTAAATGCTTAATTCTAATTCCTTGTTTATAAAAAATATTTGCTACCTGTCCTATCATATTAAAACTAATAAGCATAAATCTCAAATAATATTCTGTAATAATTTGATTTATTGGTAAAATAGGTAACGTTTCAATATTCCTAAAAGCTAAATAAGGAGTACGATAATTATATTTTGTAAGACTATTTTTAGAGACATCTAATAAATCTGCCACAATAGCAGAAGCTGTGGGTTCTGCACCTGCACCGACCCCATAATATAATGTCGATCCTACAGCATCCCCATTTATTTCTATTGCGTTTTTTACTCCATTTACATTAGCTATTAATCTTTTTTTTGGTATCAACACAGGATGTACTCTTAATTCTATTCCCTTTTTAGTACGTTTAGAAATACCTAAATGTTTTATATTATATCCTAAATTATCTGCTTGTTTTACATCATCTAGAGTTATACATTTAATACCTTCAATATAAATTTTTTTAAATTGTAAAGGAATACCATAAGCTATAGTAGCTAAAATTGTTAATTTATGTGCAGTATCAATCCCTTCTATATCTAATGTTGGATCTTCTTCCGCATATCCTAATAATTTAGCTTTATTTAGTATTTGTTTACAAGATATCCCCTTTTTCAAATTTGTAAGTATATAATTTACCGTACCATTAATAATTCCAGCTATACTCTTAATGCGATTTGCACATAACCCTTCTCGTATACATTTAACAATGGGTATCCCACCTGCAACTGCTGCCTCAAAAGATACCATTACCCCTCTTTTAGAAGCAGCACAAAAAATTTCTTCACCAAATAGTGCAATCATTGCTTTATTTGCTGTAACCACATGTTTTTTATTGTGAATAGCTTCTAACACAAGTTTTTTAGCTACCTTACATCCCCCTATTAATTCAACGATTACATCAACATTATGATTACGTGCTACTTCAAAAATATTTCTCGTGACCTTAACACCTTTTAAATTACAGCATGGATTATCACTGCGTGTACCAATCTGCTCTATAATAATTGGACGACCTATTCTACGAAATATTTCTTTATAATTTCTTTTTAAGATATTGAATGTCCCACCACCTACAGTGCCTAAACCACAAATGCCAATACGTATCAATTTCATATTCCTTACCTTAGTATTTTTTCTTTAATACGTGCCGATTTACCTTTGCGATCCCGAAGATAGTAAAGTTTAGATTTACGAACATTACCTTTCCGATTAATTTTAACACTAAATATACTTGTTGAATAAGTCTTAAATGTACGTTCGATGCCTATTCCATTAGTTGTTTTACGCACTGTAAAAGAAGAATTTAACCCCCGATTGCGTTTGCAAATAACTATTCCTTCAAAGGCTTGTAACCGCTCAATTGAACCTTCAATAACTTTTACTTGTACAATGACTGTATCTCCCTTTATAAAATTTGGATTTATTTTATTTTTCATTTGTGTTAATTCTATTGCTTGAATCAATTGATTCTTACTCATTTTAATTTACACTCCTTAAAATTTTTGCCGCTATCCGTTTTGTGTTGGTTTCTTTTTTTGTGGTGTTATGTTTTGAGGTCTTTTGGTTTGTTATGTTGTAATAAAAAAGAAAACAACCACACATAACACACCACAAAACAGAACGATGCGATACTGCCACTAAACTAAGGAAAGGATAAAAAAAAAACCAAAATTAAACTCTACTCAACTTAACTTAACTTAATGTAAAACACACTAACTCAAATCAACAACAACACAACACAAAAGTCAAGCATTACAACTCAATCACAACTTAAGTTAGTGTAAGTTAAAACTAAACCATTACAAAATAAAATAACATACCTTAAACAAAACTTACAACACATAACATAACATAACAACACAACATTACACAACTTATATTAAAGTAATGTAATCCATTACAAAACAACTCCACTTAATCAAATACAAAACTTAACTTAAAAAACAAACCATTACACAACACCACAACTTAAAACAAACCTACACTACACTACACTACACCTCAATACAAAGCAACACATAATACAACACCTCAAAGCATTACAACAGTACACAAACTAACACATTACAAAACATATCATTACACAACACCACAACTTAAAAAACACATTAAATTAAACCATTACAAACCAAACTAAACTAAACTAAACAATTTAAAACCATTACACAACATTAACTTAACTAAACCTCAATACAAAGCAACACATAACATAACATAACATAACAAAGCACCTCAACTTACTTAATACAAAGCAAAATTTTAATGTAATGTAAATTAAAACAAGTTAATGTAAGTTTAGTTGTAATAGTGTAATGTAATCCAATACAAACAAACACATTACAAAACACACTACACAAAACAACAACTCAACTTAAGTTAAGTTAGTGTAATTTAATGTAATGCTTTGTAATGTAATGTAATGTGGTGTAATGTAATGTAATTTAATTTATATTAATGTAATGTAATTTTTTTTAATTGTTTTTTTGTAATGTAAACCAAACTAAACTAAACTAAACTAACACAATTTAACACAAATCAAAAACATAACAACTTACATTACATTACACTACACTAACTCAAACCAAAGTAACTCAACTCAACCTTACAACAACTCAAAAATAAAAACAAAATACAAAAACAATTCAACTCAACAACAACTCACCCCACACCACACCAACTCAAAGAAACTCAAACCATAACACCACAACTTGAAATGAAATGAAATGAAATGAAATAACTTACACTAATACACAAACCAATACAATACAATACAACTTTAAAAACTTACAACCATTACACTACAATTACATTAACTCCCCACAACTTATATTTTATTAAAGCAACTCAAAACAAATTAATCCATTACAAAATAATCATAACACCTCAAACTAAATTAAATTAATGTAATTTTTTGTTTTGTTTTGTTTTGTTTTGTAAACCAAATTGTTTTAATTTAAACCACATTAAATTACACTACACTAATACAATAACACCACAACTTAAACAACATTAACCTAATGTAATGTAATGTAATGTAAAAACACTTCAAAACAATTTAAAACAAACTCAAACACATTAACTCAAACACACTACACTAACACAACTCAACTCAACTCAACTTAACTTAACTTAACTTAATACACCACATTAACTTTAAAAACTTACATTACACAAACTATAAACCACAACTTACACTACACAAACTTAAACCATTACAAAAAACCTTACCTTCCCTTCCACTACACAAACTAAAACAACTTACAAAGCATTAACTTATATTATATTAACTTAACCTAACCTTACAAAGCATTACACTAACTTAACACAACTACACAAACTTACATTAACTAAACCTAACTAAAAAAAACTAAACAACTAAACTAAACTTACATCTCATTACACAACATTACACCACTAAAATAAACCACATAACACCACTAAACCATTACAAAAACATATCATTACACAACACCACAACTTAATGTAATCAAAACATACTACAATACAATTTAAAACCACATAACATAACAAGTTAAGTTAAAACAAATTAAAACACTTCAAATCAATTCATTACAAAAACATATCAACTTAAATAAAATAAAAACAAATCAAAAACATAACACCTCAATAACATAACATAACAAATAAAATAAAAGAACAAAGAACATAACATAACATAACATAACACTTCAGAACAGAACAGAACAGAACAACTTACACACCATTACATCTCATCTCATCTCATTACACCACATTAAAACAATTTAAAACACTTCAAAACATATCAAAACAACAACAACTTATTACACCACACCACAACTTATATCAACTTAAAAAAATTTAAAACACACAACATTACATTAATCCAAAACATATCAATTTAAAACAAATAAAATAAAATCATCTCAATTCGTTTCAAACATACCACAAAGCATTAATTAAACAACTTAATCAAAACCACATAACATAACATTAAACCATAACACCACATTAAATTACACCACAAATGACTTCAAAGCATTACATTAACTTACAAAACATTACATTAAATCACAACAACTTAACACACTTCAATTCATCTCAACAAAGCATTACATTACAACAACTTTAACCTTACATTACATTACATTACACAAACTACACTACACATAACTAACTTAAGTTAAAAAAACTAAACTTAACACAACATTACACTAATACACACACCACAACTTACATTACATTAAACCAAACAATTTAAACAAACCAAAACCACATTAACTCAAATACACTACACTAACACAACTCAATTAAAATAATACAACTTACTACACAAACTACACATAACTAATCCAACTTATATTTTATTAAAGCACTCAAAGCAACTTAAAGCAAAGCAACACACTTCAAAGCAACTTAAAGCAAAATAAAATAACTTAAAATAATTAAAATAACACATAACAACATCAAACCATTAAAACAAAACAAAACAAAACAAAACAAAAGACTTCAACACATAACATTACATAACAACATTACATTTAAAAACATTACATTACAAAACACTTCAATCCAAACATACCACAAAGCATTAATTAAACAACTTAATCAAAACCACATAACACAACACAACACCACTACCACACCACAAAACAAAACAAAATAAAATAAACATACCACATTAACTTACAAAACCACACACTTCCATAGACCATAACAACTAAACTTACATTAAAATACATTACATAACTTAAAACAAAACAACAAAAACTAAACACATAACAACACAACACAACACAACACAACATAACATAACATAACACAACTGATATTAAAAACTTACACACCATTACACAACAACTTACACTACATTTAAAAACTTGAAATGAAATGAAATGAAATAACTTACATTAACTTACAACAACTTAATGTAAACCACATTAACTTACAACACACTACACTAATACAATAACACCACAACTTAACCTACACAAACTTACATTACAACACACTACTTAAATTAAATTAAATTAAATTGAATTGAATTGAATTGTTTTGTTTTGTTTTGTTTTAAATTGTTTTGTTTTGTTTTAATTTGTTTTACATTACATTAATTTAATTAATCCATTACAAAATAGACCATAACACATTTAATTAATAAAAAATTAACTTGTTTTTGATTAAATTAACACAATATTACATTACATTACCTTACAACAACCTACACAAAATACACTAACTTAAATTAAATTACATTAACACAATACAACTTACACTAACCTTAACTTACATTAAATTACATTACACCAAACTATTACATACCACATAACATAACAAGTTAAGTTAAGTTAAAACCAACATTACATTAACTAACACAACACCACATTAACTTAAACTAAACCATAACAACATTACATTTTACACTAACTTAAAACAAAACAAAAAAACACATAACAACACAACATTACATTAACTTAAAAAACCACAACTTACAAAACATTAACTTAACTTACACACCACTACACAAACTTAATAAAACCATTACATTAAAAAAAATAACACATTACACCAAACATACTACAAAACATAACAATCAAAAACAACTTAATCAAAACCACACAACATACCACATAACATAAAATAACATAACATAACATAACATAACACTTCATCTCATCACACTTCAACACATAACAACTTTAATTATATTAAACAACACAACATTACATTACATTACACAAGTTAAGTTAGTGTAAGTTGTGGTATGTTTAGTTAATCCAAAACATACTACCACACAATTTAAAACAAATTAATCCATTACAAAAACAATCATTACAAAACATACCATTACAAAACACTTCAAAACAAAACATATCAAAACAATTTAAAACAAAAGAAATAAAATCAAATAAAAGAACAAAGAACATAACATAACATAACATAACATAACACTTCAAAACACTTCAGAACATAACAGAACAGAACAGAACAACATAACATAACATAACATAACTTAACTTATATTAAAGCATAACTTAAAACACTTCAAATCGTATCGTATCGTTTCAAATCACATCAATTCAAATCAAAACATACTACAAAACAATTTAAAACAACTTAATTTAATTTAAAACACTTCAAAAACAATTCAAAACAACTTAAAACAAAACAAAACAAAACAATTTAAATCAAATCGTTTCAATTCAAAACAATTCATTACAAAACATACCATTACATAACAAATGATATCAATTCAAATCAAACATAAAATAAACCACATAACATAACACCACAAAGCAACACATTACATTAAAATAAACCACACACTAAACTTGTTTTACATTAAATTAATTTAAATTAATCCAGCACAACAAATAACAACAACAACTTAAAATAAATTAAACAACATTTCATAAACTTACACTTACAACACACTACACTAACTTAAAACAACCCATAACAACATTAAATTAGTGTAACTTACACTACACTACACATAACTAAAACAACTTAAAGTAACTCACACTAACTTACACAACAACAACTTAACCTTACACAAACACACTACATAAGTTGGATTGATTTGAAGTGTTTTACATTACATTAACAAACACACTACACTAAACTAAACTAAAACAACTAAACTAAACTTACATTACACCACAAAACTTATATTACATTAACTTACACACCATTACATTAACTTAATACAAACTAACACAAAATAACTAACTTAATACAAATTAAATTACATTAACACAACTAAATTAAAACAAACCACAAAAACAATTCAAACTTATATTAAAACAATACAACTCACCCCACTAAACATACCACACCAACTCAAACACCATTAACTTAACCTAACCTTACAAAGCACTACACAAACAAAATAAAATACCCAAACTACCAAACTACACTAACTTAAACAACATTAATGTAAAAAACAATCAAATCAATTCAAAAGACTTCAAACTCAACAACAACTCAACTCAACTCAAAAGAAAGAAAACTCAACTCAAACACATAACATAACATAACAACTCACATTAACCTACACTAACTTACAACACTACACTAACTAACCTAATACACAAACTAAACCATTACAAAAACAATCCAAAACATACCACTTCAAAAACAATTCAAAACAACATAACATAAAACAAAACAAAACAAAACAATTTAAAACATCACAACTTATTACATTAAACCATTACAAACCACATAACATAACAAGTTAAGTTAAGTTAAAACCAACATTACACAACCACAAAGCATTAACTAACACAACTTAACCCAACTTACAAAACAACACACTAAACCATTACATTAACTTTAAAAAACTTAACCTTACACTACAACACAACAACTTACACATAACTAACTTAATATTAATACACCTCTAACAACATAACCTTATATTATATTAAACAACATTACAAAACATAACACATTAAACAAACACAAACCATTACATTACACAAACTACACTACACAACACAAACAAACAAACTTAAAATAAAATAAAATAAAATAAATTAAAACAAATTAGTGTAAATTAACACACTTCAACACAACACAACACAACACAACACAACATTAAAAAAAATTAAATTAACTTACAACAACTTACAAAACCTAACCACATTACACCACATTAACTTAACATTACACAACTTAATACAAAATAAATTAAATTAACACATAACATAACATAACAACACCTCATAACCTTACAACAACTACACTAACTTAAACAACATTAAATTAATATAAATTAAATTACATTACATTACACCACATTACATTACACCAAACTATTACATACCACATAACATAACAAGTTAAGTTAAGTTAAAACCAACATTACATTAACTAACACAACACCACAAACAAAAAAACAAACCAATCAATTCAATTCAAAACCACATAACTAAACCATTACACACCACTAAACTAAACACTTCCACATTAACTTAAAGTCAACTTACATTACACTACACAAACCTAACCTTACACTACACTAATCCAACTTAAACAACATTACATTAACTCTTCTGTATGCCTTTTTATATTTACATTATTAACAACACTATTTAGTTAAAAAAAACACAGATATTATTTTTAACGACTAAAACAAACATCTTTTTAAGATCTTACAAAAATATACTTCCGTCCCTAAATATTTTTTCTTTGTTTAAATTAAAACTCTTACATTAAATTCAACAACAACATCAATTCACTTCACACTTAATGTAAACCACACCATTACAAACTAAACTAAACTATTACAACTTAAAATAAAATAAAATAAATTAAATTAACTTAACTTAAACAATTCCAAACCATTACAAACCAACACAATTCATAACAACTTAATCAAAACCACATAACATAACACCACAAAACAAACAAAACAATCAATCCAAAACACTTCCACACTAAACTATTACAACTTATATTAAACCATTACACAAACCAATACAAACCAACCCCCACAACTTAACAACACTTAATTTAATTTTTTGTTTTGTTTTGTAAACCACATTTAATGTAATTTACATTAAACCAATACAATACAATACAATACAACTTGAAATGAAATAACTTATATTAACTTAATGTAAAACAAAACCATTACATTACATTACATTACACCACAACTTAAATTAAATTAAACCAATGTGAAACAAATAATACTCCTCTTTTGCTTTTGGAAATTTAGGTAATATATTTTTGGGGTAATTTTATTAAAGATCCAATAAGTTCTTTAGCTTTTTCACATGTTTTAATGCCATACAGTTGCACAATAATAAATCTATTAACTAATCGTATACGCTTTACTTTAAAATAAATATTTTTTCCTTTTAATTCTAAAATCCACACTCTGCTATAATCAATTATGTTGCATCTTGGATTTGTATAAGAGGATATTTTTATCCACCCTTTAACACCATACGACTTAGATATACTTCCCATAATTATATTCACTTTTTATCTTTCTTATTTTGTTTTAATAAAGATAAAACCCTATCTGAAATTTTTGCCCCTTTATTTCTCCAATAATATAATCTAATTCTATTAACACTAAATCTTTTAGAATCTAAAACTAAGGGATTAAAATAACCTATTTTTTCAATGAACTTTCCGTCTCTAGAACTTCTAGAATCTTTAACATAAATCTGATAAAATGGCCTATTTTTACATCCACACCGGGACAGCCGTATTTTAACCATCACCCACACTCCATTAATTTTTATTCTTATCTATTATTTTATTTTTGTAAATCCATGACATCATACTACGTAATTTCTTTCCAATTCTTTCAATCTTATGCTCCGAATCAATACGACGTTTTGTTTTAAGCAATGTAAATCCTGATTTTTTTTCTAAAATAAAATTTTTAGCAAATTTCCCATTTTGTATATCTTCCAACACTTTTTTCATAACTTTTTTAGTGTCATTATTAATTATTTTGGGTCCTGTCACATAATCACCATATTCTGCGGTATTGGAAATAGAATAGCGCATATCCCCCAATCCACCTTCATATATTAAATCAACTATAAGTTTTAATTCATGCAAACACTCAAAATAAGCCATTTCTGCTGAATATCCAGCTTCTACTAAAACCTCAAATCCAGCTAATATTAATGATGATACTCCACCACACAATACAGCTTGTTCTCCAAATAAATCTGTTTCAGTCTCTTCTTTAAATGTAGTCTGAATAATACCTGCTTTACCACTTCCAATAGCACTTGCATAAGATAAAGCTATATCTTTGGCCTTACCTGATTTATCATTATAAACAGCAATAAGACTAGGTACGCCACCACCTTGCTTATAGGTTGTACGCACTGTATGTCCTGGCGCTTTTGGTGCTACTAAAATAACATCTAAATCTTTCCTAGGTTCTATTTGTTGATAATGAATATTAAAACCATGAGCAAAAATTAAGACTGCACCACTTTTTAAATTCTTCTCTAAATAACGATAATAAATTTTTTTTTGCAATTCATCTGGAACTAACATAACTACAATATCTGCATCTATAATAGCTTTTGCTATTACTTCTACCTTTAATTTAGCTACTTCAGCTTTTTTCCATGAATGTGAGCCTTTATACAACGCTACCTTTATATTTACTCCTGAATCTTTTAAATTATTAGCGTGAGCATTCCCTTGTGATCCATAACCTAAAACCACTACTTTTTTTTGTTTAATTAAAGAGCTATTACAATCTTTGTCGTAATATATTTTCATTTTCATTTACCTTTTATAAATTTCCTTATCATTATACTAAAGCATATCAAAGCATTACAAAAACATAACACCAAAAACATTACATTACAAAAGACTTCAACACATAACATAACAACTTATATTAAACTTACATCTCATCTCATTACAACTTAAAATAACTAAACCATTACAAACCAAACTTAAAACAACCCCACACTTAACATAACACAACACCTCAACAACACTTCAAATCAACTACAACATCAATTCAATTCATATCATCTCATCTCAACAACAATTCAACACACATAACATAACAACTTACCTCATAACTTATATTAAAGCATTACACCTCATTACAAAGCAAAAAATACAACTTATATTATATTAAATTAAAGCAACACATTACACCACACCACAACTTATATTAAAAGCAACTTAAAATAAATTACACTACACTAAACTAAACTAAACTATTACAAACCAATACAACATAAAACAATCAAAACAACTTAAAACACACTTACATTAACCTAAAACAATTTAAAACAACCTTACACAAACCTAACCTTATATTACACTACACATAACTAATCCTAAACATATACAACTTATATTATATTAACCTTACATTACATTACATTACATTACATTACACCACATTACATTAATTTAACTTACACTAACTTAAGTTGACTTACATTAAATTAATCCAAAACAACTTAAACACCACACAATTTAAAACACATTACATTACACAAACACACTACACTAATCCAAAGCAACACACTTCAACACAACACAACACAAACCATTACACAAACCACATAACTTAAAAAACCACAACTTTAAAAACTTAACTACAACATTAAGTTAATACAATTCAACTCAAAACATTACATTACATAACAAGTTAAGTTAATTTAATTTAAAACAATCCAATCATTAAATTACATTACATTACATTACATTACAATCCATTACAAAAACAAACCCAAAACACAACACACTAATTTACACAACATTAAGTTAATGTAATGTGGTTAGGTTTTGATTAATGTAATAAGTTGTGATGTTTTAAATTGATATGTTTTGAAGTGTTTTAAATTGTTTTGTAATTCAAGTTAGTTATGTGTAGTGTAATTTGTTTTAATTTAAACCAATACAACTTAAAAAAACACAAACCACTTAAAACACTTCAATTCATTACAAAAAAACAACACCTCAACATATAACAACTCAAACTTAACACCTCAACATATTAAATTAAACCAACTTAATGTAAACCATTACAACACAACATAACTTAACTTAAACTTAACCTTACACAACACCTTACACTAAACTAAAACAAATAAAATACACTAACTTAAACAACATGTAATTTAATACAATACAATGTAAGTTTGAGTTTGTTTTTAAGTTGTTATGTTATTTTATGTGTTTGATTGTTTTTTTTTTGTAATGAATTGAAGTGTTTTACATTAACCTAACATAACTTAATGTAATGTAAAAACAATTCAAACCCAATACAATACAATACAATACAAACTTATATAAACTTACATTAACACATAACATAACACTTCAAATAAAAACAACTTAAATCATATCAACACAACACAAATTAAATCAACTACAACAACAAATAAAATAAAAGAACAAAGAACAGAACACAACAACTTATATTAAAATAAATTAAATCATCTCAACTCAACAAAACAACTAAACCTCAATTCAAATCAACAACAACATCAACAACAATTCAAAACAAATAAAATAAAAGAACAAAGAACATAACAGAACATAACATAACATAACACTTCAGAACAGAACAGAACAGAACAACTTAACTTAAAGCATAACTTAAAACAAATAAAAACATTACAAAACAATTTAAAACACTTCAAAACAACAACAACTCAACAACAACTCAAAACAAAAGAAATAAAAGAACAAAGAACACAACACATAACACTTCAACACAACACAACACTTCACTTCAGAACACTTCACAACACAACAAATAACAACACTTCAAATCATATCAATTCAAATAACATAAAAGAACATAACATAACAGCACTGAACGTTTCAAATAAAATAAAATAAAAACAAATCAAAGAACAGAACAAATCATTACAAATAAAAACAATTCGTTTCAAAACATATCAACACAATTTAAAACAACTTAAAACAAATAAAATAAAATAAAATCGTTTCAAATCAAATCAACAACAACAACACACTTCATCTCATCTCAACACAACAAATAAAAGAACAGAACACAACAATTCAACAACAATTCAAAGAAAAGAACAACAACACATAACAACACAACATCAATTCAACAACAACAACAATTCATATCATCTCATCTCAACAACAAAAAAAACTCAACAACAAATCAACTCAACTCAAAAGAACACCAACTCAAACACAAAAAAACAACACCAACATCAATTCACTTCACACTTAATGTAAACCACAC
The DNA here is from genome assembly GCF_902713745.1 of Candidatus Portiera aleyrodidarum. GTDB lineage: Bacteria > Pseudomonadota > Gammaproteobacteria > Johnevansiales > Johnevansiaceae > Portiera > Portiera aleyrodidarum_D. Next base: position 115,564 of record NZ_CACTJB010000001.1, read on the forward strand.
CATTACAAAAAACAAAACACTAAACTAAACCAACATTACAAAGCATTACACTACATTACACCAAACATATCATTACATACCACACACTTACACAAGTTAAGTTAAGTTAATCCAAAACAATCAATTCAAACCATTACAAAAACATAAACCATTACATTACATTACAAAAGACTTCAAATCGTATCGTATCGTATCGTATCGTTTCAAATCACATCACAACTCAAAACAACTTAACACACAACTAAACCTCAAAACAATTAAAAAAAATTACATTACATTACATTACATTACATTACATTACAACACATAACAAAGCATAAACTTACATAACTCATTACTACACATAACTAAAAGCAACTTATATTTTATTAAAACATAACAACACAAAGCATAACACCTACACTTACCTCAATCCAAAACAACAACACAAAGCATAACACCTACACTTATATTAATCCAAAACAACAACAACACACCTCAAAAAAAAATTACACAACTGATATTAAAATAACATAACTAAACCTCAAAAAAAAAACAAAAAACAATACAAAGCATTACATAACTAAACCACACACCACACACCACAACTTATATAACACATATACAACTCACCACAACACATAACTTACACAAACCTTACACTACACAAACTAACTTAACTTAATACAAAGCAACTCAACTCAAAAAAAAAACAATACAAAGAACTACACTACATCGAACAACCCTTAAAAAAAAAGCTAAAGCATTGCATCTCTTACAACTCCATCTCCGTTTTAAAGCAACGTAACTACAATACATAACAACATACATTACTACATAGATAAGACTGTGAGTAAAGCTTAGCATACTGTACACAGAACATAGTTAAGCATCCCTCGCATCTAAGTAACAAAAAGTAACTCAATTTACATTACGACAGCACATCATTACATTAACTTAAAAAAAACAAAACAACTTACAAAACATTACATTACACAACAGTATAGCAACTCTTCAGCTTTTATAAATTTAAATTTTCTCAACACAGGAACGAATAATACCTGAAACACCAGTACGAACTACTTCATAAATACCTTCTATTGCATTAATAAATGCATCTAATTTGTCTTCATCTCCAGTTATTTGTATTATATAATCTGTTAAAGTAACATCCACAATATTAGCTCTAAAAATGTCTGTTATCCTCTTAATTTCTGCTCTCCTTTCATCTGAATATGCTTTTACTTTAACTAACATTAATTCTCTAGCAATATGAGAAACTTCTGTTAAATCTAATATTTTCACCACATCAACTAAATTATTCAGCTGTTTTATAATTTGCTCAATTACACATGCATCTCCATTAGTTGTTAATGTCAATCTAGATAATGTTATATCTTCTGTATGAGCTACATTTAGAGTTTCAATGTTAAAATTCCGTTGGGAAAATACTCCAACTATTTTAGATAGTGCTCCTGGTTCATTTTCTAATAACATAGATATAATATGCCTCATCAATTTTTACTCAGCTTTGAAAGTAACATATCATTAATAGCTCCTAATGGTTTTTGCATAGGATATACATGTTCATGTGGATCAATATAAATATTTATAAATACTAGCTCATTTTTATTTAAAAATACTTTTTCTAAAGCTGTTTCTAAGTCTTCTATTAATTTTACCGTTATAGCTTTAAATCCATATGCTTCAAATAATCTATGAAATTCAGGTAAAGATTCTACATAAGAATTAGCATGACGTGCTTTATAATTTATATCTTGCCATTGCCTAACCATACCTAAAGAACCATTATTTAAATGTATAATTTTCAAGGAAATATCAAATTGTTTACATGTTGATAACTCTTGCATCATCATTTGAAAACTCCCTTCTCCTGTGACTAAAACTACTTGTTCCTTCGGAAAACTTAACTTCACGCCAAGAGCTGCCGGAAAACCAAAACCCATTGTTCCTAAACCTCCTGATGTTATCAATCTATTAGGTTTATTAAATTTATAATATTGTGCTGTAAACATTTGATGTTGTCCAACGTCCGTTGCTATAAAAGCATCTCCTTTTGTTATTTTATATACAGCTTCAATTACTTGTTGTGGTTTAATTAAATCTCTACTAAAAGCTAAAGCTGGTTTATATAATTTACCTGCTCTTTTTGAGATCCATTTGTTTATACATTTCCACCACTTTTCTAACTGTTTTTTTCTATTTTCAATTTTTATTTCATTCTTATAACTCTTCTTAATTTTGTTCACCATTTTTTTTAAAACTTTTTTAGCTGATCCTGTAATAGGTAAGTCTGCTAATATAGTCTTAGAGATAGAACATGGATCAATATCTACATGAATTACTTTAGCTTTTGGACAAAATTTTTCTGTATTATTTGTTACTCTATCATCAAATCTAGCCCCAACACAAAAAATAAGATCTGAACTATGCATAGCATTGTTAGCTTCAAAAGAACCATGCATTCCTGGCCAACCTATACATTGAAAATCACTTTGCGGGTATGCCCCAATACCCATTAATGATGTAACAACAGGTATACAAACTATTTTAGCAAATTTTTTTATTGTTTTACTAGCTTTACCTGTTATTGCTCCACCACCCACAAATAACACTGGCCTTTTTGCTTTAAATAATAATTTTAATGCTTTTTTTATATTTTCTTTACTCTTACAATTTTCTTTATTATATGATCTTATTTTTATATTTTTTGGATAAATATACTCATAAACTTCATTAGGTGAAGTCATATCTTTGGGTATATCTACTAATACTGGCCCTAATCTACCTGTGCTAGCTATATAAAATGCTTTTTTTAATATTTTTGGGATATCTGCAGTATCCCGAATAGTAAAACTATGTTTTACTATTGGCATAGTTACACCAACTATATCTGTTTCTTGAAATGCATCTTCTCCTATTAATTTACTTACAACTTGACCACAAAGTATTACCATAGGTATCGAATCCATATACGCTGTTGCTATACCAGTAACTGCATTAGTAGCACCAGGTCCTGATGTTACTAATACTACACCTGGTTTTCCACTAGCTCTTGCATATCCATCCGCCATATGAGTAGCTGCTTGTTCGTGACGAACTAAAATATGTTTAACATCCTTTTGACGAAATAACGCATCATAAATATGAAGAGCTGCCCCACCCGGATAACCATATACATATTTTACGCCTTCATCTTTCAGAAAGCGTATAATCATATCAGCTCCTGATAACAATTCCACTTTTAAGCTCCTTTTCCTGTACATATGACTTTCTTTTTTTAGTTTATAACATAGTTCTATTAATTACAATTTTTTTATGATACTATACTTTTTATTTACTTTAATTTTTTTCGGATAAATAATGTTATTAGAATATATACATTCAGTTATAATTGGTTTTATAACTTTATTACCTGTAGCTAATCCGTTTACAAGTACTACTTTATTACTAACCTTGGGTAATAAATTCAACCCTGTTGAACGTAAAAAACAAATATATTTTGCTACTTTTTATGTAGCTATTATTATGCTTATTTGTTTTTATGCAGGTAATGAAATAATAAATGCTTTTGGTGTTTCTATTAATGCACTACGTATTGCTGGAGGTGTAATTTTAGCTTATATTGGATTTAACATGTTATTTAATGTAACAAATAAAGAACAACATATACAACATATTAAAGATAATAAAGAACAAAAAAATATAAACATTTCTTTTGTTCCACTTGCTTTACCAGGAACTGTAGGTCCTGGTACTATCTCTTTAATTATTAGTTCTTCTTCCAACTTCCCTTCAACAATAATGGCACATTGTGTTATTTTTACTGTTACTGCTTTAATATCCTTATTTTTTTTAATTAGTTTATTAAGCGCTAATAAACTGTTTAACTTAATAGGTCATTCGGGTCTTGATGTTATTTCTCGTATTATGGGGTTTTTATTAATATCTATGGGAGTACAATTTATAATTACAGGTTTTAAAGTATTCTTTTCTTAAATTTACTTTTTAAATTGTTTTTGCATAAAAATAAAAACAAAAACCACAACATCTCAACACAAAGTAACTCAATACAAAAGACCTCAATCAACACATCTCAACAACAACACAAAGCATAACACCTACACTTATATTAATTTAAACCAACACACCTAAACATAACACAACTAAACCTAAACCTCAAAAAAAACATTCCAAAATAACTTTAAAAAACTTAATACAAAGACCTGCACATCAACACAACACAACACAACTCAACTCAACTCAAACTCAAACTCAACACTCAACTTATAACATGTTGAAGTGTGTTAAGTTGTGTAATGTAATGTTGATATGATATGATATGATTTTATTTTATTTGTTCTTTTATTTGTTGTTGAGATGATTTGAAGTGTTATGGTATGTGTTAAGTTAGTTTAGTTTTTTTAAGTTGTTATATGTTGCTTTGGTTAATGTAATCCAAAACGCTAACTCTAAAAGAAAATAAAACAATACATTAGAAATAGTTCTAAAATAACTTACATTAATTACAATTCATAATACGATACCTTATCCTTTCCTTTCCTTACTTATTTACCACTAAAAAACAAACTCAACCCAAACGACCTCAATCCATTCCATTCCATTCCATTTAAAAACAATTCATAACAATCCAAAAACAAACCAAAACCCAACCAACTTAACTTAAACCAACTTAAAAAAGCACCTCAAAATAATCCAAAACACTTCAACACAACACAACTAAAACAACACAACTTAATTCAAAACATATCATTACAACATAACTTAACACATAAAATAAAATACCATAACAACTTAACAACTTATATTAAAACACCTCAACTTAACATAACTAAACCTCAACATATAACAACTTTAAATAAATTATATTAACTTAAAAAAACACAACTTTAAAAACTTATAACACAACACAACTAAACTAGTCTAGTCTAAACCTCAATCCAATCCAAAGCAACTTAAAACAAAACCAAACAATTAAAACTTAAACCATTTAAAACCATTACAAACCAACTTAATCAAAACCAAACAAAAACCTCACCTCACCCCACTAAACTAAACTAAACTAAACCACACCCCAACTAACACAATACAATACTAACTCAACTACAACGTAACGTAACTCATATCATATCATATCAACTCACACGAAAAGAAAACAAAACTCAAAGAAAAAAAACTCAACAACTCAACACCTCAAAGCATAAACTTATATTAAAACAATTCATTTCATTTCAAAACTTAACACCTCAATAACAAAACTTAAATTACACTAAACTAAAACAATTCAAATTCAAACCATAAAATTTTATTAATCCATTACAAAACATAACACTACACTAACTAACTTTCACACTTACTTAATACAAAATAAATTAAATGAATCCAAAACATAACATAACATAACATAACACATTACAAAACAAACCACAAAACCTAACTTACACTACAACACAACATTACAAACCACCACATTAAAATAATTTAATGTTTTGTAAACCACACCACTAAACAAAACAAACATACCACACCATTACATAACACAACAACTTAATACAAAAACAATTCATATCAAGTCAAAACACATTAACTAAACCTTACACTAACTTATATTTTATTAACTCAAATTACAAAACATATCATTACAACACATAACATAAAATAAAATAACACAACAAATAACACTTCATCTCATCTCACACTCACACTCAAAGCCAAAGCCAAAGCAACACACTAACTTAACCTTACAACAACTCACACTTACATTAATCAAAACAATTTAAACATTACAACTTAATACAATACAAACCAAAACCATTACACTAAACCACACCAATTACATTAACCTACACATAACATAACACCACTAATACAACTTAAAGAAAAATAACACAACACACATAACTAATCCAACTTAATACACCACATAACAACTTACAAAACAACTTATTACATACTAAACAAACTTAATATAAATTAATTTAACACAACTAATAACACTTCAAAACATATCAAGTCAAAAAAAGTCAAAACAATTCAAAACAAATCAATCCAACTCATCTCATCTCATCTCAACAACAAAGTAACTAACACTAACTTATATTTAACTTACATGACAAAACATTACACATAACTAATCCTAAACATATACAACTTAGTTTGTTTTAAATTAATTTAATCCAACACAACACAACACAACACAAAAACTTACAATTCAAACTTAAAACAACACCTCAAAAACAAAAACAAAAACAATTCAAAACCATTACATTACATTACATTACAACACATCTTCATCTCAACACAATTTAACACAACTTATATTAAAGCATAACTTAACTTAAAACAACACAACATTACATTACATTACACTAACTTGAATTACAAAACAATTCAAAACAACTTATTACAAAACAAAACAACTTAATAAATTAATCAAAAAAAACAATTCATTACAAACCATACCATACCATACCATACCATTTAAAACCATACCATTACAAAAAAAAAACAAGTCAAAACACTTCAATCCAAACTAAACCATTACAAAAAACTAAACATACCACAACTTAATCAAAAACATAAACCTCAACACATTACATAACACCTCATCTCAACACAAGGCAAAAGGATAAACCAAAATAAAACTATTACGAAAGCTCTAACTTGAACTAATTTGAACTTAAAAATAAAAGTTAAATGATTAATTACTATCTACATTTTACAGAATTAATATACTAAATCTAATTAACTAAGTAAAACGAAAACGAACACTAATACTAATGATACTGATAAGGCAAGGCTAATCCAAAAACATAACAACTTAACTTAGAACAATTTAAAACAACACTTAATACAACTAAACTTAAAACAAAAACATAACAACTTACCTCAACAAAAATAAAACAATACAACTAAACTTAAAACAAGGTAAGGTAAGGTAAGTTAAGTTAAGTTAAAACACACTAAGTTAATGTAATTTAGTGTAAAACAACTTAAAACTAAACCAATCCATAAAACATACCACACCTCAAATAAAAGAACAAATAACAAATCACTTCAACATCATATCAACAACACTACACAACAACATCACATCAATTAAACAACACATCAACACCTCAAAGCATAACACCTTATATTAAAAAAACAAAACAACTTACAACACATACCATAACACTTCATCTCATCACAACTTAAAAACATAACACCTCAAACTAAACTGACATTAAGTTAATTTAATACATAACACATTAATCCATTACAAAAATAAAACATTACAACTAAACAAACATACCACAACATAACAACTTGAAATAACATAACTTAAATTAAATTACACACCATTACATTAACTTACATTACATTACATTACATTACACCACATAACAAGTTAAGTTAAGTTAAAACCTAACCAAATTAAATTACATTACATTACATTACATTACAAAGCATTAACTTAAAATAACCCAAACTAAACTAGTCTAAACTAACCCAACTTAAATTAAACAACATTACAAAACATTACATTAAATTACACCACATTACATTAACTTAACCTTACACTAACTCAAAGAAAAGAAATTCAACAACAACTTACAACATTACATTAAACAAACCAAAACCAAAACCACATTAAGTTAATACAACTTATATTACTTAACCTTACAAAACACTTCAAACCAAACTTTAAAAACTTGAAATGAAATAACTTAAAATAACTTAAACCAAACCATTACAAACCATTAACTTACAAAGCACACCACAAACAAAATACAATACCCAAACTATTACAAACCACATAACATAACAAGTTAAGTTAAGTTAAAACAATTTAATGTAAAACCACATAACATAACACCACAACTTTAAAAACTTACAATACACAAACTAAACTACATTACAACACATAATTCAAAACAACTTATATGACATTAATCAAAACAAAAAACTCAAACCATTACAACCAACCAACCACTAAACATACCACACCACTAAAACAAACTCAACTTAACCTACACTAATTTAACACAATTTAATGTTTTGTAATGTAATTTAATTTATATTAATGTAATTTTTTTTAATTGTTTTTTTGTTTTGTTTTGTTTTGTTTTGTAAACCACACCATTACAAAAAAATCAACACCAATACATAACAACTTACCTCAAATCAACTACAACATCACATCAATTCAAAACAACTTAAAAACAATCCATTCCAACTCACACTAACTCAAAGCATAACACCTCAACAACAATAACAAAGCATTACAACTCAACAACAAAATAAAACACCTCACTTCAACACAAACCATAACAACGTAACTCAACAAAGATCCTCAACTTATATTAATTTAAACCAACACACCTAAACATAACACAAACCATTACAAAACCATTACAACTAAACTTAAAACAACAAAAACCCCATAACAAAGTAACACCAAACAAAACATTACATAACAACACATTACATAACAACTTAATATAAAGCATAACAACATTACATTACACCACAACTTTAAACAATCAATCCAAAACAATTCAAACACATTACACAAACCTAACTTAAAAAAAAATAACTTAACTTAATGTAATGTAATTTAATTTAAAAAACATAACAAACTCAATCAAACACTTCAAAACAATTTAAAACTATTACAAACATACCACATAACAACACAACTTAAAGCAATTTAATTTAAACCATTACAAAAACATTACATTACATTACATTACACCACAACTTAACAACACTTACTTATATTATATTACACTAATTTAAACCAAAACATATCAACACAATTTAAATTAATTTAATGTAATTTTTTGTAAACCACACAACAACTTACAACACAACACAACACAACACCATTACACATACCACAAACAAAACAAAACAAACAAACCACAAAACACTTCCACACCACAACTTAATGTAAACCACATTTAATTTAAAAACAATCAAATAAAAGAACAAATCAAATCAAAAACACTTCAAACCATACCACACCATTACAAAAAATAAATATAAAAAACATAACACATTAATCAAAACATACCACTTCATATCAAAACACATTAAATTACACCATTACATTACACAACTTAAAAAAACACAAAACACTTCAAAACACACCACAAAAACAACAACAACAACAACCACAACTTAAAAAAATTTAATTTAATTTAAAACACTTCAAAACATATCAAGTCAAAACAAAAAAAGTCAAAACAATTTAAAACAACAACAACTTATCTCAACAACAACACATAAAATAACACAACAACTTAAAACAAAACAACTTAAAAAAAAAACAATTTAAATCACTTCAAAACACTTCAAAACATATCAAAACATACCATAACAACTTAAAAAAATTTAAAACATTACAAAACAATTTAAAACACTTCAAAACATATCAAGTCAAAACAAAAAAAGTCAAAACAATTCAAAACAACAACAACTCATCTCATCTCAACAACAACACAACTTATATTAAAACACTTCAAAAGACTTCAATCCATTACAATTCATTTCAAAACATATCATATCATTACAACTTACACACCATTACATTACATCTCATTACAAACCACCACATTAAAACAATTTAAAACATTACAAAACAATTTAAATCACTTCAAAACACTTCAAAACATATCAAAACAACTTATTACAACTTATTACAAACTATTACAACTAAACTTAAAACATTACAAAACAATTTAAATCATTTCAAAACACTTCAAAAACAATTCAAAACAACTTAAAACACATTAAAACAAACTATTACAACTCATTTCAAAACATATCATTACAAAAACACCTCAATCCAAAACAATTTAAAACAACATAACATAACATAACTTAACTTATATTAAAGCATAACTTAAAACAACATAACTTAAAACAAAACATAACATAACATAACATAACAAATAAAATAAAAGAACATATCATATCATTACAACTTACACACCATTACATCTCATCTCATCTCATTACACCACATTAAAACAATTTAATTTAATTTAAAACACTTCAAAACATATCAAGTCAAAACAAAAAAAGTCAAAACAATTTAAAACAACAACAACTTATTACACAACACCACAACTTATTACAACTTATATTAAAACACTTCAAAACATACCATTACAACTTAAAAAAATTTAAAACACATTAAAACAATTTAAAACAACTTAACTTAACTTAAAACAGAACAAATAAAAACACTTCAAAAACAATTCAAAACAACTTAAAACAACATAAAACAATTTAAAACATTTCAAAACAAATAAAATAAAAGAACAAAGAACAGAACACAACAACTTACAACACAACACACTTCAACACAACACAACACAACAGAACAGAACAGAACACTTCAGAACAGAACAAATCAACTTACATTAAATTAAATCGTATCGTTTCAAAACATATCATTACAACAACAACTTAAATCATATCAATTCAAATCAACATCAACATCAACTACAACAACACATAACATAACAACACATAAAAGAAAAGAACAAATTAAAACACTTCAAATCATATCAATACAAATAAAATAAAAGAACAACAACAAAGTAAAATCCAAAACAACTTAAACAACACAACTTAATACAACAAATAACAACACACTTCAACACAACACATAACAACACTTAGGATAGGAGTAAGATAATCCAAATTAAACCAAAATAGAATAACATAACTTATCTAAACTCACCTCTCTCATAAATATTTTTTACTCAAGGTATATATTTTATTACTACGCAATATAGTTAATAAGAATTTCATATCTTTTGGCATTTTTATTTTTACTTTTTCTTTTTCTTTTTTTGAAGGATGTTTAAAAATCAAACAATGGGCATGTAAAGCTTGCCTGTTAAAATTAGGCAATATTTGTTTTTTTAAATACATTACCTCTCCAATTAAAGGTCTGTTTAAAAATTCCATGTGTACTCTTATTTGATGAGTACGCCCTGTTTCTAACCTACAGCGTAGGTAAGTATGTAACTTAAATTTTTCAATTACTCTAAAATGTGTTATTGATAATTTGCCATTATTTAATACTATTTTACGTTTTCTATTTTTTGAATGACGACCTATTTGTGCTTTTATACATCCCCCTAAAAAAAAATTACCTATTACCAGTGCATCATATTCTCTAATTATGCTTTTATCTTTAATTTGCTTAATTAAATTTTTATGTGTTAGTAAATTTTTAGTAATTACTACCAACCCACTAGTCTCTTTATCTATACGATGTACCAGCCCTGCTCTTGGCATGTTAATTAATTCTGTATTTTTATAAATATAAAATAATAGTAAATTAACTAAAGTTCCTTTTATATTATTAATTGAAGGATGTACAACCAAACCATGGGTTTTATTTAAAATTATTAAATCGTTATCTTCATAACATATGTATAATTTAAGATTGTTTTGTTGAAATACTTTTTCTACAAAGTAAAACTTAGTTGTTGATATAGAATTAGATAAAGATTTAGAGTTAGATAAGAGTATAATACATTGGCATTCAAAAATTTTAGTCTTTGGCTTAGATGGGTAACCATCTAATATTAATTTTCTATTTTTTATAAACTTTTTTATTGTTTCTCTGGTAATATTAAATAATTCACTTGATGCTTTATCTAATCTCAAACCTTGCAATTTGGGTGAAATATATTTAATGGTTTTCATTTTATATTAAACTAATAAAACAACCTATTATAATTGATAAGTCAGCTATATTTAACACTAAATAATATTTATCTAACAAATGAAATGACAAAAAATCAATAATATAACCATTCCCAACTTTATCTATTATATTACCTACAGTACCACCAATAATTAATTCTAAACCTCTTTTCCCTAAAATAACTAACACTATTACAAAAAAAAAACTATTCGTTATTTCTAATCCATAATAATTATGTAACAAAGTTAAATTTAAATTTTTATTAATTATTTTGATGTTTCCAATATTTAACCAATTATTAACAATTAATTTAGTGCTAAAATCAAAACTTATTATTGTAAAAATTAACCGAACATCCATCATACATATAACCGGACCTCACCTTTTTCTCCCGGCAAATTATCAATAGATCTAGCACATAATGTAGGATGCTTATTATCTTTACCGACGTCAGGTGACCTTTCCCAACTCCGTTCACATTTTTTGTACTTACTTTTTTCTACTAAAACTTTTAAACCTACTAAATCTGTTAATCTTGCGCTTGTATTTTTATTAACACCTTTCTTTAAAAAAGCTGCTGATGTAATTAAAACAAAACGCAATTCTCCTCTCAACCTTGATAATAATTTATAATAAGTATCGTTTGTATATAAAGTAACATTAGCATCTAAAGAACTTTTAATTAATTTTTTACAACGATAAACTTCCAAACATTTATTTACTTCATTTTTTACTGCTTTAATTATTTCCCAAAAGTCTCGTCCCAAAGTATCATTTTTAGGTAATGTAATTAAATTTATATAATAATTCTCTAACAAAATACTTGATTTATACCTTTTTTTTGGTAATTTCTCATAAATTTCTTCAGCTGTAAATGGACAAATAGGCGTCAACCAACGAGACATAGCCTCAACTATATGATATAATACTGTTTGACAACTTCTACGATATAAAGAATTCTTTTGAGTAGTATATTGGCGATCTTTAATTATTTCCAAATAAAAACTTCCCATATCTCTTGTACAAAAGAGATAAATTTGTTGATAAATGTCAATGAACCGATAAGTTTTATAAGCTTCCTTTATCTTTTGTTGCAAAATTGCCGTTCTATCTAAAGCCCATCTATCTAAAGCCAACATTTTTTCTGGAGCTATAATATTCTTATTTGGAACAAACCCTCTTAAATTGGCCAGCATAAACCTTGTTGTATTACGGATTCTTCTGTATGAGTCCGAAATCCGTTTTATAATGTCCTCTGACATAGTCATTTCTGAATCATAATCATTTGAAACAACCCATAAACGTAAGATATCAGCACCATATTTTTTTATTATTTTTTGTGGAGATATTACATTACCTATTGATTTAGACATTTTACGCCCTTTTATATCTACAGTAAAACCATGAGATAATAATTCTTTATATGGTGCATCCCCTTCTATAGCTGCGGAAGTAATTAATGATGTGTGAAACCACCCTCTATATTGATCTAATCCTTCTAAATATAAATCAGCCTTATCTTCTTTTTTTAACCCCCGCAGTACATGTAAATGCGTAGTTCCAGAGTCAAACCAAACATCTAAAATATCATTTACTTTTTTATATTCTATAGCTTCATCTCCAATAAGTTCATTACTTTTTATTTTAATCCATATTTCACCACCTTCTTTTTCTACTTTCTTTGCCATTAAATTAATAATTTCTATTGTACGTTTGTGTAATAAACCTGTTTTTTTATGTACAAAAAATGGAATAGGAACGCCCCAATATCTTTGCCTAGAAATACACCAATCAGGTCTATTATAAATCATGTGTTGCAAACGGGTTTTTCCATACGCAGGATAAAATTTTACTTTTTTTATACTTTTTAAAGCTTTTTTACGCAATGATTTTTTACTTTTACCCACTTCCATTCCAATAAACCATTGCGAAGTAGCCCTTTTAATTAACGGGTTTTTATGGCGCCAACAATACATATAAGAATGTAATATTTTTTCTTTGGCTAGAATACTATTATTCAATTTTTCTATAATTTCTGGGTTAGCTTTCCAAATTAACTTTCCCCCAAATAATGATAAAGATTTTCTGTAAAATCCATTGCCTTTAACTAACTTTAACATATTTTCATTAGATTTAAGCTTATTACGAAAAGCAATAAAATCTTCCTCACCATAAGAAGGAGAAGAATGAATTATTCCTGTTCCTGTTTTTAAATCTATAAAATTTACAAGATATATAACAGTTATTCTATTATAAAATGAATCTATCTTATGTAAAGGATGCTTAAACCTAATTTTTTCTAAATCTTTTCCATAAGTTTTAGCAATTATTTTTCCTTTTAATTTAAATCTACTCAAACATTTCTCCACTAAGTTTTCTGCTAAAATTATAAATCTATCACCCACATCTACCAAAACATAAATACAATCAGCGAGCAAATGTAATGCTTGATTAGCTGGAATACTCCAAGCTGTTGTTGTCCAAATTACTGCTTCTATTGGTTTTTCTATGAATTTATTAACACCAAAAAGTTTTACTAACTTATAATTATCAATGCTTAAAAAAGCCACATCTATTGTATCTGTTTTTTTTTCTAAATAATCTACTTCTGATTCTGCAAGAGCAGACTCACAATCAAAGCACCAATTTACTGGTTTTAACCCTCTAAAAACATAACCTTTTTTAACTATTAAAGATAAAGATCTTATTATTCCTGCTTGATTATTAAAATCCATTGTGCAATACGCTTTATCCCAATCGCCTAAGATGCCTAACCTAATAAAATCTAATTTTTGACTAAAAATTTGTTTCGCTGCGTATTTCCTACTATACTTCCTAATTTGTTTTGATGTTAATTTTTTACCTTTCTTATTTTTTTCTATTTTTTGTTCGATAGGTAAACCATGACAATCCCATCCAGGTGCATAACATGAATCATAACCTTCTAAATTTTTAGATTTTATAATTAAATCTTTAAGAATTTTGTTTACTGCATGTCCTAAATGAATTTTGCCATTAGCATAAGGCGGCCCATCGTGTAAAATAAATTTTTTACATCTTTTACGATCTTTCCTTAATTTTTTGTAAACCTCACTTGTTTTCCATTTTTTCAAACGAATAGGTTCTTTTATATATAACTTTCCTCTCATAGGAAACGTTGTAGTGGGTAAATTTAATGTATTTTTATAATTTTTCATCAAGCATTTACTAACCTTAAAATTCTCTTTTAATTTTTACATTCAGCCTACTTTTTATTCTTGCTGATTTTCTCTTTGAAATAATGTTTTTATCCGCTATTCTATCAATTACAGATTGTGCTTTATAAAATTCCGCACAACACAACTTATAATTTTTTAACTTAATTGCTTTTAATACTCGCTTAATAAAAGTACGTACCTTTGACCGTTTACTTGAATTCTGGTGACTACGTCTTTCTCTTTTTTTATCCATTCTTTCCTCTTTTCAAATAAATAAATGCTGATTTCATTAATTCATAACATCCATACAGGTTTTTAGCCGATATAAAAAACAAATTCTTCTTATTTCTCCAAACTAACCCTTTACTAACATTTTCTATTAATTGTTTTTTTTTAAATTTAGGTATCCTATCTAATTTGTTCAAAATTAACCACCTCGGTATTTTAAAAATGTCAATATAAATTTTTTTTATTTCTCTAATCATACCTAATGTAACTTCTATAAAATCATTACCCATTACATCTATTAAATTTAAAATAATTTTTATACGATTAAAATGTTTTATAAATTTTAAACCCAAACTTTCATCTAGAGCAGTACCAACAAATATTCCTGGTACATCTGCTATAATAAAACTATATTTCTTATTTAATTTTACTAAGCCTAAATAAGGTCTTAATGTAGTAAATGGATAACTTGCTATTTTTGGTAAAGCGGATGTTACTGATCTAATTAATGTTGATTTACCTGCATTAGGCAAACCTAATAATCCTACATCTGCTATCAATTTTAATTCAATATATAATTTACGACATTCTCCAAATGTACCTTTCCTAATTTTACTTAAGTTTTTTTTAAAATTTCCAATTCCACTATTTCCACCCTTTGCAATCTTGATTTTTTGACTATGTTTGCTAATTTCTCCTATTATTTCCCAAGTTTGAGCATCTCTTAGACTTGTACCAACAGGTACAGTAATAAAGAGATCTTTACCTTTTATTCCATTCTTTTTTTGAGCTTTTCCATTTCTCCCATTTTCTGCTTTATAAAATTTTTTATAATTAAAATGAAGCAATGTGTTTAAATATTTATCTCCAATACAAAAAATATTACCTCCATTGCCCCCATTACCACCATCTGCACCATATATAAGACTGCTAAAACTTAAACATCCGTTCCCACCTTTACCTGCTTCAATTACAATCCAAGCTTCATCTATAAAATGCATACTATTCTAACACTTTTACGTTTACCTTTTTTATGATATTTAATGTATCCATTGCTTAATGCAAATAATGTATGATCTTTTCCTATCCCTACACCTTTACCAGCATGAACTTTAGTACCACGCTGTCTTACTATTATGTTTCCTGAATTAACATATTGTCCGCCATATAACTTTATACCTAACCTTTTAGAATGTGAATCTCTTCCATTTCTTGAACTACCTGTTGCCTTTTTTTGAGCCATTAAATCAATTTCCTTTTATCTTTAAAATCTTAATTTCAGTAAACCATTGTCTATGTCCTTGTTGTTTTAAATGATGTTTGCGTCTTTTAAAATGTATTATTTTAATTTTTTTGTCTCTTTTATGTGCAAGTATCTCTGCACTAACCTTAGCTTTATTAACAAATGGTTTTCCTATTTCTATTTTGTTATTTTTTTTATCAATCATAAGTACCTTATTTATGTCAAATAATTCTCCAACTTCTAATTTGACTTTTTCTATTTTTATTTTTTGTCCTTCTTTTACAAAGTATTGTTTACTTCCGCATTTTATAACTGCATACATTCATTTTTCTCCTTTATTTAAAAAGGTATTACATCATCAAACTTATCATTGTTTTTTTTAACTATTTTACTAACAACCTTAAAATCTATTATTTGGAGCTCACTTGCTACTATTTCTGTAATATATCTTTCTAGTCCATTTTTTTCTTGCCATTTTCTAGTTTGAAGGCGTCCTTCAATATAAACTCTCAAACCTTTTTTTAAATATTGTTGTACAATAGATGCCAACTTGTTAAAAACGACAATTGTATGCCATTCTGTACGTTCTTTTGTTTGTCCACTCTGCTTGTCTCTCCATATATCTGTTGTTGCTATTCTAAAATTACAGACTGTATTTCCATTTGCTGAATAACGTATTTCTGGATCTTTACCTAAATTACCTATTATTATCACTTTATTCACACCACGTACCATCTTTTTTCTCCTTTTTTTAAGTTATGTTAATAAGACTAATGCTACTATAGCTTTATCTCCATGTCGCAAACCACATTTTAAAATTCTTATATAACCTCCATTACGCATAACATACCGAGGACCTATTTTATTAAATAATTTACCTACAATTTCTTTAGATTTTATCTTATTAAATGCTAATCTACGATTAGATACTGTATCTTTTTTAGATAAGGTAATTAACGGTTCTATATAAAAACGTAATTCCTTTGCTTTTGATAATGTTGTTCTTATTTTTTCATATTTTATTAACGATAAACATAAATTTTTAAACATAGATTTACGATGTGATACACTCTTATTTAAATGACGACCCTTTTTACGATGCCGCATATTTTTTTACCTTTATTAATTTTTTTTTCCAGGTGGCCATAAATCAATATGCATTCCTAATGATAAACCTCTAACCTTTAAAATATTTTTAATTTCATTTAATGATTTTTTTCCAAGATTAGGTGTTTTTAATAATTCAACTTCTGTTCTTTTCACTAAATCTCCAATATAATAAATATTTTCAGCTTTAAGACAATTTGCACTTCTAACCGTTAACTCCAAATCTTCCACAGGCAAAAGTAAAGCCTGATCTATTTTTTTATCTGTTCTCCTTTCTCTCTCTCTTACCACTCCTTCCTCTACCTCTTGTTTTTTTTCACAAGATAAATCCACAAAAAAATCTAATTGATTTCTTAAAATTCTTGCTGACTTACGTATTGCTTCTTCTGGTTCTACTGTTCCATTTGTTTCTAACTCTATTATTAACTTATCTAAATCAGTATTTTGTTCTACTCTTGCTGCTTCTACCAAATATGCTACTCTTCTTACAGGACTAAAGTTTGCATCTATCGGGATCCGACCAATTTTCCTATCTGATTTCTTACGTAAATAAGCGGGTTCATAGCCTCTTCCTCTAACAAAACGTAATTTCATATTTATTTTTCCATGTGCATTTAAATGCGCAATAACTTGATCTGGATTTATTATCTCTACATCATGTCTTGCCTTTATATCACCTGCTTTTACTATTCCAGGACCTGATTTATTTAATAATAATTCTACCTCATCACGACCATGTATTTTTATTGCAATTTCTTTAATATTAAGAATTATTTCTATTACATCTTCTTTTATACCTTCTATTACACTATATTCATGCTGTACACCCTTTATTTCTGCTTCTATCACTGCACACCCTGTCAGAGAAGATAACATAATACGACGTAATGCATTTCCTAATGTATGCCCAAAACCACGTTCAAAAGGTTCTAAAACTATTTTTGAATGATTTTTACTAATCTCTTCTACTTTTATATTACTTGGACGAATAAACTCTTTTACTAAACTTGAAATCATAATATAATTACCTATTATTTACTTAGAATATAATTCTACGATTAACTTTTCATTAATGTCTGTAGAAATCCTTGCCGGTAAATATTTTACAATGCCTTCCATCTTATTTACATTTACCTGAACCCATTTTACCTTATTTGCAAATGCAAGTGCATTTTTTATTCTTGTTTGATTCCTAGATTTTTCCCTGACAGAAATTCTATCACCTATTTTTATTTTACAAGAAGCTATATTTACTGTTTTCCCATTAACTTTTATAGCTTTATGATTTACTAATTGTCTTGCCTCAGCACGAGTAACACTAAATCCCATTCTATACACTATATTATCTAATCTAGCTTCTAAACTCTGCAACAAGTATTCTCCTTTTGCACCTTTTTTTTTAGCTGCTTTTTTATAGTAATTTTTAAATTGTTTTTCTAAAATCCCATAAATTCTTCGAACTTTTTGTTTCTCCCGCAACTGCTTTCCATATTCTGTTATTCTAGTCCGATGCTTTTTATTTTGTCCCGGCGTCTTATCTATTTTACATTTTTTTTTTATAGACATAGACCCCCTCACACTTTTTAAAAATAGATCTGTACCTTCTCTACGGGCCAACTTACATTTTGGTCCCAAATAACGTGCCATATATTATTTCCTTTATACTCTTCTTCTTTTAGGTGGACGACATCCATTATGTGGTATTGGAGTTGCATCTGTAATACTTTTTACATTTATTCCATGAGCATTCAATGCTCTAACTGCTGAATCTCTACCAGGACCTGGTCCTTTAACTATTACATCTATATTTTTTATTCCATATTCTGCTGCTGTTTTTGCTGCTTTGTCGCTTGCTCTTTGAGCAGCAAATGGAGTACTTTTTCTCGATCCTCTAAAACCTTCTCCCCCTGAAGTTGCCCAAGCTAAAGTATTTCCATTTCTATCTGTTATTGTAACAATAGTATTATTAAAAGAAGCATTTATATGCGCAACGGCATCTATAATTTCTTTTGATTTCCGTAATTTTTTTATATTTTTTCTTTTTTTTCTAGATGCCATATAATTTTTCTTCCTTTGTTTATATTTTTACAAGTTTGGGCATTTGTTTTTGTACGTTGTCCGTGGACTGGAAGACCTCGTTTATGTCTTAAACCTCTATAACACCCTAAATCTATTAACCTTTTTATATTAATTGCAACTTCACGGCGTAAATCTCCTTCTACAACAAAATTACTAATGGTTTTACGTATTTTATCTAATTGTGTTGTATTTAAATCTCTTACTTTTCTAGTGTTAGTAATACCTATTTTTTTACAAATACTATTAGCTCTATACTTTCCTATTCCATAAATATATGTTAAAGCCACCCATACTTGTTTATTATCTGGTATATTAATCCCTGCAATACGTGCCATAAACTAAACTCTCCTACCTTGCCTTTGCTTATGACGTAAATCCATACATATAACTCTTATTATTCCTTTTCTGCGTATCATTTTACAATTTCTACATATTTTTTTTACAGATGTTCTCACTTTCATTTCCTATATCCTATGTTTTTTTATTATCATTTCATACTTATTTGACATTAAATAAGACTGTATTTGAGATATAAAATCCATTACAACGACTACTATTATTAAGATTGATGTGCCGCAACCTGCAACTGGTATTTTACAATATACCATAATAAAATGTGGTATTATAGAAAAAAATGTAATATATATGGCTCCAAATAATGTTAATCTTTTTGTTACTTTCTCTATATATATAGCTGTTTTTTCACCTGGCCTTAACCCAGGAATAAAAGCTCCCGATTTTTTTAATTTAATAGACACCTCTTTAGAATTAAAAACTAAAGCTGTATAAAAAAAAGAAAAAAATATTACAGCTAAAACAAACAGAATTATGTATAAAGGCTGACCTGGACTTAAACTTAAGGGTATTGATTTATTCATCCACTGTCCTATTGAAGCTGTAAATAATAAAATATTTGAAGCAAATATAGAAGGCATTACCCCTGCAATATTAAATTTAACAGGCAAATAACTACTTTGACTAGCATACATTTTATTTCCTATTACTCTACGTGGATAATTTATCTTAAGTCTTCTTTGACCATTTTCTATAATAACAACTAAAGTGATAGTTATCATCACCAATATGATAAATTGTAAAATGGGAATATAATTCCATGACGAGTCTTTTTTTGTCAAATATAATGTTTTACCTAACACCTTTGGTAAACCTGAAACTAAACCTGACAAAATTATTAATGAAATCCCATTGCCTATTCCTTTATCTGTTATTTGTTCACCTAACCACATTAAAAATATAGCTCCAGTAACAAAGGTTAATATAATTGTTAAATAAAAAATACCACACTTATAATATACAATCTTACTTCCTACTAATCCTATTGCTATACCTACAGATTGTATAACAGCTAATACAACTGTACTAAATCTTATATATTTTGTTATCTTATTTCTTCCTACTTCTCCATCTATAAACCTTCCCCTTCCAGTTCCAGCCATTAATTGTATAACTATTGAAGCTGAAATATAAGGCATTAACCCAAGCGAGAAAATACTCATTCTCTCCAATGCTCCACCAGAAAACATATTAAATAAATTAATGGCACTATTTTCTTTAAATAAAATAGATACTTGATAAATATTAATTCCAGGCACTGTAATATGTGCTCCTATTCTATAAATTAGAATGGAAACTAAAATAAACAGAATTTTTTTTCTAAGTTTTTTATAGGTTTTATTAATCATTTACTCTCTATCTTTCCCCCATTTTTTTCAATATCATTACGTACTCTTTTTGTTACATTTATTCCTCTAATAATAACTGGCTTTTTTCTTATTTCGCCTAAAAATAAAACTGAACCTGAACTAATTATTTTAACAACTTTAGTAGATTTTTTTATTAACTTAGCTGATTTTAATGTTCTTATATCAATCATATTATTTTTTATTTTTGCCAATTCACAAATACGTACTTCTTTTGATTTTGAAACTCCATATTTTCTTGAAATAAACCCCATTTTAGGTATTATACGCTTTAAAGGTAATTGACCTCCCTCAAAACCTCTTTTTATTTTTTTTCCTGACCTTGCCTTTTGACCTTTATGTCCTTTCCCACATGTTTTTCCTTTTCCTGAACCAATTCCCCTACCTCTTCTTTTTTTTTCTTTTTTATAACCCATTACACAATTATTTAATTTATTTAATTTCAATTTCAAATTCTCCTTTGCTTTTACAAATTTTCCTCTTTTATTTCTTATTTATACTTTTTTTAATCCATACAAAAACATTACAACACATTCCTTTACCTTTATATTTTCCTTTTGCTTTTCTTTTCTTTTGTGTTATATATTTTACATACCATTTCACTCACAGCATACTTACTTAACCACTCACTTAATGTAATTTAAAACAAATTAATGTAATGTTTTGTAAAAACAAAATAACAACTTAAACAAACTACACTAATCCAAAGCAACACAAACTTAAACCATTACACAAACAAAATACCCAAACAAACAGACCCCAACTTTAAAAACTTAATAAGTTAGTGTAATATAAGTTTGTATTGAGTTTGTGTAGTGTAAGGTTAGGTGTTGTTGAGATGAGATGAGTTGAGTAGCTTTGTTGTTGAGTTTGAGTTTGAGTTTGAATTTGAAGTCTTTTGAATTGATTTGTTCTTTTATTTGATTGTTTTGAATTGTGGTTTTGTTTTTTTACATTACATTAAGTTTTTAAAGTTGTTATGTGTTTAGTTTTTTACATTAAGTTGTAATGTGTTAGTTTGTGTAAGGTTAAGTTAAGTTGAGTTGAGTTGGTTTGTGGTATGTTTAGTTAATGTAATGTAATGTTTTGTTTTGTGGTTTTTGTGTTGTGTTTTTTAAAGTTGTATTAAGTTATTTCATTTCATTTCATTTCAAGTTTTTAAAGTTGTGTTAGGTTAGTTTGTTTTTGAATTGTTTTTGTTTTGTTTTGTTTTGTTTTGTTTTTAAGTTTGGGTTTGTTCTTTTACATTATTAAGTTGTATTAAGTTTTGTTGTGTTTTGTAATGAGTTGAGTTTGAAGTCTTTTGTTTTGTAAGTTTTGTAGGTGTAATGTAGGTTTGTGTAATGTAATGTTTTGTAAGTTGTTATTAGTGTAGTTTGAATGTGTAAGTTAATTTAAAATACTTACAACACTAAAACAAAATACACTAACACACTTCTTAATGTAAGTTGTAATGGTTTAAGTTGAAGTGAGGTGTAACAAACACACTACACTAAAACAAATAAAATACACTAAAATTAAATTAAAACATAAACCACTAAACATACCACACCACATTACATTACAAAAACAATTACATTAACTTACACTAACTTACATTAACCTAAACTAAACTAAAACACATTAAAACAATTTAAAACAACCTTACACAACAAATAACAACACAACACACTTCACTTCAACACATATCATAACAACACTTCATCTCATCACACTTCAACACAACACAACCCCTAACCTTACAAAGCATAGCAACACATAAAATAACATAACAACACTAATACACTTCATCTCATCTCAACTCACTAACTTAAACAACATTACATTACACCACATTAAAATAATTTAATGTTTTTTTTTGTTTTGTTTTGTAAACCACAAAGCATTAACTAAACATACCACAACTTACATTACACTACACAACACAACAACTTACACTACACAAAATACACTAACTTAAAAAAATTTAAAACAAATTAAATTAATTTACATTACACACCACTAAACTAAACAAAACAAAACAAAACAAAACAAACATACCACAAAACACCATTACATTAACACATAACATAACATAACAACATTACATTACATTACATTACACCACACAACAAAACATACCACACGTTGAGTTGGTTTAAGTTAAGTTATTTCATTTCAAGTTATTGTAGTGTATTTTGTGTAGTGTAAGTTGTTATGTTGTGTAGTGTAATGTAAGTTGTGGTATGTTTAGTTAATCCAAAACATATCAACACAATTCATAACAATTTAAAACAAAACATAACAAATAAAATCAATTCATTACAAACCATACCATACCATACCATTACAAAAACAACCACAATTTAATTCAAAACAATTCAAATGACTTCAAAACATAACAACATAACATAACATAACATAAAACAACTTATTACATTAATCAAAACAATCAAATAAAAGAACAAATCAAATCAAAAACACTTCAATCAAACAACTTAAAACAATTTAAAACTATTACAAACCATTACATTTACAAAACACAAACCATTAAAACAACATAACATAACATAACATAAAACAAAACAAAACAAAACAAACTTATATTAAAACAACTCAAACCATTAAACACATTACATAATATTATATTAGGGTAGGGTATATCCTTTTACCTTAATTACGTATCTAAATTTATTATCCTCTCTTTTTTTTTATATATTCTGGATTATACATTTTTTCTAATCCTTTTAGCGTTGCTTTTACTACGTTTATTGGATTAGTTGATCCATAACATTTAGCTAATACATCATATATACCTGCTACTTCTAACACTGCTCTCATTGCCCCCCCTGCAATGATCCCAGTCCCTGTATGAGCTGGCTGCATAAATATTTTAGAAGCACCATATGTACAATAAATTTTATGTTGTAAAGTAAACCCATTTAAATTAATAACAATTAAATTTCTTTTAGCTTTTTCAATCGCTTTTTGAATAGCAACTGAAACCTCCCTCGCTTTACCTTTTCCAAAGCCAATGGTACCTTTTCCATTACCTATTATTATTGTAGCAGAAAAACCAAATATTCTTCCTCCTTTTACTACTTTAGAAACACGATTTATCTTTACTAATTTTTCTTTAAAATCACTTTCTTTTTTTTCTGTCTTCATCATTATTAACCTTTATTAAAATAATAAACCACCTTTCCTAGCCCCTTCAGCTAATTCTTTTATACGCCCATAATATTTAAATCCAGAACGATCAAACGATATTTTTTTAGTAACACCAACACCTATTTTTTTTGCACGTTTAGCTAAAATTAGTCCTACTCTTTTTGCTATGTCCATGGGTTTGGGTTTAAGTTTAATGTTTTCTATATTTTTTTTTATATCTTTATCTAAAGAAGAAGCACTTACCAAAACCTTTCTCCTATCTGTTGATAAAATTTGCGCATATATATTTTTTGATGTTCTTTTAATACAAATAGATTCAATAAAGTTTTTACGTATTTTAAATCTTACTCTTTTTTTACGAATTTCTTTTTTTATTTTTAATTTCATACTTATGTTCACTCTTATTTTTTTTTAACTTCTTTATATTTAATTTTTTCGTCACTATAACGTATTCCTCTGCCTTTATAAGATTCTATAGGGCGAACTGAACGTATTTCAGCAGCAACTTTACCTAGCATTTGTTTATGTGCACTTTTTAAAACTATTACAGTATTACCATAAGTTTCTGCTAATATATTTTTAGGTAATTTATATTCAATTCTATGGGAATATCCTAGCATTAAATTAATCCTTCTACCATTTATTTTTGCTCTATATCCTACTCCATTAATTTCTAATTTTTTAGTGAATCCTTTATATACTCCAATAATCATATTATTAACTAATGCTCTCATTGTTCCAGCTATTACCCAATTTTTTTTTAATTTTGAATGAAATTTTAATTTTTTGTTTTCTTTTACGATTAAAACTGATGAATGTTTTTTTAAAAATAATCTTCCATTTTTACCACTTATCATTACAATTTCTTTATCTAAAATTATATCAACGTTATCAGGTATTTTAATTGGACATTTAGCTATTTTTGACACTTTTTCTCCTTTTATTTCAGAAGTAACTGTTTTTTACTAAAAACAATTTTATTGTACAACTAATACTAACTAACTAAAACACAACATAATTTAAGAGCCTTTCACTTCAAGTAATGTGTTGGATTAAATTAATTTAAAACAAACTAAGTTGGATTAGTTATGTGTAGTGTGTTGAGATGAGATGAGATGAAGTGTGTTGTGTTGCTTTGTAAGTTGTATTTTTTGTGTTGTGTTTTGTTTTGTTTTGTTTTGTTTTAAGTTGTTTTAAGGGGTTGTGTAAGGTTAAGGTTGGGTTTTTGGTTTGTTTTTTAAGTTGGTTTGTAATGGTTTGGTTTTGTTTGGTTTGGTTTGTAATGGAGTTTGTTTGGGTTGTGTTGTGTTGAAGTGTTATGTGTTGGGTTAAGTTAAGTTATTTCATTTCAAGTTATTGTAGTGTATTTTGTGTAGGTTGTTGTAAGGTTGTTTTAAATTAAATTAAATTGTTTTAATGTGTTTTAGTTTAGTTTAGGTTAATGTAAGTTAGTGTAAGTTAATGTAATGCTTTGTAATGTAATGTAATTGTTTTTTTGTAATTTAATTTAATCCAAAACAATCAAAAACAATTCAAAACAAGTTAAGTTAGTTATGTGTAGTGTAATGTAAGTTGTAATGTTTCTAATGTGTTTAGTTTTTATTTTAAGTTAGTGTAGTTACGTTGACTTGTGTAAGTTGTGTAATGTTGCTTTAAGTTATGATTTGTTGTTGAGATGAGATGAATTGATTTAAGTTGTTTTTATTTGAGGTGAGGTGTTATGTGTTGCTTTAAGTTTTGTTTATTTTTACTTTAAGTTATGCTTTGTATTGAGGTGTTGTTGAGATGAGTTGGATTTGATTGTTTTTGATTGAGGTCTTTTAAGTTGTGGTTGTTTTTGTAATGGTTTAGTTTGGATTAATGTGTTATGTTATGTTTTGTAATGTTTTTGTTTTGATTAATGTAATAAGTTGTGATGTTTTAAATTGATATGTTTTGAAGTGTTTTATGTTATGTTATGTTGTTTTGAAATGTTTTGAAGTGTTTTGAATTGTTTTTTTTTTGTAATGGTTTGAAGTCATTTTATTTGTTATGTTTTGGATTAACTAAACATACCACAACTTACATTACACTACACAACACAACAACTTACACTACACTAACTTGAAATGAAATAACTTAACTTAAACCAACTCAACGTGTGGTGTGGAAGTGTTTAGTGGTGTGGTGTAATGTAATGTTATGTTATGTTATTTTATTTTGTATTAACTTAAGTTAGTGTATTTTATTAGTTGGTTTGTATTGTTTTTTGTATTAATTTACATTACATTAATTTAAAACAAGTTGTATTAAGTTAAGTTTTGTTTTTTTAAGTTAGTTATGTGTAGTGTAGTTTGTGTAAGTTTGAAATGATTTGAAGTCTTTTGAATTGATTTGATTGTTTTGAATTGTGGTTTTGTTTTTTACATTAATGTAAGTTTTTAAAGTTGTGGTTTGTATTGGTTTAAGTTTAGTTGTATTGAGTTAATATAATATAAGTTGACTTTAATATAAGTTAATGAGTTGTGGTGTAATGAGATGAGATGTAATGTTTTGTGGTTTGTTTAATGTTGTATTAAGTTGGATTAGTTATGTTTGTTTGTTTGAGTTTTTTTGAGTTGTGTTTAGTTTGAAATGATTTGAAGTCTTTTGTTTTGTTTTGTTTTGTTTTTTACATTACATTACATTACATTACATTACATTAGTGTAAGTGTTCGTTGTTATGTTTTTGATTGTTTTTTACATTAAGTTTTGTAATGCTTTGTTGGGGATTGGATTGAGTTAGTGTGGGGTGAGTTGTAATACTTTGTTGTTGTATTGAGGTTTAGTTATGTAATGTGTTGTTTTGTTTTTGGTTTGAGATGAGTTGCTTTGCTTTGCTTTGTGTTGCTTTGATATGCTTTGAGGTTTAGTTTTTTGGATTGTGTTTGGTTTTTTTTGTAATGGTTTATGCTTTGGTTTTTGTTTTTTTGGTCTGGTCTGGTCTGTAATGTGTTGTTTTGAGGTGTTTGTTTTTTGGTGTTATGTTTTTTATATTTTTTGTAATGGATTAAATTAGTGTAAGGTGTTGTTTTTTGTAAGGTTAAGTTAAGTTAAGTTGTTGTAAGGTGTTGTGTAATGTAAGTTGTGTTAACTTAATGTGGTTTTAAATTGTTTTAATGTGTTTAGTGGTGTGGTTTTAACTTAACTTGTGGTGTAATGTTTTGTAAGTTGTTATGGTATGTTATGTGTTAACTTAAGTTAGTGTAATTTATTTAAAGTTGTGTTGAAGTCTTTTGTTTTAAATTGTTTTGTTTTTGATTTGTTCTTTTATTTGATTGTTTTGTTTTTGGTGTTATGTGTTAAGTTTTGTTTTAACATTACTCCTACCTAAGTTTGTGTAAGTTATATAAGTTGTGTTGGGTTAATGCTTTGTGGTTTAAGTTTAGTTGTATTAAGTTAATGTAATGCTTTGGGTTTGTTTTTTATTTTTGGTTTGTGTTAAGTTGTAATGTTTGGTTTTTTGAGTTGTAATAGTTTGGATTAAGTTAGTGTGTGTTGATATGCTTTGTTATTGTTATTGAGGTGTTATGTTTTTGATTAAGTTTTGTTGTTTTGGATTGAGATGTTGTGTTATGTTTTCTGGTATGGTATGGTATGGTTTGTAATGGCTTGAGGTGTGTTGTTTTGTTTTAATGCTTTTTAAGTTTATATTTTTTAGGTATGTTATTTTGTGTTGTTTTTGATTGAGGTTTAGGTTTAGTTGTGTGTTGTTTTATTTTTGTTGAGGTAAGTTGTTATATTAAGTTTAAGTTTTGGATTGTTTTAATATAAGTTGGATTAGTTATGTGTTGTTATGTTTTTGATTGAGGTCTTTTGGTATTAGTGTTGTGTTATAAGTTGTGGTGTTTTGAGTTGCTGTTGTTATTTGGATTGGATTGGATTGAGTTACGTTACGTTGTATTTGAGTTGAGCTTTGTTGTTGTATTGATGTGATGTTGTGAAATTGAGTTGCTTTGAGGTGTTGTTGAGTTTAGTTGTAATGGTGTGTTTTTGTAATGTTTGGTTTTGTTTTTTATTTTTGGTTTGGATTTGATTTGTTCTTTTATTTGATTGTTTTGTTTTTGGTGTTATTTATTTTGTTTTTTTGGAATAATGAGGTGTGTAATGTAATGCAATGTAAGTTGTATTAAGTTAGTGTGGTGTAAGGTTGTTATGTGTTGGTTTTTGTTTTTGTTTTTTTACATTAAGTTATTTTATTTTGTATTAAGTTTTGTTTAGTTGTTTAAATTGTTTTGGATTGTTTTTGTAATGGATTAAGTTGAGTTATGTGTTGCTTTTATATGCTTTGTATTGAGGTGTTATGTTTTGGATTTTAGTTTTGTTTTTTTTATTTTTTGGTCTGAGGTGTTATGTTTTGTAAGTTGTTAGTTGAGGTGTTATGCTTTGAGATGAGATGTGTTGTAATGTGTGGTTTTGAATTGTTTTTTGGTTTTGGTTTTGGTTTTGATTAAGTTAGTGTGTAATGGTTTATGCTTTGTTGAGGGTTTTATTTTAAGTTTAAGTTTTGGTTTTTTTTAAGTTGTGGTGTAATGGTTTGGTTTGTGTTGTGTTGAAGTGTGTTGGTTTGATTTGATTGGGTTTGTTTTGTTTTGTTTGAGGTTTAGTGTTATGTTTTTGTTTTGTTTTGGATTTAAGTTAATTTGTGTTAAGTTGTAATGCTTTTGGATTGTTTTGATATGAATTGAGGTGCTTTGCTTTGCTTTGCTTTGAGGTCGTTTGGTATTAAGTTTAGTTGTTTTGATTGGTCTGTTTTGTAATGGAGTTGTTGAGATGAGATGAGTTGATTTAATTTAATTTGATTTGTTTTGTTTTAAGTTGTGTTGGTCTGTTTTGTAATGGATTAAATTAATATAATTAAGTTGGGGTGTTATGTAATGTAATGGAGTTTGTTTGAGGTCTTTTATTTGAGGATTTTTAACTGATAAAACAAATCACCTCACCACCTATTCCTTTTTTTCTTGCTTCATAAGATGTCATTATTCCTTTTGAAGTTGATATTATAGTGATACCCAAACCACTTTCTACTTTTTTTAACTGATCTTTACTATGATAAATACGTAAAGAAGGTTTAGAAATACGTTTTAGTTTCTCTATTACAGGTTTGCCTTTAAAATATTTTAATTTAATTTTTATATTTGTTTTATCATTTTCATAATATGAAATATAACCTTCTTCTTTTAAAATTCTTGCTATTTCTAATTTTATTTTTGAATTTGGAATAAACACTGTTTCCATATATGCTAGTTGTGCATTACGAATTCTTGTTAACATATCTGATATAGTATCTTGCATATTCATTTTTTTACTTTCCTATTTTTATTACCATTACATTACCAACTTGCTTTTGTTAACCCAGGTATATAACCCATCATAGCAGCTTCCCTTAATTTATTACGACTCATTCCAAACTTTTTATAATATCCTCGTGGTCTTCCTGTAATAACACATCTATTTCTTTGTCTTATTGGATTTGAATCTCTAGGTAAACATTGTAATCTTAATTGGGCTTTAAATTTTTCTTCAGCTGATGTTTTTATATTATTGATTATTTTTTTTAAATTATTTCTACGTTTATAATATTTTTTAACTATACGTCTTCTTTTTAATTCTCTCTCTATAATACTCTTCTTAGCCATTAAAATAAGACCTCTTTTTTTTATTCTTTTTTAAATTTAAAACCTAAAGCACTAAGAAGTTCCAAACCTTCTTTATCACTTTTTGCTGTTGTTGTTATTGTAATATTTAAACCGCGTATACCATTTATTTTGTCATAATCTATTTCTGGAAATATTATTTGTTCTTTTAATCCTAATGTATAGTTTCCATACCCATCAAACGATTTTTTATTTAAACCACGAAAATCTCTTATTCTTGGAATGGCTAAGTTAATTAATCTATCTAAAAAATCCCACATACGTTTTCTTCTTAAAGTTACTTTTATTCCAATGGGAAATCCTAAACGTAATTTAAAACTAGCAATAGATTTCCGTGCTTTTGTAATAATTGGTTTTTGTCCTGTTATTTTTTTTAAATCTTTTTCTGCTTTTTCAATTAAATTTTTATCATTTCTTTCTACTGTTTTCCCCAAACCCATATTTAAAGTTACTTTATTTATTGTTGGGATTCGCATTATGTTAAAATACTTTAATTTAATACTCTTCATTTTTTCTTGGCTTTTTAATTAATTTTTTGATTTAAATAGGTACTCACACTTTATTTTTACTAAACCAAACCGTTTTACTTTTTCTTATCTGCTTTACCTTTTGCTGAATTAAAAATAGCTACATTTGAATAATTTATTGAGGCTTCTTTTTTAATTATACCTCCTATTGTTTTTCCTTTATTTTTTTTATGATGTTTTCTTATATTTATTCCTACAACCCACACTTTATTTTTACTTATCCGTTTTACTTTACCAATTTTACCTTTTTCTTTCCCAGTTATTACTATTACTACATCATTACGTTTTATTTTGTACATATCTTTTTTATAATACCTCTGACGCCAAAGACACAATCTTCATAAATCTTTCTGTACGTAATTCTCTTGTTACAGGGCCAAATATCCGAGACCCAACAGGTTGTTCTGTAGTATCATTTAATAATACTACTGCATTACTATCAAATCTAATTATTGAACCGTCCTTACGTCTTATACCTTTTTTTGTGCGAACTACCACTGCTTTCATTACTTGCCCTTTCTTTACTTTACCTTTAGGTATTGCTTCTTTAACTGTTATTTTTATCAAATCCCCTATTTTAGCATATCTACGACGAGACCCTCCTAATACTTTTATACATTGCACTTTTTTTGCTCCACTATTATCTGCTAGTTCTAAATTAGTTTGTGTTTGTATCATTGTTCCATTTACTTTTTATTTTTTAAAATTTTAATTAAAATCCAAGATTTTTTTTTAGACAATTTTAAACTTTCTGCACACTCAACTAAATCTCCTATTTCTGCTTTATTTTGTGCATCATGCACACTTATTTTTTTTGATCTTTTTACATATTTACAATATGTTTTATGTTTAAATTTCCTTTCTATTACAACAACAATTGTTTTCTTCATTTTATTACTAATTACTTTACCTTTAATTTTTCTTACTTTTCTATTACTTTTCATACTACTCTTTACCTAATTTTTCATTAATTTTAGTTTTTAACCGCGCAATGTTTCTACGTATCTTTTTAAATAAATGCATTTTATTTACTTGTCCTATTCGTTTTTGCATTCTTAACTTAACTTGTTCATTTAATAATGACAATACTTTGTTTTTTAAGTCTTCAATAGATTTTTCTTCCTTTTTTTTATTTTTCATAACTTACATAATTACCTTTTTAACAAAATTAGTAATAAATGGCATTTTTTGAGCTGCTAATGCTAAAGCTTCCTTTGCTACTTCTTCATTTACTCCTTCAATCTCATAAATTATTTTTCCTGGTTTTATTCGTGCTACCCAATACTCCACAGATCCTTTGCCTTTTCCCATACGTACTTCAAGTGGTTTTTTTGTAATTGGCTTATCTGGAAAAACCCGTATCCAAATTTTCCCACCACGTTTTACATGCCTAGTGATTGCTCTTCGACCTGCTTCTATTTGTCTTGATGTTATCTTACTATTAACTAATGCTTTCATTCCATATTCCCCAAACTTTACATCATTTCCACGATAAGCGATACCTCTATTCCGTCCTTTTTGATGTTTACGAAATTTCGTCTTTTTAGGCTGTAACATTTTCCTCCTTATTTTTTTTAAAATATAAGGTCTTTACGTCTTGCATAGTTCCTAATATTTCTCCTTTAAATACCCAAACCTTTATCCCTATCACCCCATAATTAGTAAATGCTTCTTCTTTATAATAATCTATATTTGCACGTAAAGTATGTAAAGGTACTCTACCCTCTTTATACCATTCTTTTCTAGCAATTTCTGCCCCTCCTAATCTACCTGATAATTTTATTTTAACGCCTTTAGCACCTAATCTCGTTGCATTTTGTACTGCTCTTTTCATAGCACGACGAAACATTACACGGTTTTCCAATTGTACTGCAATATTTTGAGCTATTATTTTAGCGTCTATTTCTGGTTTTTTTATTTCTTCAATTTCAATTTGTGTTTTTATGCCCATAATTTTATTTACTTCATTTCTTAATTTATCTACCTCTTCTCCGTTTTTACCAATTACAATACCTGGTCTTGCTGTATAAATAATAACACTAGCATTATTAGCAGTGCGTTCAATACATATTCGACTTATATTTAGTTTAGTATTAACATTTTTTAAACGTTTTTCTATAACCTTTCTAACTTCAATATCTTTCTTTAATAATAAAGAATAATTTCGTCTCTCAGCAAACCAAATTGCCAAATGATTTTTTCTAATTCCTAATCTCATACCTATTGGATTTACTTTTTTACCCATTTGATCGTCCTTACTATTTACTTTCACTTTCCATGCCTAATCGTGATGTTACATTACTTTTTACTACTTCCATTCCCAACTTCCTTTCCTTACATTACAAAAAAAAAATCTAAAATAAAAAAAACAACTTAAAACATTACAAAAAAAAAATCACATTCAACACAAACAAACAAACCCCAAAAATAAAAAAAAACCTCAAAAACAAAAACAACAACACCATTAAATTAAACCAAACAATTTAAAACCATAACACCCCAAACCAAAACACACCATTACACTACAACACAACACTACACTACACTACACTAACTTGAATTACAAAACAATTTAAAACACTTCAAAACATATCAATTTAAAACAAGTCAAAACAACTTAAAACAAAACAATTTAAAACATCACAACTTATTACAACTTATTACATTAATCCAAACAAACAATTTAAAACCATTACACTAAAAAACAATCCATTACATTACAAACCAAAACATACCATACCATACCATACCATACCACAACTTGAAATGAAATAACTTAACTTAATACAAAGCATTACATTAAACAAAATACACATAACTAACTTAAAAAAAATTAAATTAAATTACATTACATTACATTACATTACAAAGCATTACATTAACTTACACCACTAAACTATTACAAACCACCCCACATTACATTAACTTGTTTTAAATTAATTTAACACATAAAAGAAAATAACATAACATACCATAACACTTCATCTCATCTCACTTCAACACACCTCAACATTAAACAAACCACAACAATCAAAAACACTTCAAACCATTACATACCACAATCAATTACATTACATTACAAAACATACCATTACAAAACAATTCAAATGACTTCAAAACATAACAACATAACATAACATAAAACAATTTAAAACACTTCAAAACAAAACAAAACAAAACAAAACAAATGATATCAATTCATTTCATTTCATTTCAAAACATACCATTACAAAAGAATTCAAATCAAATCATTACAAATCGTATCGTATCGTTTCAAAACAACAACACCACAACTTAATGTAAACCAACACAACTTAAACAAATTAACACATAACAACTTAATACAAACTAACCCAACTTAAACTTTAAAAACTTACTTACACTACACTCCAACACACTTCAACACAACACAACTACACTACACTAAAACAACTTACATTACACCACAAGTTAAGCTAAGTTAAAACAATCAAAAAGACTTCAAACCACACTACATTAAAATACATTACATTACACCACAACAACTACACATAACTAACTTAAAAAAAAGTAACCTAACTTAACATAATGTAATTTATATTAATTTAAACCATTACACAACAACACACCACAACTTACACTACACATAACTAACTTAAAACAATTCAAAACAATTTAAAACACTTCAAAACAAAACAAAACAAAACAAAAACCAAACATTACACAACACCACAACTTGAAATGAAATGAAATGAAATAACTTATATTAACTTAAACCAAAGCAAAAGCATAAACCATTACAAAAAAAACACATAACTAAACATACCACAACTTACATTAACAACATTACACTAACTTATAAATTACATTACAAAACTTAAATTACATTAATCAAAAACAAAGCAACACAAACCATTTAAAACCACACCATTACAAAAACAAACAATCAAAAACACTTCAATCCAAAAAAACTTAACACAACATTAACCTACACTAACTTACACTACACTACAACACACTACTTAAATTAAATTAACACATAACAACACATACCATAACACTTCATCTCATCTCACTTCAACACACCTCAACATTAAACAAACCACAACCCACTACACTAAATTAAACAACATTAAAACACAAACAAAATAACTTACATTACATTAACTAATACAACTTAAAAAAACTAAACACATAACATAACATAACATAACAACTTTAAAAACTTACATTACACAAACCTTAAAACCACAAAACATAACACATTAAAATAAACAACACAACACCACTAAACATACCACACCACATTACAAAGCATTAATTTAATCCACCCCATTACAAAAACAAAACAAACTTATATTAAAACAATACAACTCAAACCCCCAAACAATCCAATCCAAACAAACCACATTAAGTTAACACAACTTACATTACATTAACTTACACCACTAAACTAAACAAACATACCACATTAACTTGTTTTAACTAACTTAATGTAAAAACAAACAAACTCAAATACAAGAACAACTCAAACACATAACAACACAACTTTAAAAACTTAAAATAACTTATTACATTACATTAACTTAAACAACACACTTCAAAGCATCTCAAAGCAAAATAACACAACTGATATTAAAATAACTTAACTTAACCTAACCCTAACCTAAACTAACCTTACCTTACACAAACAATTTAAAACCATACCATTACAACTTAACTTAAACAACTTAAAGAAAAACACACTAACTTACCATTACAAACAGAAACGAAAAGATCCAACAAGACCTCAATTCCTAGCCTTTTCATAGCCACTACTATCAGAGCTGCTCAAAAACTTAACTGCTTCTTTTTTTACATTACACAACACAGAACAGAACAGAACAGAACAGAACAGCACAGCACAGTACAGTACAGTACAGTACAGCACTGCATTATATTAACTTAAAGCAAAAAACTTGAAATGAAATGAAATGAAATAACTTACATTAACTTAAATACAAAAACTTACCTCCACTTTTCTCATCTCTCTCCTCATTACTTTACTAATCTTTTCTCCTATGCTGTCCGATCCTTGTCTCTGATATTACTGTTTTTTTACCTTAAATGAACTGATCGGTCCTGTCCTAATCTGTTCTCCTCTTTTGCTCTCTCTGTCCTGAACTTTTCTTTGTTAGATGTTACTACTTTTTCTTTAACTCGTATAGTGACATGACAAGTAGGTTTTATGATCTTATCAGAACAACCTTTAGCTCTTGGTAAAATTCTTTTAAAACTTTTACCTTCATTTATCCAAATAGCAGATATTATTAATTTTTCAAACTTAATCCCCTTATTTTTTTTTGCGCTGTAAATAACAGATTTTAAAGTTTTCTTTATTATATTGGCGGCTTTTTTAGATGAAAATTGTAAAATTTCCAATGCTCTATATACTGATTTTCCTCTAATTTGATTTGCTACTAATCTAGCTTTTTGTGAAGATAATCGTACCCCACATAATTTTGCACTTACTTCTTCCATTCTTTTTTACCACTTAATTTTTTATCAGCTATCTGACCTTTTTTATGACCTTTAAACGTACGAGTAACAGCAAACTCCCCTAACTTTCTACCTACCATTTCTTCTGAAATATAAACAGATATATGTTTTCTTCCATTATGTATTGCTATTGTTAACCCAACCATATCCGGCAAAATCATAGATCGTCTGGACCAAGTTTTTATTGGTTTTTTTTCATTTTTTTTTAAAGCTTTTTCTATTTTTACAAAAAGATGTTTATCTACAAAAGGACCTTTTTTTATAGAACGTGGCATGTTATAACTTCCTTATATTTTCCGTGTTTTATACCCTTTAGTCTGTTTTCCCCAAGGTGATACTGGATGCCTTCCTCCACTTGTACGACCTTCACCACCACCGTGAGGATGGTCTACAGGATTCATTGCGACCCCTCTAACTGTGGGTCGAATACCCTTCCATCTTCTTACCCCTGCTTTCCCTAATTTACAAAGATTATATTTTGAATTACTTACTTGTCCTATAGTTGCACGACAATCTGAATTAAGTTTAAGAACACTACCTGTCCTTAATCGAATTATCACATATCCTGCGTCAATAGAACTTACTTGAGCGTAATTACCTGCACTACGAATTAATTGAGCACCTTTTCCTGGTTTTAACTCTACACAATTAATTTTTGTTCCTAAATGAATATGTTTTAATGGTAATGTATTACCATTTTTTATCGCTACATTCTTTCCTGACTCTATCTTATCACCTATTTTCATTCCTTTTGTTGAAATAATATAACTTCTTGCTCCATCTTTATATTTTATTAATGCTATCCTTGCATTTCTATTAGGATCATATTCTATTCTTTCAATAATAGCCGTTATATTATCTTTCTTTCTTTTAAAATCTATTTGTCTATAATATTGTTTATGTCCTCCTCCCATATGACGTACAGTAATTCTACCTTTATTATTTCTGCCACCATGTTTCTTTTTTACTTCTATCAACTGCCTTTGTGGCCTACCTTTATATATTTTTCTTTTTTTTAATTTTATAGCATGCCTAATTCCCGCAGAAGTCGGTTTAACTTTAACTAATAACGCCATTTTTTTTACTCACCCATTTAAATTTAATTCTTCTATATTTTCACCTTTAAATAATTTTACATATGCCTTTTTATACCTACCTCTTTTCTTTTTTTGTGGCACATTTGCTACTCTGACTGAGTCTACTTTTGTTCCAAATAATAACAAAACAGCTTTTTTAATTTCTTTTTTTCTAGCTCTTTTAGAAACTTTAAACACATAGTTACCTTTAGATGCTTTTAATAAAGCTTTTTCGCTAGTATGTGGTCCTAATAAAACTTGTAATAATTTTTCTTTATATTTATATTTCGTCATTATATTTTTAATTTGTCCTCTAATTTTAGCAAAGCTGCTAATGTGATTATTACTTTATCTGTTTTTATAAGACTTAACGGATTTACTGATCTTACGTTTATAGGATTAACATTCGGTATATTACGGGAAGATAATACAAATTTTTTATTTTCTTTTTCCGTTATTATAAGACTTTTCAGATTTTTTATATTTAACTCTTCCAGTTTCCTAATTAGTTTTTTTGTTTTTATAAAATTAACATTCATTTCCTTTAAAACAATTAATCTTTTTTTACGAATTAACTGAGATATTATCGCACACATAGCTATTCTATACATTTTTCTATTTACTTTCTTCTGATATTTCTTTTTACTTGCAGCAAAAGTTACACAACCTCCTCTCCATAATGGAGATCTTATACTGCCTGCACGAGCCCTTCCTGTTCCTTTTTGTTTCCAAGGTTTTTTACCCCCTCCCCTAATATTTTTATATTTTTTTTGTGCTTTTGTTCCCTGCCTTGAATTTTTGATGTACGATGTTACTACTTGATGAATTAATGACTTTTTAAATTCTCTATCAAATACTTCTTTTGATACTTCTATTTTTTCACTTGTATCTCTAATTTTTAACTTCATTTTTTTTCTTCATTATTTTTTTTATTAATACTTTACTTCCCGTAAATCCTGGACATGCCCCTTTTATAATAATTAAATTGAGTTCTAAATTAATTTTTATTATTTTTAAATTTTTTACTGTTTTTTTATCAGTTCCCATTCTACCCGCCATCTTTTTACCTTTAAACACTCTTCCTGGATTTTGACATTGCCCTGTTGAACCTGCTATTCGATGAGCAAGTGAATTACCATGACTCTTATTTTGTGATTTAAATTTCCACCTTTTTATAGTGCCTTGATATCCTTTGCCTTTAGAAACTCCACTAACCTTAACCACTTCATCGATTTTAAAACTCGATACTGTTATTTCATCTTTACCATTATTCACACCTATTGTTTTAAATTCCTGCTTACTTATTCTAAATTCTTTTACAGTTTCTACTTTTTTCTTTTTTAATTTACCGGTACCGTTATAAAGTTGTATTGCATTATATCCATCTTTTTTGTTTGTCTTTATTTGTACTATTCTATTAGGCAATACCTCTATTATAGTCACAGGTATTGAAATACCTTTCTCTTTCAAAATTATACTCATTCCTATTTTCTTTCCAATTACTCCAAGCATTTTAATTCCCTACCTTAATTTGAACTTCAACTCCTGCTGCTAACTCTAACCCCATTAATGCATCTACAGTTTTATCTGTTTGTTCCACAATATCTAATAATCTTTTGTGCGTACGAATTTCATATTGATCCCTGGCGTCTTTATCAACATGCGGAGATATTAAAATAGTATACCTTTCTATCTTATTTGGTAACGAAATTGGTCCTTTTACTTGTGCACCTGTCCTCTTTGCTGTTTCTACTATTTCTTTAGCTGACTTCTCAATTAACCTCTCTGAGAAAGATTTCAATTTTATACGAATTTTTTGCTTTTTCATCTTTTATTTATCTCTTAAAATTTTAACTACTATTCCTGCCCCTACTGTGCGACCTCCTTCTCTAATAGCAAATCTTAAACCTTCCTCCATAGCGATAGGTGCTATTAACTTAATTATCATTTTTACATTATCCCCTGGCATTACCATATCTACTCCATCTTTTAATTCACATGTCCCTGTTACATCTGTAGTTCTAAAATAAAATTGCGGCCTGTACCCATTCAAAAAGGGAGTGTGTCTACCGCCTTCTTCTTTATTTAAAATATAAACCTCAGCTTCAAATTTTGTATGTGGAGTTATTGATCCTGGTTTTGCTAAAATTTGTCCTCTTTCAACGTCTTCTCTCTTTATGCCACGCAATAAAGCGCCTATATTTTCTCCTGCACGACCTTCCTCAAGTATTTTGCGGAACATTTCTATTCCAGTAACTGTTGTTTTTATAGTTTCTTTCAAACCTATTATTTCAACGTCTTCTCCTGTCTTTATTATCCCACGATCTACTCTGCCTGTTACTACTGTTCCTCTGCCAGATATTGAAAATACATCTTCAATTGGCATCAAAAATTGTTTATTTATAGCACGTTCTGGTAAAGGTATATAATTATCTAATGATTCTACTAATTTGATAACTGAACTTTTTCCCATACCTTTTTCATCTTTACCTTCTAATGCCATTAAAGCTGAACCTATTATTATAGGTGTGTTTTCCCCTGGAAACTCATATTCTGAAAGTAATTCTCTAATTTCTATTTCTACCAATTCTACTAATTCTTTATCATCTACTAAATCTGCTTTATTTAAAAAAACTACAATATATGGCACTCCTACTTGCCGAGCCAATAATATATGTTCTCTGGTTTGCGGCATAGGCCCCTCCGATGCTGAACACACTAATATAGCTCCATCCATTTGAGCTGCACCTGTTATCATATTTTTTATATAATCCGCGTGGCCTGGACAATCGACATGAGCATAATGTCTTTTTTTTGATTCATACTCTACATGAGCTGTTGCTATCGTTATACCTCTTTCCTTTTCTTCTGGTGCATTATCTATTGTATCAAATTTTCTCCATTCCCCACCATATAATTCTGATGATACACGAGTTAATGCTGCTGTTAGTGTTGTTTTGCCATGATCTACATGTCCTATTGTACCTACATTTAAATGTTCTTTTGATCTATTAAATTTTTCTTTAGCCACAAATATAACCCTCTTTTTCTTTTTAATAATCTTTATTCTTTTTTATAACTTCTCTTATTACAAGATCTGGTGCTTCCTCATATTTTTCAAATTTCATTGTATAACTTGCTCTTCCTTGAGTATAAGATCTTAAATCTGTAGCATAACCAAACATTTCTTTTAATGGTACCATAGCATTTATAATTTTTCCATAATAATTATCTTCCATACTTTGTATAATTCCTCTTTTACGGTTTAAATCTCCTACTACCTCTCCCATAAATTTTTCTGGTGTTATTATTTCTACTCTCATTATTGGCTCTAGCAAAACTACGTCAGCTTTCATTGCACCGTCTTTAACTGCTTTTGATGCAGCTATTTTAAAAGCGTTTTCATTTGAATCTACTTCATGATAAGATCCATCAAATACTGTTATTTTAACATCTATCATTGGATATCCAGCTAATACCCCAGTTTTTAACTGTTCATGCGCCCCTTTTTCTATGGCTGGTATGTATTCTTTAGGTATAGCTCCTCCTACTATTTCTGAAGTAAACTTATTTGTTCTTTCTTTACTTTTTTCTATTTTTTTTAATGGTTCTATACGTAGCCAAACATGTCCATATTGACCTCTGCCTCCTGATTGTCTAATAAATTTTCCTTCTTGTTTTATTGCCTTTTTTATTGTTTCACGATATGCTACTTGAGGTTTACCTATATTGGATTCGACGTTAAATTCTCTACGCATCCTATCTACAATAATCTCAATATGCAGTTCTCCCATTCCTGAAATTATTGTTTGCCCATTTTCCTTATCATAATTCACCTTAAAAGAAGGATCTTCTTTTTCTAATTTATTTAGAGCATTTATCATTTTTTCTTGGTCCTTCTTAAGTTTAGGTTCTATGGCTACTGAAATCACAGGCTCTGGAAAATCTATTCTTTCCAAACTAATATTTTTTTCAACAGAACAAAGTGTATCTCCAGTAGTTGTTTCTTTTAAACCTACACATGCTGCAATATCCCCTGCTAATATTTCTTTAATGTCTTCCCTAAAATTTGCATGCATTTGAACTATTCTTCCAATACGTTCTTTTTTTTCTTTAACTGAATTATATACTTTATCTCCTGATTTTATTTTTCCTGAGTAAACTCTAACAAATGTTAAATTCCCGACATAAGAATCTGTCGCTATTTTAAACGCTAAAGCTGCAAAACTTGCATTATCATCTGCCATATAGTTTTTTATATCTGCTTTTTTTTTAAGTAATATTTTTTCTTTCCCTTTAAAAATGTCTATATCTAAAGGGGATGGTAAATATTCTATTACTGCATCTAATAATGATTGAATACCTTTATTTTTAAAAGCTGATCCACAAGTTACTAAAACAATTTCATTCTTTAAAGTTCTAATGCGTAAACCCTTTCTTATTAATTTTTTAGATAATTTACCTTCTTCTAAATACTTCTCTAAGATACTTTCCTCTGATTCTGCTGCTATTTCTACTAGTTTTTCATTATATTTTTGGGAAATTTTTTTTAATTCTTCTGGTATTTTTTTTGCTATTTCATATTCCATTCCATTGTTCTTTTCATCCCATGATATTGCGTTCATTTCAATTAAATCTATTATCCCTTTAAATTTTTCTTCTATTCCCCAATTTACTTGAATAGGAACCGCTTTACAATTTAATCTATCCTCAATCTGTTCTATAACTCTAAAATAATCTGCTCCTGGTCTATCCATTTTATTTACAAAAATTAAACGAGGCACTTTATATTTATTTGCTTGTCTCCACACCGTTTCTGTTTGAGCCTGCACGCCCGATGATCCACATAAAATAACTATTGCTCCATCCAAAACCCTTAACGACCTTTCAACTTCTATGGTAAAATCAACATGTCCTGGAGTATCTATTAAGTTAATCCTATGATTTTTATATTGTCCTTTCATTCCTTTCCAAAATGTCGTTACAGCAGCTGATGTTATAGTTATACCTCTTTCTTGTTCTTGTTCCATCCAATCTGTAGCTGCCGTCCCTTCATGAACTTCTCCCAATTTATGCGACCTCCCTGTATAGTATAATATTCTTTCTGTTAGTGTGGTTTTTCCTGCATCAACGTGTGCAATTATTCCTATATTTCTATATCTTTTTATAGATGTTTTTCTCGCCACAATACTATTCCTTTTTTTTCTTTTTAAAACCGATAATGTGCAAATGCTTTATTAGCTTCTGCCAACCTATGTACCTCTTCTTTTTTTTTAACTGCTACACCTTTCCCATCTATTGCATCTAATATTTCTTCATATAATCTGTTTTCCATTGTTTTTTCTTTTCTTTCTCTTGATGCTTTAACTAACCATTTCATTGCTAATGTATCTCTTCTTGAAGATCTTATTTCTACTGGGATATTATAATTAGCACCCCCAATACGTCTTGATTTAACTTCAACACTAGGTTTTATACTCTCTAATGCTTTTTCAAATATACTTATTGCTATTTTTTTTTTTAATTTTTTATTTATTTTATTTAATGCACCATAAACTATGCGCTCAGCCAATGTTTTTTTCCCATTCACCATTATATGGTTTATAAATTTAGCTAATATTACACTTTTAAATCTATTATCTGGTTTTATTTCTCTTTTCCTTGCTATCTTCCGTCTTGCCATTCTTTTTTTTAACCTCTTTTTCTTTTAGTTCCATATTTTGAACGTGAACTTTTTCTATTTTTTACCCCAAATGTATCTAACGCACCTCTTATTGTATGATATCTTACCCCTGGTAAATCTTTTACCCTGCCTCCTCTTATTAAGACTACAGAATGTTCTTGAAGATTATGTCCTTCACCTCCTATATAAGATGTTACCTCAAAACCATTAGTTAATCTAACTCTACATACTTTTCTTAAAGCAGAATTTGGTTTTTTGGGTGTTGTTGTATAAACCCTTGTACAAACACCTCTTCGTTGTGGACCTGCTTTTAATGCTGGTACATCACTTTTTTTTTTTATTTTTTTACGGTTTTTTCTAATTAATTGATTTATTGTTATCATTTGCGTCTTGTTTCTTCTCTTCTAATTTTATTGTATTCAAATAATCTCAATCTTATTTAAATGCCTATTTTTTCTACGATGTTCGTTGTGATATGCTAAGCCTGTACCTGCTGGAATTAATCTACCGACTACTACATTTTCTTTTAAACCTCTTAATTTATCATATCTTCCTTTGACAGCAGCTTCTGTTAAAACTCGTGTTGTTTCTT
The DNA here is from genome assembly GCF_902713745.1 of Candidatus Portiera aleyrodidarum. GTDB lineage: Bacteria > Pseudomonadota > Gammaproteobacteria > Johnevansiales > Johnevansiaceae > Portiera > Portiera aleyrodidarum_D. Next base: position 159,093 of record NZ_CACTJB010000001.1, read on the forward strand.
GGAATGATGCTGCAGAAATAAATGATTCTGTTGCTAATGATGCTTTTGTAATCCCTAATAAAATTCTTTCAAACTTAATTCTTTGTTTTTGTACTTTATATAATTTTCTATTTTCTTCAATTACCGATCCTACGTCTACCTGCTCACCTTTAATAAAATTACTATCTCCTGAACTCATAATCTTTACTTTACGTAACATTTGTCTAACTATAACTTCAATATGTTTGTCATTTATTTCAACCCCCTGTAATCTATATACTTCTTGTATTTCATTTATAATATACTTTGCTAACTCATCTACTCCTAATAGCCGCAAAATATCATGGGGATTACTTGGGCCATCAGAAATTAATTCTCCTTTCTCTACTTTATCACCGTCCAAAACACTTAGTTGACGGCCCTTATTAATTAATATTTCTTTTTTTTCCCCGCTTTCTTCTGAATTTATTATTATTCTACGTTTACCTTTAGTTTCCTTTCCAAAATTTATTATTCCTTTTATTTCGGCCATTATTGCGTATTCTTTTGGTTTTCTTGCTTCAACCAAATCCGCTACACGAGGCAAACCTCCTGTTATATCTTTATTTCCTAACGCTTCGACTGGTATTCTTGATATTATTTCTCCTACCCCTATTTTTCTACCATTTTCTACTGAAATCAAAGAGTTCCCTGGTAAAAAATATTGAACAGGTGTGTTGTAACCAGGCAATGATATTTCCTTGCCTTCTTCATCTTCTAACATAATTCTTGGTCTTTTATTTTTTCCTGACAATGGTCTACTCCCTACTTCTAATATTTCTATGGAAGAGATCCCTGTCATTTCGTCAACAGTACTGTGCATCGTCAAACCTTCTTCCATATCAATAAACTTTATATAACCTGATAACTCTGAAATTATTGGATGTGTATGAGGATCCCAAGTAGCTATTATGGTACCAGCTTTAACAAAATTTCCTTCTCTAATATTTAATTCTGTACCATAGGTCAATCTATAATATTCCTTTTCTCTACCTTTTTTATCAATTATATATATTGCGCTATATCGTGAAACAACAATTAATTTTTTGTCATTTCTTTCTACTGCTTTCATATTATGAAACCTTATTATACCACCATACTTAACTTGAACATTATCTTTTATTAAAGTGCGTGATGCTGCTCCACCAATATGAAAAGTGCGCATAGTTAATTGAGTGCCTGGTTCGCCTATGGATTGCGCGGCTATAACACCTACGGATTCTCCAATATTTACTAAATGTCCTTTTGATAAATCTCTACCATAACACATTACACAAACACCATATATTGTTTCACAATGTATTATACTACGTACAAACACTTCGTCCAATCCTAATCTATAGATTTTATTACACCATTCTTCATCTAATAATGTACCTGCTTTTATTAAAACTCTCCCCTTTAAATCTAAAATATTTTTTGCTAATATTCTACCTAAAATTTTTTTACTGATTGAGACAATTATATCCCCTCCTTCAATGGCTGAATACATTAATAAACCATCTTGTGTATTACAATCTATTTCCGTTATTACCACATCTTGCGCTACATCTACTAATCTTCTTGTTAAATATCCTGAATTCGCTGTTTTTAATGCTGTATCTGCTAAACCTTTTCGGGCACCATGAGTTGAAATAAAATACTGTAACACATTTAATCCTTCACGAAAATTTGCTGTTATAGGAGTTTCAATAATAGACCCATCGGGTTTTGTCATTAAACCACGCATCCCAGCTAATTGTCTAATTTGAGCGGCACTTCCTCGTGCCCCTGAATCTGCCATAATAAATACACTATTAAAAGATTCTTGTTCAACTTTTTTTCCTACTTTATCTATTACAACATCTTTAGATATACCCGTCATCATAGCTTTGGCCACTTTATCATTAGCTTTTGACCAAATATCTATAACTTTATTATATTTTTCTCCTAATGTGACAAGTCCATAAATATATTGTTTTCCTATTTCTTTTACTTCTTTTTCAGCTTTATTTATTATATTTTCTTTTGAATTAGGAATGATAAAATCATTAACTCCAATTGATACACCTGACCAAGTAGCTAAGTTAAAACCTGTAAACATGAGTTTATCTGCTAATTTCACAGCTTCTTTTAATCCAATATTTCTATAAACTAAATTAATTAATTTAGTTATTACTTTTTTTTTCATAGGTCTATTTATTAATTCAAAACTCATACCCATAGGTAACATACTATATAAAATAGCACGACCTACAGTTGTTTGTCGTATTGATGTCTGTTTAATTAATTTTTTTTGTTTTTCATCTTTTATCCAATCTGTTACCCTTACTTTAATACGAGCATGCAATTTCACTGTTTTATTGCTATAAGCTAATTCCACTTCGTTTACGTTAGAAAATATCATCCCTTCACCTTCTACATTGCATTTATCCCTTGTCATATAATATAACCCTAAAACTACATCTTGTGATGGCACAATTATCGGTTCTCCACTTGCTGGAGATAATAAATTATTTGTTGACATCATCAATTCTCTAGCTTCTAATTGTGATTCTAACGTTAACGGGACATGCACTGCCATTTGATCCCCGTCAAAATCAGCATTATATGCTGCACAGACAAGTGGATGTAATTGTATTGCTTTACCTTCTATTAAAATTGGTTCAAATGCTTGAATGCCTAATCTATGTAATGTTGGAGCTCTATTCAATAAAACTGGATGTTCACAAATTACATCGGCTAATATATCCCAGACCTCTGGCATTTCTTTTTCAACCATTTTCTTTGCTGCTTTTATAGTTGCGGCGTGGCCATTTCTTTGTAATTTTGAATATATAAATGGTTTAAATAATTCTATTGCCATTTTTTTTGGTAAACCACATTGATTCAATCTTAAATTAGGACCTACTGTAATAACCGATCTACCTGAATAATCTACACGTTTACCTAATAAATTTTGCCTGAATCTTCCCTGTTTCCCTTTTATCATATCTGCTAATGACTTTAACGGTCTTTTATTTGAACCTATAATTGCTCTTCCTCTTCTTCCATTATCTAAGAGTGCATCAACCGCTTCTTGTAACATTCTTTTTTCATTGCGAACAATAATTTCTGGAGCTTTTAAATCAATTAATCTTTTTAATCTATTGTTCCGATTAATAACACGCCTATATAAATCATTTAAATCTGACGTTGCAAACCTACCTCCATCTAAGGGTACTAAAGGTCTTAAATCTGGAGGTAATATAGGTAAAACTTCTAAAATCATCCAACTAGGTTTATTTCCTGATTTTTTAAATGATTCTATTAATTTTAACCTGTTCGACAATTTTTTCATTTTATTTTCTGAAGTAACTTTTTTTATTTCTTTTCTTAATTTATCTATTTTTTTTACTAAATCTATGTTGTCTAATAATTTTTTTATAGCTTCTGCACCCATTATTGCATTAAATTCATCACCATATTCTTCTATTGCTTCAAAATATTTTTCTTCATTTAATAATTGACCTTTCTTAAGATTTGTCATCCCTGGTTCTATCACTACAAAAACTTCAAAATATAAAATTCTTTCTATATCTCTTAACGTCATATCTAATAACATTCCTATACGACTTGGTAATGATTTTAAAAACCATATATGTGCTACAGGAGATGCTAACTCTATATGACTCATTCTTTCACGGCGTACACATGTTTTAGTAACCTCCACACCACATTTTTCACATATTATTCCTCTATGTTTCATTCTTTTATATTTACCACAAATACATTCATAATCTTTTATGGGACCAAATATTTTAGCACAAAATAATCCATCTCTTTCTGGTTTTAATGTACGATAATTAATTGTTTCTGGTTTTTTTACCTCACCATATGACCAGGATCTTATCATTTCTGGAGAAGCTAATGAAATTTTTATAGCATCAAATTCTTCGTAATATGTTTTAGATTTTGTTTTTTTAACCAACTCCAACTCATTCATAATTTTCCCACTCCCCAACTAAGACAATACTTATTATTTTTTTTCATTCTTTTTCCACATCTATACCTAATGATCTTATTTCTTTAACTAACACATTAAATGATGCTGGCATACTAGCTTGCATTGTATAATCTCCATCTACAATGCTTTTATATATTTTTGTGCGTCCTCCAATATCATCTGATTTAACCGTCAACATTTCTTGCAAAGTGTATGCTGCGCCATAAGCTTCCAAAGCCCATACTTCCATTTCCCCAAACCTTTGTCCTCCAAATTGAGCTTTTCCACCTAATGGTTGTTGAGTTACTAATGAATATGATCCTGTTGAACGTGCATGCATTTTATCATCAACTAAATGATTTAATTTCAACATGTACATATAACCTACTGTTACTTTTCTATCGAATTTTTCACCAGTACATCCATCATATAATTTTATTTGTCCAGATTTAGGAACTCCTGCAAGTTTTAATAAGCATTTTATTTCTTTTTCTGTAGCTCCATCAAATACCGGTGATGCTAAAGGCACTCCGTTGGATAATTTCTTCGCTAATTTTATTATTTCCTCATCATTTAAACTGTCTAATTTTTCTTTATAAGCCCCTGTTTTATTATAAATTTTTTTTATTACTTCTCTTATTTCTGTTACCTTTTTAAAATCTTTTAACAATTTTTGTATTTTTCTACCTAGCATATAAGCTGCCATTCCAAGGTGTGTTTCTAAGATTTGTCCAACGTTCATCCGAGACGGAACACCTAAAGGATTAAGCACTATATCTACTGTTTCACCTTTGTCATCAAAAGGCATATCTTCTAAAGGCTTTATAGCGGATATTACTCCTTTATTTCCATGTCTACCTGCCATTTTATCGCCTGGTTGTATCTTTCTTTTTATAGCTAAAAAAACTTTTACAATTTTTAAAATGCCTGGTGCTAAATCATAACTGTGAAGTAACTTTCTTTTTTGTTCTATAAAATACCTTTCCTTCTCTTCATGCAGTTTTTCTATTTGCTTTTTAGTATGTTTTATTTTCTTATTTAATTCATCATTTTTCATTCTTAATGAATACCATTTTTGTGTAGAATTTATTTTTTTTAAAAACTCATCATTTATAATTTCCCCTTGTTTTATATTTTGTCCTTTAAATGTTTCTTTACCTTTTATTACTACTTTTAATCTTTTTATTGTTGCTTCTTGTGTTATATTAAACGCTTCTTTTAAATCCTTACTTATTTCTTCTATTTTTCTTTTTTCTATTTCTCTTGCTCTTAAATCTTTTTTTATTCCATCTCTTGTAAAAATTTGTACATCTATTACTGTACCTATAGTTCCTGTTGTTGCACGTAATGATGTGTCTTTAACGTCTGATGCTTTATCTCCAAATATTGCGCGCAACAATTTTTCTTCTGGTGAAAATTTTTTATCACCTTTTGGAGAAACCTTACCTACTAAAATATCTCCTGCTTTTATTTCTGCTCCAATATATACTATTCCTGATTCATCTAATTTACTTAACGATGCTTCACTTACATTAGGTATATCTGATGTTATTTCTTCAGGACCTAACTTTGTGTCACGAGATATACACATTACTTCTTGAATATGAATAGTAGTAAATCTATCTTCTTTTACTACTTTATCTGAAATTATAATAGAATCTTCATAATTATAACCATTCCAAGGCATAAACGCTATTCTCATATTTTGTCCTAAAGCTAAATCTCCTGTATCTACTGCTGTGCCATCCGCTAAAATATCTCCTGCTTCTATTTTATCTCCTTCATTTACTATTGTTCTTTGATTTTGACAGGTATTTTGATTTGAACGCATATATTTTTTTAAATTATATAAATCTACACAATATTCATTTTCATTTAATTCCTTTTCACTTACACGAATAACAATTCTCTTGGAATCTACAACTTCTACAATTCCACTCCGTTTCGCATTTATACATACCCCTGAATCCTTTGCTACTACTCTTTCCATTCCTGTCCCTATTAATGGCTTTTCTGCTGTTAATGTTGGAACTGCTTGTCTTTGCATGTTAGATCCCATTAATGCCCTATTAGCATCATCATGTTCTAAAAATGGAATTAAAGCAGCCGCTACAGAAACTATTTGACATGGTGAAACATCCATTAAATTTACTTTATCTGTTTGCATAAAAGTTGTTTCACCTTTATATCTTACTTGTACTAACTCATCTTTTAATTCTTCTTTTTTATTCACTATTGCCGAAGCTTGTGCTATTACATATTCTGATTCTTCTATTGCAGATAAATGGATTACTTCCTTCGTAACTTTACTTTTTAATACTTTTCTATATGGTGTTTCTAAAAATCCATATTTATTTATTTTACTATATGTCGCTAAAGAATTTATTAACCCTATATTTGGGCCCTCTGGGGTTTCTATAGGACATAATCTTCCATAATGAGTTGAATGTACATCACGAACTTCAAACCCTGCTCTATCTCGTGTTAATCCCCCCGGTCCTAAAGCCGAAATCCTTCTTTTATGAGTTATTTCAGCTAAAGGATTAGTTTGATCCATAAACTGGGATAATTGACTTGAAATAAAAAACTCTTTCATAGCCGCTGTAATTGGTTTTACATTAATTAAATCTTTAGGTCTTAATTTATCATCTGATTCTGTTAAACTTAATCTTTCTTTTATTGATTTTTCTACTCGCAATAATCCTGCTTTAAAATTGTTTTCTGCCATTTCTCCAACACTACGAATCCGTCTATTTCCTAAATGATCTATATCATCTATTTCACCAAAACCATTTCTAATTTTTATTAATTCTTTTATCACATCTATTATATCATCGGCACTTACTATTCCACTACCTTTCTTATTTTCTCTATTTAATCTACTATTAAACTTCATTCTTCCAACTTCGGACAGATCATATCTTTCAATAGATAAAAATAAACTTTTAAATATTAATTCTGCTGCATCTTTATTTGGTGGTTCTCCTGGACGTATAATACTATATATTTCCAATATTGCGTCCATTTGAGAGTTAGTTGTATCTATCTTTAATGTATCTGATATAAAAGAACCTGTATCCAAATCATTTGTATATAATGTATTTATTTTTTTTACTTTATTTTTTAATAATTTGTTTAATTTTTCTAAATTTATTTTAGTATTACTATTACATATATTTTCTTTTGTTTTTTTATTTATTTGTTTATTAACTAATATTTTTCCTATTAAATATTCTATTGGTACTTTTAAGTTTTTTATTTTTAATTCTTTTAATTTTAAAATATTTTTTTTATTGATTTTACAACCTTCTTCTATTATAATTTTATTCAATTTATGATCTACTATATTAAAACTTGCTACTTCGCCTCTTAGTTGATAAGGCTTAAAATTTTCCCAATAAATATTAGTTTTATCTTCAATATTAAAAATATTTATTTCAAAAAAACTTTTTAATATTTTTTCATTAGTTAAACCGAAAGCACGTAACAATACTGTTACAGGTATTTTTTTTCTTCTGTCTATTCTTACATAAACATTATTACGTTGATCAAATTCAAAATCCAACCAAGAACCGCGATATGGTATTATCCTTGCTGTAGCAAATATTTTGCCTATCGAAAAACTTTTGTTTTGGTCGTTATCAAAAAACAAACCCGGACTTCTGTGAAGTTGTGAAACTACTACCCGTTCTGTTCCATTTATTACAAATGTCCCATTTTGTGTTATTAAAGGTATATCTCCTAAATATACATCTTGCTCTTTTACATACTTTATAATTCTTTTTTTTTCTGTTGTTTCATCAAAAATAACTAATCTCATTTTTACCCGCAAACTTGTATAATATGTCATTCCTCTTATTTGACATTCTTTCACCTCAAAGACTGGATTCATTAATTTATAATCCACATATTCTAAAATGGATTTTCCAGATAAACTTTTTATAGGAAACATTGAATTTAATGCTGCATGTATTCCTATATTTCTTTGTTTTTTATTTTGTAAAAAGTTTTTATATGATTCCATTTGAATTGATAACAAATAAGGCACATCAATAAGATGAGGTATTTTTCCAAATTTTTTTCGTATACATTTTTTTTCAGTGTTTGAATAAATCATCTAACATATACTCCTCAACTTCATTATATTTTTACTTTATTTCTACTTTCGCCCCAACACTTTCTAATTTTTTTTTGTTTTTTTCAGCATCCTCTTTAGTTAAAGCTTCTTTTATTGTTACAGGTGCACTTTCTACTTTTACTTTAGCTTCCTTTAACCCTAATCCAGTTAATTCACGGACAATTTTAATTACGCCAATTTTCTTTTCACCTATTGAAGTTAATATTAAATCAAATTCTACCTTTTTCTCTTTTTTATTAATATTATTATTATTATTATTAAATATATATTCTTTTTTTATCTTAAATCTTTTTTCCATTTCTGACACTAATTCTATCATTTCAACTACGTTCATTTTAGATAAAATTTCTATAATCTCTTCTTTATTCATTTTTATAGTTCCTTTTTTTTATTAAAAGCATTAAAATATAGATTATTTTTCCTATTGTGAATATTTTTAACATATTCATTGTTTTAAATAATATTGTTTTTATATCAGATTCATTTATATTTACTAAAATTTTTCTTTTATCTTTTTGTATTATTTTACCTTCATAAAATAATGTTTTTATTTTTTCTTCTTTAAATTTTAATTTTTTCCATAACACTAAACTATCATTTATATTTGTTTTAGAAAAACATAACATTATCTGCCCTTTTACATAATCTTTTAAACATTCATATTTTGTTCCTTTTATTGCTTTTATAAATAATCTATTCCTAATAACATATAATTTAACATCTATTTTATTTGCTTTTAAATAAAATTCCTTCATAAGGTTTGAATTAATATCTTTATATTTTACGACCATAATAGATAATGATTCTATTATATTTTTATTTAGTTTTTTTATTATTAATTCTTTTTTTTTTAAACTTTTTTTCAAACTCTTACTCCTTGTATCTAAGTTATCTAAACCTCTGAATCTTTAAAACTTTAAATCTTTAAATCTTCTATTCTTCTAATTTCACTTTTATCAACCCTTAATCCTGGACCCATTGTTGTAGATAGATATATATTTTTTATATCTTTTATATTCCCAACAGTGTTTTTATTTAAGACATCTTTTATTAAGACATTAAAATTTTTTTTTATTTGTTTAAACGTAAAATTTATTTGCCCTAAAACTGTATTTATTATACCATTTTTATCTACACAATAATTGAGTTTTCCTTTTTTTATTTCTTTTACTTTTTTTAATATATCTTTAGTAAGATTTTCTTTTTTAATTAGTACTATTTTGGGTTTTAATTTATCTTCTACTATTTGTTTTGCACTTTCTGATTCACATAAAATATAATTAATTTTTTTGTTTTTTTTAATTTCATCAACACCTATTATATCTACGCCTAACTTTAATATTTTTTCTTTGTTTTTAATTTTATTTGTTTCATTAGTTTGTAAGACCACAATTTTTTTTTTATTATTCTCTAATCTATACGGCAAATATAGTTTATTTTTTTTTACTTGTTTTACATTTCTTCCATATTTTCCTAACTTTATTACTATTTCTACAGTTTCACAAAAATTTACTACACTAATTTCTTTAAATTTTTCTATAGCTTCCTTTACTTTATATTTTTTATTTTTTTTTATCTTGTTTTGTATTATTGTTTTTCTATTTGAAATCTTTCCCATTTTACCTTTACTTTCCATCTTTTTTATTCCTCTTTTATTTCTATTCCCATACTTTTTGCTGTACCTTTTATACATTTTATTGCTGACTTAATTTTTATTACATTCATATCTTTCATTTTCGTTTTTGCTATTTCTTTTATTTGTTTATTTGTTATTTTTCCTACTTTTGTTTTATTATTTTCACTAGATCCTTTTTTTATGCCAATTATTTTTTTTAATAAACTTGATGCTGGGGGATTTTTTATCATAAAAGTAAAGCTTTTATCAGAATAGATAGATATTATTACAGTTATTGGTATACCTTTTTCTAAATTCTTAGTTGCTAAATTAAATCTTTTACAAAAGTCCATTATATTTATTCCTTGTTGTCCTAATCTAGGTCCTATTGGTGGGCTAGGATTTGCTTTACCTGCTTTTACTTGTATTTTAACAATATTAATTATGTTTTTTTTCTCAATCATTTAAATATCCTTAATTACTTTATAAAATTCTAATTCTACTGGCGTTGATCTACCAAAAATTAAAACACTTACTTGCAATTTATTTTTTTCATAATTTATTTCTTTTACTATTCCTGTAAAATCTGTAAAAGGACCTTCTATAACTCTTACTCTTTCGCCTAAATTAAATTGTTTTTGATTAATATGTTTATTTATAGTATTTAATATTTTTTTTAATTCATTTTTTTTTATAACTTCAGGTTTTATTACATTTGCTCCTATAAATCTAACTACTCTTTTTGTGTCATTAACTAAATTCCATGTTTTATCATTTAATTCCATTTCTACTAAAATATAACCTGGATAATGTTTCCGTTCACTTTTACTAATTTTCCCTGATATCTTTTCAAAAAATTTTTCCGAAGGAACTATCATTTTTCCAAATGAGGATTCTAATTTATATATTTTTATTCTATTTTTTAAATCACTTATAACTTTTTTTTCATAACCTGAATATATATTTACAACATACCATCTTTTTTTCACTTTTTTTCCCTTTACTTTAACTAGTTTTTATGTAACATAATTATTAAAAATCCACTAATTAAAGTATCCATTGTCCAGATAATAAAAGATATTATAATTGTTACTAACAATACAACGATTGTTGTTTTTATTATTTCTTTTGGTTTAGGCCACACCAAACTTTTTATTTCTTTTTTTGCATTTTTTCCTAAGCTTATTAAGTATTTTCCTTTTACAGTAATTAACATCACACAAATACTTAAACTATATAATAATAAAAAAATATATTTATTATATTTTAAATAATACATTGAAATTAATATATTCATTGTAGAAAACAACCACTTTAAATAATCATATTTTTTATTTTTTTTCATCTTTTTCCTATTTTTAAATACAATAACTGTCCCTCCCTAAACAACTAAACTTAAAACAAAACAACAAAAACTAAAACACATAACATTACATTAATCCAAAACATAACAACTTAAAAGACCTCAATCAAAAACAACCCCCCACTTAATATAACACCTCAATTAAAATAAAACACAAACCAAAAATAAAAAACAAACTCAACAACAAATTAACTCAACAAACTTAAACTTATATTAATTTAATACAAACAACCCATAACAACATTACATTTAGTGTAACTTACACTAACTTAACTCATTACACAAAAACAACCACAACTTTAAAAACTTACACTTCAAAACAAACTACACAACATTAATTTAACTTAAAACAATCAAAACAACTTAATTTAATCCATTCCAACTTACAACCATAAATAACCTTACACAAACACACTACACTAAAACACATTACACCACAAAGCAACACATTACAAAGCATTAACTTAACTTAACCTAACCTAAACTTACAACAACTAACTTAATCAAAACAACTTAAACCACACCATACCATTACATTACATTAAAATACACCTCAACACACTAACTTAATATAAATTAAAACACATTAACACAAAGCATTACATTACACTAATCCAATAACTTAAACAACATTTCATAAACTTACATTACACAACACATTACATAACAACTTACAAAACATTACACTAAAACTAAACCATACACTACACAAACAAAACAACTTAATCCAAAACATTACAAAACAATTTAAAACAAAATACCAAACTTAAAAACAAACTAAACAATAACTTGAATTAATTTACACTAATACACAAACCAACACAACAAATAACAACACAACTACTCAACACACTAACTTAAAAAAATGTAAACAACACAACATTACATTAAAACAACTTAAAAAATTTTAAAACACTTCAAAACATATCAATTTAAAACATCACAACTTATTACATTAATCAAACCAAACCCACATTAATCCAACACACTACAACACAACTCTTACACAAACTCAAACCATTACACACCACTACACTAATAACAACTTAATATAACTTACATTAATAAAATAAACCATTACAAAACACTTACACTAAACTAACTTAATACAAAGCAAAATACACTAACAAAATAAATTACATTACAAAACATTACATAAAATAACTTAACCTTACACTACAACACACTTCACTTCACTTCACAACACAACAAATAACATAACATAACAACACAACAACTTACATCTCATCTCATTACACCACAACTCATTAACTTACAAAACACTTAACTACACTAACTTGATTTGATTTAAGTTAATGTAAGGTTATGTTAATGTGTTTTTGATTACATTTACTTCCAACTACACAAACATACCACAACTTATTAATCAAATCAATACAAAACATAACACAACAAATAACATTACACAAACCACTAAACCACAAAACAATCAAAACAGACCACTAAACAAAACAAAACAAACATACCACATAACATAACATAACACCACTAAACTAAACAAAATAAACATACCACATTAATCCAAACTAAACCATTACAACTTAACTTAACACATAACAACACAATTTATATTATATTAATTTAATGTAATTTTTTGTAAACCACACAACACAACACAACACCAATACAATACAATTTAATACAACATTAACTTAAACAACAAATAACAACACATATCAACACAAACTTAAAACAACACATTACAAAAAAAACTTAACTTAACTTAACTTACACTAACCTAACTTGTTTTGAATTGTTTTACTTACACTAATAACAACTTAAACCATAAACAACTTGTTTTACACTAACTTGAATTACATTAACTCAATACATAATAACAACTTACAAAACAAAAACCAAAACAAACAAACATACCACATTAAATTAAACCACATTACATTACATAAACCTAACTTAACAACACTTAAAAACTCAAACCATTACACAACAACACCTTACACTACACAAACTAACTTACACAACATTAACCTAACCTTACACTAACTAAACTAAAACACATTAAAACAACTAATACACCACATAACACAACAACTTAAATTACACCTACACTAAAACAACTTAACAAGTTAAAACATTACATTAATCCAAAACAAACAATCAAAACAAAACACATTACACAAACACACTACACTACACTACACATAACTAAACCACACTAACTTAATTCAATACAACTAAACTTACATTACAAAACATTACACACCATTACATTAACTTAATGTAAACAATCAAATCAAAAACATTACAAAACAATTCAAAAGACTTCAACTCAAAAGAAAGAAAACTCAACTCAAACACAACACAACACAACATTAAAACAAATTACCTTAACTCAATCACAACTTAAAAAAATGTAAACCACACAACATTACATTAAAACAAAATACATTACAACAACTTACTTACACTACACTAATAACAACTTATAAACCATTACAAAACACAACCCCCCACAAACATACCATTACACAAACAAACTAAACAAACATACAACACAACAACTTAAACAACACCTAAAATTTAAATTAATGTAATCCAAAGCAACACAAACTAATTAAACCAAACCACAAACCAATACAATACAATACAATTTAATACAAACCACATTAACTTAATACACTAACTTACAAAACATTAAAATAAACCATTACAAAAAAAACACATAACAAACCATAAACCAACACAACTTACACAAACTACACTAACTTAATGTAAACAACACAACATTAACTTAACCTTACAACACACTTCAACACACTACAAATACACTACACATAACTAACTTAATCCAATAACAACTTAAACAACACATAACAACACAACACAAACCAAACCATTACAAAGCATTAATGTAAACCAATACACCACAACTTACAACAACTAACTTAAACAACATTAACTTACAAAACACTTAACTACACTAACTTACATTAACCTAAGTTACAACTTATAAAACACAACATTAATCCAACTCAACACAAATGACTAATTTATATTAACACATAACAACTTAAAACATTACATTACATAACACACCTCAATTCATATCAAAACAATCCAATCACAACTTAACAACACTAAACTTATATTACATTACACAAACTCACACTAACTTAACAACTTACATTAAAACAAATTAATCCAAAACATTACATTACATTACAAAAGACTTCAATTCAAACAACCCTAAAAAAAACACATTAAAACAAAATACATTAACTAAACATACCACAACTTACATTACCTTACACAACAACCCTAAACTACACTAACTTGATGTAAACAACACATATCATAACACCTACACTTATATTAATCAAAACCACACCAACAACTTACCACACTCAAAGCATAACATCTCAATACCTAACAAAGCACTGCACCTCAATTACAAAACACATAACAACATTACAAACCATAACCCCTCAACTTAATACAAAGCATAACAACATTACATCACCCCACAAAAAACGTAACTTCAACTCAATAAAACACATTAACTTAAAAGACCACAAAAACAAAACCATTACCATTACACATCAACTCAACAACAACTTAACTTAACTTAAAGCAACATTACACAACTTTGTAAACCAAGCACCTCAAACCAAAACATAACACCTCACTACAAAGCAACAACAACAATTCAAAGTAACCAAAGCATCTCAACTCATTACATACAATTCAAAACCATTACAAAAAAAACACATAACATTACATTACATTACACAACAACTCAACAACTAAAAGCATAAACTTATATTAACACAACTTACATTACCTTACACAACCACTTCCAACTACACAAACTAATCCAATCAATCAATTCATTACAAAAACACTTCATTACAAACCACAAAACAAACATACCATTACAAAACACTTCAAAACAACCATTAAAAACATTACAACACATAACTCAAACCAATCAAAAACACTTCATTTCAAACCATTTAAAACATAACATAAACCATTACAAAACCAAACACAACACATAACACACTAACTCAACACAACTTAACTTAACTTAATACAAAGTAACTCAATACAATACTAACTTAAAGCAACACAACTTAAAATAACATAACACCTCAACAACACAACAAATAACAACAACTTATAAAACATAACATTAATACAATACACAACACATACTACCTCAGACCAAAAAGAAACGATAAGATCCAAACGACCTCAAACCAAGTAAAGGATAACCTCCCTTTACTTTCTTCCTCTTTTATCCTAAGCTTTAACAATTATATCCTTTCTATCTTTTTCCTTTCTACTCTCTATGCTACTTGCTCCTGTCATCTACTCTGTACTTTCCTTCACTTTCCTAATCTCTTCTGCTCTGATCTAAATTCCCGCTCTGATATTTCATTACTAAGCCTTACTGTTCTGACTGCTAACCCTTTAAACTACTCCCATCTCAGTTCACTTAAGTAAATTCCGTTTCCGTCCGTTCATAACTGCATGTACAGGCCAGTAGGGAGTTGAACCCCAACTTGCGATTTTGGAGACCGCTGCTCTACCAATTAAGCTACTGACCTTCCTAACTCTTTCCTGAGCTCATGAACAGATTTGAACCGTTGACCTCACCATTACTAAAGGTGTGCTCTTCCATCTGAGCTACATGAGCACTGAACTTAGCAATTATTAGCGAACAACGGGATTCGAACCCGTATCATCAACTTGGAAGGCTAAGGTTTTACCATTAAACCATGTTCGCATTTAAATTCAAATAAACTCAATATAGAACATACATCGCCCCTAAAACTCAATGCTTCACATCGAACACAACAACTCATCTCATCTAATTTTAAAGAGTAAAGAGCAACAAGTCAAAAGAAAATTTAAACCAAAGCAAAAAACTTAACTTAAAACAATCAAATACATAACATTACTTTGTAACTCAGTAGTATCATCAAAGCACAGTCAATATCAATATAGTACCTCAAATAACTTTAAAAAACTCAACATCTCAACTCAACACATAACAACTTATATTAATCAAAACAATTCAATTTAATAAAAAACAAATTAAATTAATGTAATGTAATGTAAATTAATACAATACAACATTAACCTAACTTAAATGTAAAAAAACTAACTTATTAATGTAAAACAATCAAAACAATTCAAAAGACTTCAAACCATTACAAACCAAACCAAACAAAACCAAACCAAACCAAACCATTACAAACCAACTTAACTTAACTTAACTTAAACCATTTAAAACATAACTAAACCATTACAAACCATTACACCAAACCACAAACCAACTTAAATTAATACAACTTAAAGCAAACCATTACACTAATAACAACTTATATCAACTTACAAAAACACCAAACAAAACATTACATAATCAATCTATTACAACTAAACACATACACTAAAACAAATAAAATACACTAACTTAATAAAACACATTACAAAGCACTGCACCAAAAAACAAAACATTACAACTTATCAAAACATACCACTTCAAAACTTACATTAACACATAACATAACATAACAACGAACACTTACACTAATGCTAATGTAATGTAAAAAACAAAACCACAATTCAAAACAATCAAATCAATTCAAAAGACTTCAATTCAATTCAACAACAATTCAAACCCAACTTAACTTAAAAAACAAACCAAAAAACAAAACCACAATTCAAAACAATTTAATTTAATTTAAAACATATCAAAACAATTTAAAACAAAACAATCAAATTCAAACCCAAACTTATATTAAACCATTACAACAACACAACTTAAATTAACTTAAAACATTACACAACTAAACCAATACAAATTAAACAACTAACAACAAACCATTACACAACACCACAACTTTAAACACACCAACTCAAATACAACGTAACGTAACTCAACAACAATCCATTATAACACAACACATTACATAACAACTTACATTACATCTCATTACATAACAAAGCATAAAACATAAACCACACAACACAACTACACTAAAACAAAATAATAGTTTGTATTAAATTAACTTAACTTAATGTAATCAAAAACCACATTAACTTAACATTACACTAATTAAATCCAAAAAATTACAACTTACACCACATTAACCCAACTTTTAAAACTAAAAAAAACTAAACTTACAAAAACTTACACTAATAACAACCTAACTTAACATTACACCACATTAACTTAACTTATAAACACATAACACTTCAAATCAATTCAACATTACACAACATTAACTAAATCCAAACCTAACTTAAACAACATTAAAATAAACCACATAACATAACAAGTTAAGTTAATCCAAAAACAAAAACAATTTAAAACCACATAAAAATACATTACACAAACTACACTACACATAACTAACTTAATACAACATTACATTACACCACATTAACTTATATTACACTAACTCAACTACCACATTAACTTACACCTCAACACACTACACATAACTAATACAACTTAAAGTCAACTTAACCTATATTAAATTAACTTAAACCATTACAAAGCATAACACAAACTAAACTAATTAATGTAATTTAATTTAAACCACAACAATCCAACTTACACTACATTAAGTGGTTTACACTACACTAACTTACAAAAGAAAAGACTTCAATTCAAAACATTACATTAAACCAAACATTACATACCACATTACATTAATACATAACAACTTACAACACTAAAGTAATACAAAGTTACATTAATGTAAACCATTACACAAAAACAACCACAACTTTAAAAACTTACACAAACAAAAAATAACACAACACACTTCACAACAACATTAAAACAAAACAAACATACCACATTAATCAAAACAAAATACATTAACTCAAGTCAACAACACATAACATAACAACTTAAATTAAACAACACTAATACACTTCAAAGCATCTCATCTCAACACAACAACTTATATTACATTACATTACATTAACTTAACTTACAAAGCACACCACAACTTTAAACAATTTAAACATTACAAAAAACTAAACATACCACAACTTTAAACACACTAACTCAACAACTAAACCTCAAATCAAAAACAACTTAA
>NZ_CACTJB010000002.1:0-170981 GCF_902713745.1 Candidatus Portiera aleyrodidarum
TTAAGTTGTTTTTGATTTGAGGTTTAGTTGTTGAGTTAGTGTGTTTAAAGTTGTGGTATGTTTAGTTTTTTGTAATGTTTAAATTGTTTAAAGTTGTGGTGTGCTTTGTAAGTTAAGTTAATGTAATCAAAAACAAGTTATTGAGTTGTGGTGTGTTTAAAAAATGTAATATAAGTTGTTATGTATTGAGTTAGTGATTTTGTATTGTTTTTTTTATTTTTTGGATTTGTGTAATGAGTTGCTTTGTTGAGTTGTAATGTGTTGAAGTGTTTTGTGGTGCTGTAATGTTGTGCTTTGGATTAAGTTAGTTTAGTGTAAGTTATTTGAGGTCTTTGTCTTGTGATTTGCTTTAATTTGTATTGAGGTGAATGAGAGGTGTATGTATATTATTTAATATAAGTTTACTTAGATAAGCTTTGCCGAAAAAAAATGACAGTACAGAATTAATATAACTAAATATAATTAACACTAAAAACACTGGATCATATTTAATACTAGATAAAGAGAATATTAATTAAATATTATTAAAGTTAAAGCAGGTAAAAATCTTTTAATTAACTACTATATTAAATAATTTTGATGGTACTAAAATGATTTTATTAATGGTTTTGCCTATAAAATAAAACTTCATAGGTTTAGAGGATAAAATAGCATTCATAATATTTTTTTTAAAATAATTAATAGGTAAAATTAATACTTTACGTAATTTTCCATTTATTTGCACTAAAACTTTAATTAATTTTCCTAATATTATGCATTGTTCATTAAAATTTGGCCATTTTGCATCAATAACAGCGCATGAGTAGCCCATTTTGTACCATAAAATATGTGTGGTGTGTGGGACAATAGGGGCTAAAATTAGAAGAATAGATTTCAATGCTTCCCTTTTTACAGCCAAGCATTGCTGACTATTGTCTGTACAACGTGATACTAAGTTAGTTAATTCCATTACTTTAGCTATCACAGTATTAAATGTATGCCTTAATAACATATCGTAAGTAGCCTTTTTTATTATTTTCTGGGTTTGGCGATATAAAACAAATTGTTCGGGTCGTAATGATGATATGTTTATTTGAGTATTTTTTGAAAAATACTTAGACATATGTTTCTGAACTATGTACCATAATCGCTTAATAAAACGATGAGCACCGATAATTCCAGATTCTGACCAAATAAGTGAATGTTCAGTAGGTGCAGAAAACATAATGAATAAACGCAAAGTATCAGCACCATATTTATCAATTAAAATTTTAGGATCAATACCATTGTTTTTTGACTTGGACATTTTTTCAAAACCGCTTCGTATAACAGCACCACCATCTTTAGTTAAACGTGCTATAACAATACCTGTATTTTTATCTTTTATTAAATTAACATCTAAAGGGTTAAACCATTCTTTTTTACCATGTATTTCTCTATAATATGTAGGGGTTACTACCATACCTTGAGTAAGTAATTTTTTGAAAGGTTCATCACATTCAACTAAGCCAAAATCCCTAAGTAATTTATGAAAAAACCTAGCATATAATAAATGCAGAATAGCATGTTCAATCCCTCCTATATACATGTCAACTGGCAACCAATAATTTACCCTTGCATCAAGAAATGCTTGTTGATTATCATTACAACAAAACCGTGCGTAATACCAAGATGATTCTATAAAAGTATCAAAAGTTTCCGTATCTCGCGACCAACCATTTCCTAAAACGTAAAAAGATGCTAATTTTTTTAAATTAAACTTACTATTAAAACTTACATTATTAGGTAAATAAACAGGTAATTCTTTATCTGTTAGAGGAATAGTTTGTCCATTTGGTCCATATTTAACAGGAATAGGAACGCCCCAATATCTTTGCCTAGAAATACACCAATCACGTAATTTAAAATGTTTTGTAATAAATCCAAACTTTATTTTTGTTATATATTTTTTGATAGAAGCTTTTGCTTCAGTTGAATTTAACTTATTAAAAATGCCTGAATTTTTAATGAATCTATATTCAGCATATGCTTTTTTGGAAATATCAGGTATATTAACATTTTGGTCAATTATTACAGTTTTAATTGGTAAACCGTAAGAATTTGCAAAGTCCATATCTCTTTGATTGTGTGCGGGAATACCCATAATTGCCATTGTGTCACATTCCAATAAAAAAAAACTATAAATAGAAACAAATAAAGGCAAATATTCATTAGTTAAGGGGTGTAATACTTTATAGCCTACAGAAAATAATCCAATTTTTTCTTTATTTAAGAAGTCTAAGGGATAACCTTTACGTAAAGTAGTACAAAATTGATTTAAGTTTTTATTATATTGTGACGCTATTTCGATTAAAGGATGATCAGGTGCTAATATTATAAAAGTAACTCCTAATACTGTGTCTGGACATGTTGTAAACACTTTTAAATACGATAAAAACTTAGGTACCGCTGCCATAACTTTAAAAAAAAATACTATTCCTTTAGTTTTACTAATCCAATTGATTTGCATTTTTTTAACAGACTCTGGCCATTCAAGATTTTCTAAACCTTTCAAAAGTTCTGAGGCATAATCAGTGATTTTAAAAAACCATATGGGAACATTTCTACGTTCTACTTTGGCACCAGACCGCCACCCAATTCCATTTATTACTTGCTCATTGGCTAAAATTGTTTTATCTATCGGGTCCCAATTAACATTAGCATTCGTTTTATATATCAGACCGTGTTTTATCAAATTAATAAAAAACCATTGCTCCCAACGATAATAATCTAAATTACATGTTGTTATTTCTCTATCCCAATTATAAGAAAACCCTAACAATTTTAGTTGTTTCCGCATATATTCAATATTTGAATGTGTCCATTGATTAGGAGAACTAATATTTTTTTTTGCAGCATTCTCTGCTGGCATACCAAAAGCATCCCACCCAATTGGGTTTAAGACATTTTTACCTAACATACGTTGTGAACGAGAGATTACATCTCCTATTGTATAATTACGTACATGACCTATATGTAGATGTCCGCTAGGGTATGGAAACATACATAAACAATAAAATTTTTCCTTATTATCTTTATCTACTACTGTTTCAAAAGATTTATTATCTGCCCAAAATTTTTGGGCTTCTCGTTCAATATCTATGTAATCAAAAGGTTTGATCATAAATGTAAGTTTACTTGGTTTAATATTGAATGTTCAAGATTATCCATTTTGTCAGCATCAAAATAATTATTATGACTATGCCCTAATAAATGTAAACAGCCATGAATTAATATATGAGCAAAGTGAGCAATAAAAGCTTTATTTTTTTTTAAAGCTTCATATAAAATTAAAATGGGGGTTATTACCAATTCACCCAATAAAGTTATTTTTATTTTAGGAGTAGGAGGGTTTTCATATGGAAAAGAAAGTATATTTGTAAAATCATATCGACTACGAAAATAGCTATTTAACATATAAATTTCTTTGTATTCAACAAAACGTATAGTAATGGTAACATATTTAGATATAACATCTTTATAATGTTGTTTAATTATTAAATAAATCCAAGAATAAATCAAAGATTCATTCGGAATAATTAATTTAATTATATTATTAATTTCATACTGAAATTGTATAGTTAATGAAACTTTTTTAATTGGCATGTAATGTGCTAGTAAATAATATAAAAAATAATAAAATATAACTTATTAATTAAAAATTTAAGGATTAATAATGAGTATTATACCGAATTATAAAGGCTTATTTGGTGATTTTGGTGGTCGTTTTGTGTCAGAAACATTAGTACCTCTCATATTAGAGCTTGAAAAAACTTACCAATCCGCTAAATTAGATAAAGCATTTAATAATGAATTGTTTTATTATCAAAAAAAATATATAGGCAGATCAAGCCCCTTGTATTTGGCAGATAGATTTACTCAATATTTAGGTGGAGCTAGAATATATTTTAAAAGAGAAGATTTAAACCATACAGGAGCTCACAAAATAAATAATTGTATTGGTCAAATATTATTAGCTAAACGTTTAGGTAAAACTCGTATTATTGCAGAAACTGGCGCTGGTATGCATGGAGTTGCCACAGCTACTGTAGCTGCAAGATTTGGTATGAAATGTGTAATTTATATGGGAAATACTGATGTTAAAAGGCAAAAACCCAACGTTTATCGAATGAATTTATTGGGTGCTAAGGTAGTGCCGGTAACTTCAGGTAAGGGCACTTTAAAGGATGCTATGAATGAAGCATTAAGAGATTGGGTAAATAATATAGAAAATACATTTTATATTATAGGTACAGTTGCTGGACCACATCCATATCCTGTTATGGTTCGTGATTTTCAATCTATAATTGGTTATGAAGTACGTGAACAAATTATTAAAATTGAAGGCAAACTTCCTGATATATTAATAGCATGTATAGGGGGAGGGTCTAATGCGATGGGGTTATTTTATCCAATGATAAATGATAATAAGGTACGTATGGTCGGAGTAGAAGCAGGTGGAAAGGGTATTGAAACAGGTAAACATGCAGCTAGCCTAAATGGAGGGGTACCTGGAGTTATTCATGGTAATAGAACTTATATTTTACAAAATAAAGATGGTCAGATTAAAGATGCCCACTCAATTTCAGCAGGAATGGATTATCCTGGTATAGGTCCAGAACATTCTTATTATTATAAATGTAAGCGTATTGATTACGTGTCAGTTACGAACAAAGAAGCAATAGATGCATTTAAAAAATGTTGCTATTTAGAGGGTATAATTCCAGCTCTGGAATCGGCTCATGCCTTAGCTTATGTAAATAAAATAGCTAACAGACTGTCAAATGAAAATATTATAATAGTAAATCTGAGTGGTAGAGGCGATAAGGATATTTCAATAATACGGGAGCATAGTTAAATGCTAATTAATAAACGTATAAAAACTTGTTTTAAACTCTTACAAAAGAAGAAACGAGCCGCTTTGGTAACATTTGTAACAGCAGGAGATATAAATTACGAAAAATCTTTAGAACTAATAAATAACTTACCTAAAGCAGGCGCAGATATAATAGAATTGGGAATGCCTTTTACAGATCCAATAGCTGACGGGGAAATAATTCAGAAATCAACTCAACGTTCATTAAAATGTGGTCACAATCAAAAAAAAACGTTTGATATGGTAAAAAGATTTCGTTTAATTGATAATAAAACCCCTATAATATTGATGGGATATTATAATCCCATTTATAACTATGGAATAAAAAAATTTATTAAAGATGCTAATGCGACTCAGGTAGATGGGTTGATAATAGTTGATTTACCACCAGAACATGCAGAAGAAGTTTGTGTTCCCGCCAGCAAACTAGGAATTGATTTAATACGGATAATCACCCCTAATACTAATGCAAAAAGAATACCTTTTATTTTAAATAAATCTTCTGGATACATTTATTATATTTCAATAAATGGTTTAACAGGAGGTGTTACTCCAAAACTTTCCGAAGTAGAAAAATCTATTAAGTTAATACGTAATTTTAAATTTACAAGCTTGCCTATTGCTGTGGGATTTGGTGTTAGAAATATACAAATCGTTAAAAAACTTTCAAAAATAAGCGATGCAGTTGTAGTAGGATCTGCTTTATTGGAACAAATCGAATTTTTTTTTTATAATCCCCAAAAAGCAATTAGTAACGTATTAAAATTAACTAGTAGTTTAGCTCAAGCATTAATTTGAGTTATGCAAGCGACAGGACAAACTTGTAGGCATTGTGGATGTGTAAAAAAACCACTACATTCATTACATAAATCAGTATTAATTACATAAATGTCTTCACCTGGAAAAATAGCATGATTTGGACAACTATGTTCGCATATACCACAACTTATACAATCAGTGGTTATAATCAAAGACATACCTAAAGTTTACCTACTAAATTAGGTTTAAGGTTTGCCGCTTTATTACAAATTGCAGGACAAACATCAGAACAGTTGGATATATATTGTGCAGCTTTAATTTTTATTATTAATTCTTTGGAGTTGCGTTTCTTCAAAATCCATTATCGTTGTATTCAGATAGTTTTATTATACCTTCAATATCAATTACAAAAGTTAAGATAAACATGTTTATTCGATAAGAACGTTAAAATTACGAGATGAAAGTGTCACAATCATTGTAAAATTTATCTTTGAAACACTAAATATAATGCCATTCTTTATGTGTGAAGTGTGTGTAAGTCGAAAAACTATATATTATTTCAACACCTATATTTAAAACGTTTTAAATTATCAGATAATTATTAATGTATCAGTAGGACATAATAAACTAAAATCAGCAGAAGAAAAAATGACCACACCACTTGCCTTTTAGATTTTTATCATATTTTTTACAAACTTTCTATTATAAAAAGCAGTAGCTTTAAAGGGACGTAGTTTTTTATTTATTAGAGACATTAGTTAATCTTTTAAAATTAAGTTTATCTTAAGTGTGTATAGTTTTGTAATATGTTGTGTTATGTTGTTTTGAGGTCTTTTGTTTTGTTTTGTTTTATGTTATGTTATGTTATGTTGTTATGTTTTGAGGAGTTGTGGTGTTTTTGAGTTATTTTATTTTGATTTGTTCTGTTCTTTTATTTGAGGTTTAGTTGTGTTAGGGGTTAAGTTGTTGTTGACTTGAGTTAATGTGGTTTGTGTAAGTTATTGTATTTTGTTTTAAGTTAAGTTTTTAAATGTGGTTTTAAATTGTTTTATTTTATTTGTTGTTGTAGTTGAGGTGGTTTAATGTGTTTTGAAATGATTTGAAGTCTTTTGTAATGGTATGTTTTGTGTTAAATTGTGTTAAGTTTTTTTGGTTTACAAAACAAAACAAAACAAAACAAAAAATTACATTAAATTAATTTAAATTGTGTTAGTTTAGTTTGGTTTACATTACAAAAAAACAATTAAATTGTATTGGATTAAATTAATATAAATTAAATTAAATTACATTACATTACACAACACCACATTAAGTTGTAATGTTTAAATTGTTTGGGTGTTGTAATGTTTTTTGAATTGATTTGATTGGTCTGTTTTGTAATGGTGTGGTTTACAAAACACTTCAAAAACAAAACAAATTAAAACAACATAACATAAAACAATTTAAAACAACTTAAAACAATTTAATTTAAAACACAACACCACAACAATTACATTAATATAAATTAAATTACATTACATTACACCACATTACATTACATTACAAAGCATTACATTAAATTACACTAACTTAACTTAAGTTGAGTTGTTGTTTTGTGTAGTGTGTTTTGTAATGTGTTTGTTTGTATTGGATTACATTACACTATTACAACTAAACTTACATTAACTTGTTTTAATTTACATTACATTAAAATTTTGCTTTGTATTAAGTAAGTTGAGGTGCTTTGTTATGTTATGTTATGTTATGTGTTGATTTGTATTGAGTTATGTTGTAATGGTTGTTTAAGTTAGTTTAGTTTAGTTGATTTGAAGTGTGTGGTTTAATTTAATGTGTTTTGCTTTGAGTGCTTTAATTTATTTTAATATAAGTTAGTGTAAAATGTAATGTTGTATTGGTTTACATTAAGTTAATGTAATGGTGTGTAAGTTAATGTAAGTTTTGTAAGTTTTTAAAGTTGTGTTATTTCAAGTTAAGTTTGTATTAAGTTTGAATTTGAATTGTTTGTTTTGTTTTTAATGTAAGTGTTTTTGATTGAATTGAGTTAGTGTATTTTGTAATGGATTGTTGTGGTTTAAATTGTTTAATTTAAGTTTTAATGGTTTGGATTTGAGGTCTTTGTTTGTTTTTGATTTAGGTGTTAAGTTTTGGATTGGTTTGTATGTGTTGTTATGTTTTACTAACAAATTTTATGAAATCTTTTGCTTTTTTGAGTTTTATTTTATTTTTTGTTATTACAAATTGATGCGCTTTTTTTTTAGTTAAATATAAATTATTAGTTTTAAATTGAGCTTCTAAAAGTTTAATTAAAATTTTTTGTTTTTTCAATTCTTCGATAAAAAATGTAAACTCATAATATTTTATTATGGGAATATGTATTACCATAATATTTGTAATGGTTTTTGATAAACAAGGAATATTTGGTTCAAAATAATTTAATATTTTAATATTAGCTAAATTACATATATAATTATTATAGTTGTTTAATAAGTCTTTATAAAAAAGTTTAACTTTTGAACAATAAACTTTTATAAATTTAAAATTATTAACATTCAATGACGTACGCATATAACGTATGTTTATAATAAGGTTTTTTAGAAATTCTACATCAAATATAGCATCTTTATCAATTTTATTTTTTTCTATATTAGGCCAAGATTGGTTAAGAATTATTGTTTTTTTATTTTTATATAACACTAACATTATATTTTTCCAAAGTTCTTCAGTAATATAAGGAATTAAAGGATGTAATAATAATAAAATTTCTTTTAACACATATAATAATGTATTGATTGTACCAAATTTATGTAATATAAATTTACTATTTAAAATTAGTTTAGAAAATTCTAAATACCAATCACAAAATTCATACCATACAAATTCATAAATAATTTGAGATGCCAAATCCAAACGATATTCGTCTAAATAATTTAAAAGTTGGTTTTTAGTTTTTTGTAACCTTGAAATAATAAATTTATTAATAGAATTTAAATTCTCCCAAATAAAAAAAATGCTATATTCATTCTTATAAAAAATTGAAGCTTTAGATATAACATATTTTGTTGCATTCCATAACTTATTACAAAAATTCCTATAACATTTTAACCTTCCTAAATCAAATTTTATGTCTTTGCCAGGTAAAGAAATCGATAATAATGAATATCTTAAAGCATCTGCACCAAAAAAAGCTATACCATCTATCACTTCAATAGGATCTATTACATTACCTTTAGACTTTGACATTTTTTGTCCTTTTATATCTCTAATTAAACCATGAATAAAGATGTTTTTAAAAGGTATTTCATTAATAAAATTAAGTGTCATCATTATTAAACGAGACACCCAAAATGGGATAATGTCAAAGCCAGTAATTAAAATACTAGAGGGATGAAATAAATTAAAAAACTTCCTATTTTGTTGAGGCCACCCTATAGTTGTAAATATCCATAAACCTGAGCTAAACCAAGTGTCTAAAACGTCCTTATCTTGATGTAATTTAGTTTGTAATGGAAGAGAATATTTATTTCTTATTTCATCCTCGTTACGACCAACAAAAATATTATTGTTTTCATCAAACCAAGCAGGTATTCGATGCCCCCACCATAACTGCCTAGAAATACACCAATCCTTAATATTATACATCCAATTTATATATATTTTTTCATAATTTTTGGGTATAAATTTTATATTACCATTTTTTACTGCATTTATAGCGAATTTAGCTAAGTTTTTAATAGAAACAAACCATTGATCAGTAAGTAAAGGCTCAATAACTGCACCTGATCGATCTCCACACGGTAACATTAACATATAATTATCTATTTGTTTTACTAAAAACTTATTTTTAAATAAATCTTTAACTATTTTCAGACGCAATATTTTAATAGACATACCAACATATGTCTTAGGTAATTTAAGAAAATTAAAATGTAAAATTTTGCCTGATTTAAACTTACATATTTCTGCTTTTTTTAGAATTTTAAAATCAGTAGTAAATATATTTATTAAAAGACTATTATTGCGTTTCCCAATTTTATAATCAATAAAGTTGTGTGCTGGGGTTATTTTTACGCAACCTGTACCAAAATGTTTATCAACAAATTCATCTGATATAATTGGTAATATACGACCAAATAATGGTGATATAACACATTTACCTATTAATTTTTTATAACGCTTATCGTAAGGATTTACAGCAATACAAGTGTCTGCCAGAATCGTCTCAGGTCGTGTTGTAGCAATTATTAAAAAATTTTTATACGGTCCTTGTCCTTTACAAAACTCTTCATCCTCAATATGATTGAATAAAGGATAACGAACATACCACATCATACCCTTTGAATTAATATTTTCTACTTCTATATCAGATAAAGCTGTAAAGAATTTTGGATCCCAATTAATTAATCGTTTTCCTCTATAAATTAACCCTTCTTTATAAAAATTAATAAAAGCCTCTTGAACAGCTTGATAAAAACCATAATCCATAGTAAAACGTTCGTTTTTCCAATCAACACTAATGCCTATACGTTTCATTTGTAAAATAATTGTAGGTATAGTGTTCTTACACCATCTTAATGTGTTTTTAAGAAATAATTTTCTACCTAAAGTACTACGAGATATTTTATTATTGGAAAGCTTATTATCCATTAGAAGTTGTATGGCAATGCCAGCATGATCCGTACCAAATTGTAATAATGTGATATACCCTTGCATATATTTATAGCGTATTATTGAATCTATTAACGTATACTCAAAAGCATGACCAATATGCAATTTGCCATTAACATTAGGAGGAGGAATCATAATGGAAAACGGTACACTTGATAAATTACTCAAAAATTTTTTATTTATTTCCCATTTTTTCTGCCAATACGTTTCAATTTGATTTGCATTATATTTCATATTATATTTTATAAATCCATATGCAATTAATTACTACATCTATCGGTTTGATTTAAGTTTAGGAATGAATTGTTACAAAAACTTGTAATGTACATATAATTACCTTATTATTTAATTTTCTTAGTTTATTATTTTATCATAAATTTATTTAACTCCAATAGAGAAAGAATACTATGAATATTAGTCCAAATTTTAAAGATTTTTATAAATATATGGTACCAATTTATTCCCCTCAAAATAAAATACCAGTTAAAGGGTATGGTAGCAAGATTTGGGTACAAGATGGTAGGGATTATATTGATTTTGCCGGTGGCATAGCCGTTAATGCTTTAGGCCATTGTAATCCTGCATTAATTACAGCATTAAAAGAACAAGCTGAAAAAATATGGCATTTATCGAATCTTTATACTAATGAACCTGCTTTATGTTTAGCAAAAAAATTAGTAAAAACAACTTTTGCTGAAAAAGTTTTCTTTTGTTCGAGTGGTGCAGAAGCTAATGAAGCAGCTTTAAAATTAGCAAGACGCTATGCTTATAAGTTTTTTGGATCACAAAAAAATATAATTATTTCTTTTAAAAAATCTTTTCATGGGCGCACTTTTTTTACTGTAAATGTAGGTGGTAAAAATAAATATTCTAAAGGTTTTGGCCCTTCTCCTATTGGGATAATACATGCTGAGTTTAATAACATAAATAGTGTTCGTCAATTAATAAATAATTATACTTGTGCTGTTATTATAGAACCAATACAAGGTGAAGGTGGTATAAATGTAGCAAAACATTCGTTTTTAGAAAACTTATGTTATTTATGTAAAAAATATAACGCATTACTTATATTCGATGAAGTTCAATGTGGAATGGGTCGAATAGGCAAACTATTTTCTTATATGCATTATAATATTAAACCAGACATTGTTACTTTAGCTAAATCTATAGGTTGTGGCTTTCCTTTAGCTGCTATGCTGACAACTAATAAAATAGGTAAAGTATTTAGTTTAGGTGTACATGGTTCTACATACGGTGGAAATCCATTAGCATGTGCTGTAGGTAACATAGCTTTTGATGTTATTTCAAATAAGGAAGTATTAAATGGAGTTAAAACAAAACATGATTTATTTAAAAATCATATTAAAAGAATTAATTTAGAATTTGACATATTTCAAGAAATACGAGGAATTGGTTTACTTTTAGGTATAAAATTAAATAAAAATTATATTAACAGAGGTAGAGATATTTTAAAATTAGCTTTTGAAAATGGTTTAATGTTATTAAATGCAGGTAATAATGTATTAAGGTTAGCTCCTTCTTTAATAATTTCTAATGAAGATATTGAAGAAGGTATGAAAAGATTTTACAAAACAATAAAAGTTTTAAAAAAAAAGAATTAATTATGTTAATCAATACAAAATATATTCGAAATTTTGCCATTATAGCACATATTAATCATGGTAAGTCTACATTAGCTGATAGATTTATTCAATTTTGTGGCGGTTTATATAAAAGAGATTTTAAAGATCAAGTTTTAGATTCTTTGGATATTGAACGAAAAAGAGGTATTACAATTAAATCCCAAACCGTAAGATTATTATATAATAATAAAAAAGGAAATAAATATATGATTAACTTAATAGATACTCCAGGACATGTTGATTTTATATATGAAGTTTCACGCTCTTTATATGCCTGTGAAGGCGCATTATTAATTATTGATTCGTCACAAGGTATAGAAGCTCAATCTTTAACTAATTTTTATACAGCTTTAAAACGTGGTTTAAAAATTATTCCAGTTGTAAACAAAATAGATTTACCTCAATCTAATCCTAAAAATACAATTGAAAACATAAAAAAAACCTTTAATATAAAAACTAGTGTTTGTTGTATATCATCTAAAGTTGGTTTAGGAATTAAAATTCTAATAGAAAACTTAATAAAATATATACCTTCACCATATGGTAATCCCTTTAATGTGTTTAAAGCATTAATTATTGATTCTTGGTTTACAAAATATCTTGGGGTAATATCTTTAATTAGAATCTTTGATGGAACTATAAAAAAGGGTGATAAAATTATGATTAAATCAACAGGACGAAGTTGGTATATTAAAGCATTAGGTTTTTTTACCCCAAATCGTTGTTTAGCATGTAAATTAAGTGCTGGTGAAGTTGGGTTCATTGTTGCTGGTATTAAAGATATTCAAGGGGCACCAAGTGGGGATACAATTACACATGCAAAAAAGGCTAATAATGTTCAAGTTTTAAAAGGTTTTAAAAAAATAAATTCAAAAATCTTTTATGGTGTGTATCCAGAAAATATAAAAGATTTTAAACAGTTAAGTAACGTAATAGAAAAATTATCATTAAATGATGCTTCTTTAAATTATACACCAGAAAATTCGAATTATTATGGTTGTGGTTTCCGCATTGGTTTTCTTGGTAAATTACATTTAGAGATTATTAAAGAACGGATAGAGCGGGAATATGGTATAAAATTAATAACAACAATACCAACAGTAAAATATAAGATTAAATTCAAAAATGGTAAAATAGAATATATTTATGATCCCTCTAAAATGCCAGAAAATTATAAATTATTTAAAATATATGAACCCATAGTACTTGCTAGAATTATAGTTCCTAAAGAATTTGTAGGCAAAGTTATTAAAGAATGTATTAAAAATAGGGGAAAACAAATTGATATGGTTTTAATTAAAAATTATATTAAATTAATTTACGAATTACCAATGTCTGAAGTAATAACAAATTTTTTTAATAGGCTTAAATCAGTTTCTAAAGGTTATGCATCATTAGATTATGAAGTTTCTCGTTATAAAAAATATAAACTGGTTCGTCTCGATATTTTAATAAACAACAATCGTATCGAAGCTTTAACTAGGATTGTTCCTTTTGATAAAGCATATAAAAAAGGTCAAAGTTTTGTAGATAAAATAAAAAATTTATTATCTAAACAATTGTTTGATATAAAAATTAATGCAGTTGCTTATAAAAAAATAATAGCCAAATCAAAAATTAAAGCACTAAGAAAGAATGTTACTGCAAAATGTTATGGTGGGGATATAACTCGAAAAAAAAAATTAATAGAAAAACAAAAAGAAGGAAAAAAACTTATGAAAAAAAATGGAAATATAGTGCTTAATAAAAATATATTATGTTCTTTGTTAAACTAAACCAAAATACCTTTGAAATAGGTAATTAATTATTGATTGGATATTCCATATTAAATTAATGGTTTTTGCTTTTAATGCTGCAATGATTATAAGAGGAGTAATTCTTAAAATATATATATCGTCAACAACAGAAAACCTGGTATATTAGATCTTTATTTCCTATTTTTTGTTTTTTTATTAGTTGTATTTGTTCGTTTATTTATTTTTGAACCGTTTCAAATTGCTTCAAGCTCAATGTGTCCAACGATTATTTCAGGTGATTTTGTATTAGTTAATAAATTTACTTATGGTTTACGTTTTCCGCTGATTAATATAAAAAAATTAAATATAGTAAAGTAAAACCTAAAATAAAAGGGGGGATGTAATTGTGTTTAAGTATCCCCTTAACCCAACATTAGACTTTATTAAACGTGTGATAGGCATCCCTGGAGATTTGATTATTTATCATAATAAACGTATTTAAATTAATAGCCACGAAATACCTGAAATATTTATAAAAAACATCAGAGGCAATACAGTAACCGACCCATA
Source organism: Candidatus Portiera aleyrodidarum (assembly GCF_902713745.1). Classification (GTDB taxonomy): domain Bacteria; phylum Pseudomonadota; class Gammaproteobacteria; order Johnevansiales; family Johnevansiaceae; genus Portiera; species Portiera aleyrodidarum_D. The sequence goes on from NZ_CACTJB010000002.1 coordinate 14,268, forward strand.
AATTTTGTTCTAAAATATAGTCAGTAATAAACATCAATTATATAATGATCCATATCCTAACTTCATCTAAAAAAAATCTTTGTTCCAGACTATTATTATTTCGTGTTCGTTTTGGGAGATAATCGTGATCATTCTAATGATAGTGGGGTGTTTATTCCGCAATACTATATTGTAGGACGTGCTCTTGCGGTTTTGAGTGGGCTATTTCCTAAATTTAAATTCAATAAGACTTATAAAATAAACATGTATGATAAATAAATAGGCATAAATAAAATGAATAATATTTGTGGGTTAGTATCTTTAGTAGGAAGGTCAAATGTAGGTAAATCAACTTTGATTAATCGAATTTTAGGACATAAAATTTCTATCACTTCAAAACATAGATTAACCACTCGAAAACAAATAATAGGTGTTAAAACAACAGGTAACATTCAAATAATTTATTTAGATACACCAGGGATAATAAAAAAAGATTATAAAAAATATAATCAAATTTGGATAAATGCTATTAAAAACGCAGATTGCGTTATTTTTGTTATAGATCGTATGTATTGGTATTTTGAAGAACAAATATTATTTAAACATATTAAAAAAAATAATATATCAATCATACTTGTTATTAACAAAATTGATTGGATAAAAAATAAAACAAGCTTGTTACCTTGGTTAACAAAATTATATAATAAACTTCAATGTGCTAAAATAATACCTATTTCAGCAAAAGTAGGTATAGGAATTAAAGAGCTTGAATCTATTATAATTTCTCATTTACCTAAGAATAATCATTATTTCCCTGCAAAGTTGAAAACTGATCAAAATAAACGTATTTTAATAGCTGAATTAATCAGAGAAAACCTAATAAATAAATTACATTCTGAACTTCCTTATTTAGTAGATGTTACATTAGAAAAAATAATCAATACAAATCAAACGATTGATATAAATGCGTTAATAATTGTGGAACGTAATAGTCAAAAACATATTCTGTTAGGAATTGTTAAAAAAATTTGCATAGAATCACGAATTGCAATAGAAAATATATTTCATAAAAACATTAGATTAAAAATTTGGGTTAAAGTAAAAAAACATTAAGTATATTCTTTTGAAGTAAAAAAGTTTATTATATCATTTGAATTCATAAAGATAGATTTTTTATTTTTACGATTATTATATTCTATTTTTTTTTTATTACGATCACTTATAAAAACTCTATGTGGTATACCTATAAGTTCCCATTCTGTGAGTTTATATCCTAATCTAATTCCTCTATCATCTAATAATACATCAAAATGAGCTTTAAGAAAAAAATTATAAAACTTTTCTGAATAAGCAATTACTTCTTTAGATTTATGTGAATTAATTGGAATTAACACAATTTCAAAAGGCGCTAAGTTTTCAGGCCAAATAATACCATATTTATCATTATTATTTTCAATTGTAGCAGCGATTATTCTTGTTAAGCCAATACCATAACATCCCATTAAACATAGTTTTTTTTTACCGATTGAATTCATAAAGTTTGTATTCATTAAGGTAGAGTATTTTGTTCCCAATTTAAAAATATGTCCAACTTCAATACTTCGTTGTATTATTAAATATCCAATACCGTCTGGAGCTGTTTCTCCAGACACAACGTTTCGAAGGTCAGCAATTTTTGGTAAAGGTAAATCACTATTCCAATTTAAACCAACATAGACTTTATTAGTTTGATTAGCACCTGCTGTAAAGTCGCAAAGTAAAGATACACTTTTGTCTACTAAAATAGGTAAATTTAAACCAATAGGTCCTATAAAATTTATGTGTTCTCCTATTTTGTTTGATATTTTTTCATTATTTAATATCTTTAAAGGTTTAGAAATGTCTCTTTGCTTCTCAACTTTTATTTTATTTATTTTATGATTATTACTTAATATTAAAGCTATTAATGTAGTTTTTTTACCATTTACAATTAATATTTTAAGTTTTTGTTTAATATAAAACTTTTCATTTTTTTTTATATCAATTAATGTTAAATATGATTTTTTTATATAATTTTTCTTATTTTTTGATAAAGCTTCAGCTATTTCATTATTTGCAGCATAATTATTAGATAAAACTAACTTATCTTCTCCTGAAGCTGCTAAAATATGAAATTCATGAGAACAAATTCCACCTATTGTACCATTTTCTGCAATTACTGAACGAAAATCAACATTACAACGTTTTAAAATCCGAGTATAAGCATCATACATATTTTTATAAGTATTATCCAAGCATGCATTAGTAACATGAAAGGAATAAGCATCTTTCATAATAAATTCACGCGCCCTAATTACCCCAAACCTAGGTCTAAGTTCATCACGAAATTTAGTTGTAATTTGATATAATTTTAATGGTAAGTTCTTATAAGAATGAATTTCACTGCGGATTAAATCAGTAATAACTTCTTCATTAGTGGGTCCCAAGCATAATTCTCTTTTGTTACGATCTTTAAATCTTAATAATTCTGAGCCATATTGTTTGTACCTTTTAGATTCTTTCCATAACTCTATAGGTTGTAAAGATGACATACGTACTTCATTAGCACCAATTAGTTCCATTTCATTCTGTAATATATTTTTAAATTTTTTTAAAATCATATTGCCTATTGGCAACCACGTATAAATACCTTTTGCTAAACTTCTAATCATACCTGAACGTAACATTAATTTATTACTAAGAATCTTAGCTTTAGATGTAAATTCTTTAAAGGTTAAAATCAATAAATTACTAGCTCGCATATTTATTTAAAGTTCTTAAATCTACAATCCGTACATAAAAATTATCAACACTACTTTTAGATGAAATACTAACTAAAGTAGTATTGGGCAAATAATTGATCAATAACTTATAAAGATATTGTTCAAATTCTATATCTAAAAAGGAACTTGCTTTATCAAAAAAAAGTCCATTTTGGTTTACTAATTAAAGCTCTTGCAAAAGAAATTAGTTGTTGCTCTCCTTCCGAAAATCTTTGGGTCCAATTACAGACACAATCAAGTTCATTAATTAATGTATCCATTTTACAAAAATTTAAGATTAATTCCATAGTTGTTTGAGAATAATATTTAACATTGTTTGATATGCTATAACTTGTCGCAAAGTATCATTTGGTAAATAAGGTTTTTCTCTTAAAAATAAAGTAGAAGTTTTTCCTTGCCACCAACCCCAAACACCAGATACACCTTGTGATGCTGTTATTAATGTATGTTCTCCTTTTATTATAATGAAATTTGAAATAACAACAATTTTTCCTTTGGGTAAATTAATTTTAGCAGTTTTTACATAAACATCTGTATTTTCAGATAATATAAGTTTACGTTTAATATTTGAAAAAGTTGTTTGTAACGTATTCCGTGCTATTATAAGTCTAGTCAATCTATCAACTACAGATTTCAAATAATAAAATTCACTTCACAATAACTATTATTAAACCAACTTAACGCTCCTTGTACTTGACTAAAAGCATTTGATATTTGTATTAAGGCATACTATATTTAAAATAACTTTGAGATACTGCAGTTAGCATAGTAAAAACAATTGCAAGTTGGTTAAATCCAGAATTAAAACTTATTAAACAAAAACGTTTTTGTTTAAAACAATTATTTAAAACAAGTCAAGTGAGAAAATATTTTTAAATCTTGTTTTTGTTTTTTCCTTATTCACAAAATTACTTTTTTTTTAAGTAATACTTTTATTGTTTTCGTTTTCTAATTCTAATCATATCGCATATTAGCTTCTAATAATTGTTGTATAAAGTTAAGTTGTATTAATTTTTGTCCAATAAGATGAGATAAAAACTGACCATAGAATACAACCCATGTAACATCCCTGTTTAATTATTATAATTTTGATCCATTGCATAAAATGCTTATAAAACCCAGCAGTGTAATTCCTGAAGTAAGTAAACAATTGATAAATGTAAAGTAGTACTAGTTAAGTTAGCAATATCTTCAACAATGAGTTTCTCAGGATTATCGTAATAAATTATTTCGTACTTATAAAAATGCTTAGATGTTAACCATAAATTCGTTAACCATCTTATTGTTAATAAATTAGTGCAATAATACCTGTAAATAGATAAAAGAATCATAAATAAAATTAAATACCAAAATTCTTTTCTTTATTATCATACTTTTTAAGTGCGTTATAAAAATTCTTATTCCAATTATTAAACCATATACTGACAATAACACTTAAAATAGAAAGTATTAATCCCCACTCCTCAGAATTCCAATAAGGTTTAATTAATGCCAAGCTCTATATATAAATCTTTTTTCTAATTTAGGTATGTTTTTAATAGAAATCAAATCCAATAATAAAAATATCAGTTAATATATCTTTTATAACAAACTTTGTTATAATTTAAATATAAAAAATAAATAAAAAGTACGGAGATTAAAATAATTAAAACAAATCGATTAAAAGAAGCCCCTATAAATGAAAATATACGTGCTAACAAAGTCCGGTTAATTAGTAAAGAAGGTAAACAATTAGGTGTTGTAACAATTAATGAAGCTTTAACTAAAGCGGAAAAATATGGTTTAGATTTAGTACAAATTTATAATAATTCTGAATCAATAGTATGTAAAATTATGGATTATGGAAAATTTATTTTTGAACAAAAAAAACAAAAATCTGCACAAAAGAAAAAAAAAATTCAAATAAAAGAAGTAAAATTTAGACCGGTAACATCTGAAAGTGATTATCAAGTAAAAATTAAAAGTTTAATACGTTTTCTTCTAAATGGAGACCGTAGTAAAGTGACATTGCATTTTAGAGGACGAGAAATTTCACATAAAGAATTAGGAAGAAAATTAATGGAACGTATTTTAATAGATTTAAAAGATTTAATAATTGTAGAATCTAAACCCAAACTGGAAGGTAAACAAATGATAATGATTCTTACACCCAAAAAAAATAAATAGGTTTTGTTTTAAATGAAAATGTATAAATTAAAAAATCATAGTGGGGCTTCTAAACGTTTTCGTAAAAATTATAAAAATTTTAAATATCGTCAATGTTTTCGTAGTCATATTCTAACAAAAAAATCTTCAAAACGGAAACGCAAACTTCGTAAATTATGTATTGTTAATGCTTATAATATAAAAAAAATAAAAAGTATGTTACCAGCGTAACACAACAAGTTTGGAGAATAATTAAATAATGTCCCGCATAAAACGAGGGGTTTTTTCCCATAAACATCATAAAAAAATTATTAAGCAGGCTAAAGGTTATTATGGAGCTAGGTCTAGAGTATACCGTGTCGCAAAACAAGCTATAATAAAAGCAAAACAATATGCTTTTAGAGATAGGCGGCAACGCAAACGGCAATTTAGAACTTTATGGATTATGCGGCTCAATGCTGCAGCAAGAAGTTATGGTATTAATTATAGTAATTTAATATATTTAATCAAAACAAATAAAATTAATATTAATCGAAAAATACTTGCTGAATTTGCGATAAGAAAAACAAATTATTTTTATAAAATAATTAAGAAAAACAAAAACATGGAATAAAAATGCATTATTATATTATCATTAAATTAGTAGAAGAAGCAAATTTTGCTATTAAAACTGCTAAAAATATTAATCAACTTAATGAAGTACGTACAAGATATTTTGGTAAGAAAGGTAAATTAACATTACCATTAAAACAGATTATAAAATTAAACCCATTTGATAAACCAATTATTGGAGAAGCAATTAATAAAACTAAAAAAACTTTATATAAAAGGTTGAAAGTTCATAATGCTAAGTTATATAAAGAAACAATAAATAATAAAATAGCAAAAGAAAAGATTGATGTTACACTTCCAGGTAAAGGAAGTGAAAATATAGGAAATTTTCACCCTATAACACGATCTTTAAAGAGAATAAAAAACATATTTAAAAACCTTGGGTTTACTTCTATTTATGGCCCCGAAATAGAAGATGAGTTCCATAATTTTGAAGCATTAAATATGCCCAGAAAGCATCCGGCTAGAGCAATGCATGATACTTTTTACTTTAACGAAAATTATATGTTACGTAGTCACACATCTTCTATAATGATAAGAAGCATTGAAAAACAAAATCCTCCTTTAAAAATATTTAGTTCAGGAAAAGTTTATCGTTGTGATTCAGATTTAAATCATAGCCCTATGTTTCATCAAGTCGAAGGATTATTGGTTGACGAGGTAGTTAGTTTTTCTGATCTTAAAGGGGCTATTGAGATTTTTATCAAAGTTTTTTTTGAAGGACAAAAAATAGAAGTAAGATTTAGACCTTCATATTTTCCTTTTACAGAACCTTCTGCAGAAATAGATGTTCGTATAAACTATTCTAGGGATTGGTTGGAAGTTATAGGATGTGGTATGATTCAGCATAATATATTAAAACGTTTAAACATTAATCCTAAATTTAAGGGTTTTGCTTTTGGAATAGGAGCTGAAAGACTAACTATGCTACGTTACGGAATTAAAGATTTAAGGACTTTATTTAATAATGATTTAAGAACTTGGCGTTAATTCTTTAAGTAAAGTTTATGAAAATTTCTGAACAATGGATACGACAATGGATTTCATTAGAAAATGAGTCTAATATTATTGCAGAACAAATAACTATGCTTGGTTTTAAATCATCATGTCTAGCTTATAAAGAAGTTAAGGGGGTCGTTATATCTTGTGTTAAAAAATTTGTTAAGTTTAAACATAAAGTTAAAGTATGTATTGTTGAGGATGGTAAACAATTTTGGCAAATAATATGTACAGCAAAAGTTGCTGTTGGTAAAAAAATAGCGGTCGCTAAAATAGGTACATTATTATCTAAAAATGTAAAAATTTTAAATAAAGATTTTTATGGTATTGAATCTTGGGGAATATTTTGTAACTATTCAGAATTCAATTTGATAGGTATAAATCACACACCACAAAAAACAAAAAAACATAATAAAAAAAAAGATATTATATTATTTCCAACAGATGCCCCAATTGGATTTGATATAGAAAAATTTAAAAATGTCATTGACATAGAAGGTTTACCTAATCGTAGTGATTGTTTAAGTATAAGAGGTATAGCAAGAGAGTTAAGTGCATATAAGAATTTAACGGAGAAACATATTATAAATGCAGAAACATTAAAAAATAAAAACACAAAAAATCAAAAGCAAAAGCAAAAGCAGAAGCAGAAGCAGAAGAAAAAGATTTCATATTCAATTAAGAATTCGGTGCCAAAATATTGTCCTAAATTATATAGTAGAGTGATTGAATCTGAAACTATAAACCTTAACACACCAACTCCTTGGTGGATATATGAAAGACTACAGATGGGCGGTATTTCTTCAGTAGACTTTATTATTGATCTTATTAATTATGTTATGTTAGAACTTGGACAACCTATTAATTGTTATGATTTAAATAATATTAAAGGTACTTTAACAATTCGTATGGCAAAAAAATACGAAAATATAAAACTATATAATGGTAAAAATATTAAACTTAAAGAAGACACATTAATAATTGCAGATGAAATAGGTCCTTTAAATATTGCAGGAATAATAGATAGTAAACGCACTAAATTTAACAATAACACTAAAAATATTTTATTATTGTCTGCTTTTTTTACTCCTTCAATTATAGCGGGAAAAGCAAGTTATTATGGGCTATATACAGATTTTTCATATCGTTTTGAACGTGGTGTAGATAGTAAAATGCTTCTGGTTGCTTTAGAACGTATTACTAACTTGTTAATTGGTATTGATGGATCTGGATCTGTAACTAAAAGCAGCAGTAAATTAAGTAATTTAGTCGTTAAATCATATTTACCAAATAAACGTATAATTTATTTAAATTTTTTACATATTACAAATTTACTTGGAAAACAAGTAAAAAAAAATAAAATAGAGAATATTTTAAATAGGTTAGGTTTTGAAATAATAAAAAAAAATATTAAATTTAACTTTTGGCATGTTAAACCGCCAAGTTGGCGTTTTGATATATCTAAAAAAGAAGATTTAATAGAGGAGTTAGCACGCATTCATGGTTATAATAATTTAGCTAGTTGTAATACAAAAATACAAGTAACACCATCTTTTTATAGGGAATCAAATATTACTAAAAATCAAATATATTCACAATTAATTTTTCGTGGTTATCAAGAAGTAATTACTTACAGCTTTATATCACCTAAAATACATAAATATTTACAACCTAATATATACACACCTATAATTAATAACCCTATTTCAAAAGAATTTTCTGTAATGAGGTCTAGTTTATGGCCAGGCTTAATTAAAGCACTTCTTTACAATTTAAATAGACAACAAAGACGAATAGCTTTATTTGAATTTGGCTTAGTATTTGTTGGTAAAAATGTAGAAAAAGTCAAGCAAGTAAAAAAATTAGGAGGTATATTTCTTGGTAACCGATTTAAAGGCGGTTGGAATTTAAATCATTATAAAACAGAATTTTATGATATAAAAGGAGATATAGAAGTTTTAATAAGATTAGGTGGGGATTTTAAAAACTGGAAATTTAAACCTGCACATCATCCTGCATTGCACTCAGGTCAAAGTGCAAAGATATTACGTAAAAATAAAAAGGTAGGATGGATTGGAATGCTCAATCCTCCGATTTCTTATTATCTTGGCATTCCATTTGAAACTTTTATTTTTGAATTGGATTTAGCATCTTTACTTAAAGGTAAAATACCTAAATTTAATAATGTATCACGCTTTCCTCAAAGCACTCGTGATTTAGCAATTTTAATACCAAAAGATTTATCGGTCTCTAAAATAATAAATAATCTTCGTAGTAAAGCTGGAAAATATTTAATAGAACTAATATTATTTGATGTTATTGCTGATTTTTATAAAGGATATAATAGTATTGCATTAAGATTGACGTGGCAACATCCTTATAGAACTCTTTTTGAGAAAGAAATTGAAGATTTATTAAAAAATATATTAATTGATTTAAAACAACGATATGACATTGTTTTTAGAAATTGAATAGATGTTATGAAATTATAACTAATGCTATAATATAATGTGGTGTAATGTATCAGTAATGTAATAAGCGTATGCTGTAGTGGAGATAAGTAATGAGGAGCTAGGGAAGGGAGTGGATGTGCTTTGAAAAAGGTTTTTTAAAATAGGTAAGAAAGTAAAGAGTAAGAGATTATGATACAAAAAAAACCTACTTGGATAAAAATACGTATTCCTCTATATAATGAAATCAAAAATATAAAAAATAAATTAAGGAAAAATGGTTTACATACAGTTTGTGAAGAATCATCTTGCCCTAATATAATAAAATGTTTTAATGAACGCACTGCAACTATTATGATTCTAGGTAATAAATGCACTAGAAAATGTCCTTTTTGTGATGTATTTTTTGGTAAAACCAAAATTATAAATTATTATGAACCGTTTGATATAATCAAAATAATAATTAAATTAAAAATAAAGTACATAGTTATTACTTCAGTAAATCGCGATGATTTATATGATGGCGGTGCTAATCATTTTTCAAAATGCATTGGTGTAATACAACGATTATATAATCATATTAAAATAGAAGTGTTGGTTCCTGATTTTAGAGGAAAAAGTGATATTGCGATTACGATATTAATAAAAAATAAACCTAATGTATTAAATCATAATATAGAAACTATACACAATTTATATTTTAAAGTTAAACCCGGTGGAAATTATTTTTATTCACTTAATTTATTAAAACAATTTAAAAAATATTGTCCAAAAGTAAAAACTAAATCAGGTTTAATGGTAGGAATAGGTGAAAATGATAAACAAATTATAAATGTTATTAAAGATATGAAAAAAAATAAAGTAGATATTATAACTATAGGACAATACATTTCACCATCTAAATTTCATTTACCAATAAAAAGATGGGTTCATCCAAAAACTTTTTATTTTTATGCCAAAATATGTTATATTTTAGGTTTTAATTATATTGCTTCAGGTCCTTTAATAAGATCTAGTTATAAAGCAAAAAATCAAAATTATGGTAAAAAAATATAATTAAGTTATATGTTTTATTTTGTTGATTAAAGCTTTGAAAATTTTTAGATAAATGGTTAATTTTTTAAATTTAAAGGTTTTAATATAATTTATTAACTTATATATTTTGGTATGATTTGTTTTATGTTTTTTAAATATCGTGGTAATTTGTGTTGATTTTTTTATAATAAAATTTGGGATATTTGCCAAACTAGCCACAGTTAAACTATAACTATTGTTTGTGGCGCCTTGATTAATTTTATAAGAATAAGTTATTTTATTATGTTTGATTAAGGCATTAAAATGGATATTTTTTATTTGTTTAAATTTTTTTTCTATTTTAGTTAAACTAAAATAATGAGTAGAAAATAAAGTTAAAGCTTTGATTTGTATTAATTTCTCTAAACATGACCAAGCGATAGATATACCTTCCGTTGGGTTAGTACCTCTTCCTATTTCATCCAACAATACTAAACTTTTAAATGTTGCGGTGTTTAATATATTAGCAGTTTCTTGCATTTCAATCATAAAAGTAGATTTACCTGCACTTAAATCATCATAACATCCAATTCTGGTAAATATTTTGTCAATTGGCCCGATTTCAGCATATTTAGCAGGTACATAACTCCCTATGTATGTTAATAAGACTATTATTGCAGATTGTCTAATGAAAGTAGATTTACCGCCCATATTAGGGCCGGTAATAATGTTTATATTGTTATTATTAGTTAAATATAAATTATTAGGTATGAATTGATGCTTATTTACTACAGCTACAGATTCTATAATAGGATGTCGACCTTCTATGATTTTTATACCTATTTTGTTTTTATTTATTATTGGTTTACAAAAATTCAGAGATTGAGCTCTTTCAGCAAGAGTTGTAATTACATCCAATGCTGCTATTGATTTGGCTGTTTTTAATAATAAAGTAATATTTTTACTTAGAATATTAATTATTTTGTTATAAATTTTTTTTTCATATTCTATTGAGTTTTCTTTAGATTCAAGTAAGATTTGTTCAAAATATTTTAATTCTTTAGAAAAAAATCTTTCTGAATGTTTTAAGGTTTTATTTTTTATATAGTCTTTAGGTATTTTGTAAATATGTTGTTTATTTTTAGGTAATTCTATAAAAAATCCATTGAGTTTATTAAAATTAATCTTTAATTTATGAATGCCTGTACGAAGTTTTTCTTTATTTTCAAAATTTTTTATATACTTTTCAGAATTATTATATACTTCACGCAGTGTATCTAATTTGAGATTAAACTGAGATTTGATGACATATCCATCTTTAATAGTATTAGGAGCGGTGTCAATTAAAGCATCATGTAAAAGTAAAGCTATATTGGGAAATATAAAAACATTTTGATATATATTATTAAGTAGAGATTTTATTTGATTATTTTTTTTTAAAATTCTATTTAAAATATTTTTAAGTTTAGGAAAAACCTTTAAAGCATTTTTTAATTTGATTATATCTATGGGTTTTGCTTTTTTTAAAGATATTCTAGTGAAAATACGTTCTAAATCACCAATTTTTTTTATATGGTTTTGTAAAAGATATATTAACTCATTTTTTATGATAATATGAATGGCATTTTGTCTTAATTTAATTAATTTATAATTTGTAATAGGGTTATTTATCCATTTTTTTAATAATCTACTTCCCATATTCGTCATTGTAGTGTTTAACACACTAAATAATGTATTATCTTTTTTACCATTTACATTTATATCAAGTTCTAAATGTTTTTTAGTAGTAAGATCTATATTTAACTTATATTTTTTTTGTTCAAAAATTAAATGATTAATATGTGATAAATTATAAATTTTATTCTGATTTATATAATGAATTATAGCACCAGCCGCTGATATACCATTATGAAGTTTAGTATCTATATTTTTTATGTTTAATTTGTTATACAATATATTATAAGCATTGTTATAATTAAAAAAGTCATCATTTATATGTTTTATTATTGATTTTTTTATGGGAAGTGTAGGTAATTTTTTATTTGAACGAGGAATTAATAATTCCACAGGATTTAATCTTTCTAATTCTATTCTTAAATTTTGTGTGTTATTAACTTCTAAAACGCCAAAAGCCCCTGTAGTGAATTCTAACCACGAAACACCCCATTTAGTATTGTTATATATAATTGATAAAATTAAATTATCTTTATTTTCATCTAATAAATTTTCTTCATATATAGTTCCAGGTGTTATTACCCGAATTACTTTTCTTTCTATTAATTTGGTATTAGTTGTTTTTTTATTATGTATTTGTTCACAAATAGCAACAGAAATTCCGGATGTTATAATGCGTTTTAAATATGTGTTTATACTATGAAAAGGTATACCAGCCATAGGAATAGGTTTATTATTATATTTTCCTTTGCTAGTTAATCGTATGTTCAATAAAGAAGATGCTTGGTGTGCATCTTCAAAAAGAAATTCATAAAAATCACCTAAACGATATAATAATAAAATATTTTTATATTTATTTTTGATTTTTAAATATTGTGTAATTATTGGTGTTGTATTATAAATATTAGTTTTCATAATTTTGTTTTTAAGTTGTGGTGGTTTAAGTTGTTGTTGTTATTTGTTGTGCTGGATTAATTTAAATTAATTTAAAACAAGTTGTTGTAAGGTTGTGTAATGTTGTGTTGTGATTTGTTGTGTTATTATGTGTTGAAGTGTGTTGCTTTGGCTTTGGCTTTGGCTTTGAGTTTGAGTTTGAGTTTGAGTGTGAGATGAGATGAGATGAGATGAAGTGAAGTGTGAGGTTGAGTTTTCTTTTCTTTTCTTTTCTTTGAGTTATGTGTGCTTTAAGTTGCTTTGTGTTAAGTTATTTCAAGTTAATTTAATGTGGTGTAAGTTAATGTAATGCTTTGTAATGTAATGTAATGTTGTGTTGTGTTGTGTTGTGTAAGTTTGAATTGTTATGTTTTTACATTAAGTGTGAGTTAGGTTAATGTTGTTATGTTATGTTATGTTATGTGTTGTAAGTTGTTGTGTTGTGATTTGTTGTGTTGTTTTGTTTTGTTTTGTTTTGTTTTGTTTTAAGTTGTGTTGATATGTTTTGTTTTTGAAGTGTGTTGTTTAATATAATTTATTTTGTATTAAGTTGTGTTGAATTTGTTATGTGTAGGTTTTGTAATGTTGTGTTGTGATTTGTTGTGTTGTAGTGTAAGTTGTTGTGTTGTTTTGTTTTGTTTTGTTTTGTTTTGTTTTAAGTTATGTTGTTTTGACTTTTTTTGACTTGATATGTTTTGTTTTTGAAGTGTGTTGTTTAATATAAGTTGTTATGTAATGTTATGTGTTGATATGCTTTTAGTTTAGTGTTCTTTTGAGATGTTCTGTTCTGAAGTGTTATGTTATGTTATGGTATGGTTTTGATTAAGTTGTTATGGTATGTTATGTTATGTTATGTTCTGTTCTGTTCTGTTCTGTTCTGTTCTGAAGTGTTTTGAAGTGAAGTGTTCTTTTATTTTATGTGTTTGTTTTGATTGTTTAATTTAATTTGTTTTGAAGTGTTTTTATTTTATTTTATTTGTTTTAATGTTGTTTTAAGTTAAGTTAAGTTGTGTTGTTTTAAATTGTGTTGAAGTGAGATGAGATGAAGTGTTATGTTATGTTATGTTTTTTTATGTGTTGTGTTGTGTTGTTTTGAAGTGTGTTGTAAGTTGTTGTGTTGTGATTTGTTGTGTTGTTTTAAGTTGTTTTGTTTTGTTTTAAGTTGTTTTGAAGTGTTTTGAAATGATTTAAATTGTTTTGAAGTGTGTTGTTATGTGTTATTTTATTTGTTTTGTTCTGTTCTGTTATGTTATTTTATTTGAAGTGTTCTGTTGTGTTAAATTGTGTTCTGAAGTGAAGTGAAGTGTTATGTTCTTTTATTTGATTTGAAACGATTTGTTTTTATTTGTGTTTTATTTTTTTAAGTTGTTGTTGTTTTTGTTTTTGTTTTGAATTGTAAGTTTTTAAAGTTGTTATGTGTAATGGATTAGTGTAGTGTGTTTTGATTGTTGTGGTTTACATTACACTTAACTTAAAACTTAAGTTGTTTTAGTTTAGGTGTAAGTTGTTATGTATTAGTGTAATGTATTAATGTAATGTTGTTTTGTGGTGTTTTAAATTAAATTGTTTTAAGTTGTTTTAAATTGTTTTATGTTATGTTGTTTTAATTTGTTTTTGTTTTTGAAGTGTTTTATGTTATGTTGAGGAGTTTTAGTTTAGGTTAGGTTAATGTAAGTTAGGTTAAGTTAAGTTAAGTTGTGTTAAGTTAGGTTAATGTTTTGTAAGTTTAGATTAGACTAGTTGTGTTGTGTTGTGTTGTGTTTAGTTGTTGTGTTATGTTATGTTATGTTATGTTATGTGTTGTGGTATGTTTGAATTGTAAGTTTTTGTGGTTTAGTTTAATGGTTTAGTTTTTTTTTAAGTGTTGTTTTTGTTTTTGTGGTTTTTTTTACATTAAATTGTTTTGTTTTTGGTGTTATGTTTTTGTAATGGTTTAGTTTGAAGTCTTTTCTTTTGTAATGTTTTTGATTTGATTGTTTTTAAATTAAATATAAGTTAAGTTAAGTTATGTTATGTTATGTTATGTTGTGTTGTAATGTTATGTGGTGTTATTAGTTGTGTTGGATTAGTTTAGTGTAATGCTTTGTCATGTAAGTTAGTGTAGGTTAATGTTGTTGTAATGTGTTAGTTTGTGGGGTTTTTTGGTTTATGTTTGAAGTGTGTTGTTTAATTTATTTTGTGTTGCTTTAAATTAATTTAAAACAAACTAAGTTGTATTAGTTATGTGTAGTGTGTTGAGATGAGATGAGATGAAGTGTGTTGTGTTGCTTTGTAAGTTGTTATGTATTAATTTATTTTGTTTTAGTGTAGTGTAATAAGTTGCTTTGTAAGTTTGTATTAATTTATTTTGGGTTTGAATTGATTGTTTTGTTTTGAATTGTTTTTACATTAAGTTAATGTTGTGTAATGTAATGGTGTGTTATGTTTGTTTTGTAAGTTTAGTTGTGTTATTTTAAGTTGATTTGTAATGTGTTAGTTTGTGTAATGTTTTAATTGAGGTGTAATGTTTTTGTTATGGATTGTGTTAGTTTGGTTTACAAAACATTACATTAAATTAATAAAATATAAGTTGTTTGGATTGAAGTCTTTTAAGTTGTATATGTTTTTGATTGTATTGAGGTGTTTATGTTTTGGATTAATGTCATATAAGTTGTTGAGGTGTTATATTTTGAGTTACTTTACTTTGTTGTTGAGATGAGATGAGCTTAGCTTAGTTTAGAGATGCTTTAAGTTTAGTTGTATTGACTTTGACTTTGAGTTGCTTTTAGTTTAATGAAATTGAGTTATGCTGTGCTGTTATTTGCTTTTAGTTTTTTGAGTTGAGGATGCAAATGATCTGCTTTGTTGTTGTGTAATGTGTTGTTTAAATTTAATGTGTTGTGCTTTGGATTAAATTAGTTTAGTGTAAGTTATTTGAGGTCTTTGTCTTGTTCTTTGCTTTAATTTGTATTGAGGTGTTATGCTTTACTTTTGCTTTGATATGCTTTGTGTTGAGTGCTTTGTATTTTTGGTTTGATTTGATTTGATTTGAAACGATTGAGGTTTAGTTGTTGAGTATATTTTTTTACGTTGCGTTGTTATGTTATATGGAGTAGAGTTAGGTGTATGTAATTATCACTTGATTAAATAATTTAATGCTGAAATATAACCATAAACTCCCAATCCAGAAATTACTGCATTAGCTCGTTTAGAAATAAAAGATTTATGACGAAAAGTTTCACGATTATAAATATTTGAAATATGTACTTCTATTATTGTGCCATTAAAAATATTTAATGCATCTAATATTGTGATTGATGTATGACTATATGCACCCGCATTGATAATAATAGAATTGCAATTATTATAAGCCCTGTGAATAATATCTATTATATGCCCTTCATAATTAGAATGATAACATTCTAATTTAACTTTTAAGTTTTTTGCTTTTTTTATTAAAAAGGTTTCAATATCAGTTAAAGTATTAAACCCATATATATTTGTTTGTCTTTGACCTAAAAAATTTAAATTTGGTCCATTTATTAAAAATATTTTCATTATTTTACCTTCTTATATTTTTTACTTTCCAAATAATTAAAAGCTTTTTTTGTATCATATTGATTTTCCCATTTTGAAATTATTAGAACAGCTAAAGCATTACCAATTACATTTAATACAGTTCTTGCCATATCTAAGATTCGATCTACCCCTGATATAAAAGCTATGCCTTCTATCGGGATCCCTATACTACCTAAAGTTGCGAGTAAAACCACAAACGATACCCCTGGTATTCCTGCAATACCTTTTGATGTAATCATCAAAGTTAAGATTAAAGTAATTTGTGTAAATAAAGTTAAATTTATTCCATAAAGTTGTGCTATAAACAAAGCAGCTATACTTTGATATAACGTAGAACCATCTAAATTAAATGAATAACCAGTGGGAATTACAAAATTACAAATATTTTTTGGAGCACCATAATTTTCCATTTTAGCCATTAAATTCAATAACACTGCTTCTGAACTAGACGTAGTAAATGCTAATAATAATTCATTTTTAAGAATACGTAATAAATATATTATATTAAAACCAAAGTACCAAGCTATACTACCTAATATTATAAATATAAAAAATATTATTGTTAAATATACTAAAACTACTAATTTTATTAAAGGTATTAATGATAAAAATCCAAAATTTGCAACAGTAATAGATATTAAAGAATAAACCCCGATAGGTGAATACCGCATAATAATGTTAGTAATATTAAACATAGTTTCTGATATAGTTTTAATTATATTTATTAAATTTTTTTTGTTTTGGAAAGGAAGACCTGATAAACCTAGGCTAAAAATTACAGAAAAAAATATAATAGATAAGATATTTCCATTTACAAAAGTTTTAAATATATTTGAGGGTATTAAATCAACTATTATATTTAATATATTTGTGTGTTCATTATTATGAATATTGTTTGTAAAATTTTTATATTGTTCTACATCAACATTATTACTTAATTTAGACATATTAATTCCAACCCCAGGTTTAAATATATTAGCTGCTATTAATCCTACAATTATTGCTAAAGTTGTAACAAGTTCGAAATATAACACTGTTTTAAGTCCAATTCTACTTAAATTTTTTGTATCATCAATTCCAGATATACCAATTATTAATGAAGAAATTATAATGGGAATTACTATCATTTTTATTAACCTAATAAAAATTTTTCCCATGGGTTGTAAAAAATTTAAAACAACCCATAATTTTATAAAATTATTTTGATGCAATATTAGTCCTGTAAGAATTCCTAAAAACAAACCTATGATTATATTTAAAGCTAAATTTTTAGATTGAATTATTTTCATTTTGTTATTTACTAATGTTATTTATTTTATTTGGTTTGGTTTACATTAAGTTGTAATGGTTTGGTTTTGTTTTTGTTTTAAGTTATTTGTTTTGTTTTTTTTGAAATGGTTGTTTTTGTTTTTTTTTATTCTTTTTCTTTTTTGTTTTTTGTTTTTTGTTTTTTACCAACTTATGTAAGTAATATTATACATTAAAAAACATCATAAATTAAGTTTTTGCTTTGTTTTTTTATATTATTTGATTTTTGTTTTTGTACCTATCACAACAAAAAAGCGCAATGGTAAATATATTTTGTTTTAAAATAAAGAAAAATCAAATATAATAAAATAATTAAGAAAATGAAAAACAAAAACAAAAAGAAAAACAAAAACATGAATAAAAATGAATTAGAAATTAGTTTCGAATTTTTTCCACCTAACACAAATGATAAAATAAAAGAATTACTAAATTTAGTTAAAACGTTATATAAAAAAATAAATATAACTTTTTGTTCAATTACTTTTGGAGCTGGAGGGTCAAATAAAAAAAATACTTTGGAAGTGATAAAAACTATAAAAAAAAATAACATAGAATGTGTACCACATTTAGCTTGTATTTCAAATTCGAAGAATGAAATAATACAACTAATAAAAATG
Source organism: Candidatus Portiera aleyrodidarum (assembly GCF_902713745.1). GTDB lineage: Bacteria > Pseudomonadota > Gammaproteobacteria > Johnevansiales > Johnevansiaceae > Portiera > Portiera aleyrodidarum_D. Next base: position 32,358 of record NZ_CACTJB010000002.1, read on the forward strand.
TATAAAAATATAGGAATAAAAACAATTTTAGCATTAAGAGGCGATATAAATAAAACTGATAACATAAAAACAATAACAAATAATTTTATTAATTCCCTTGATTTACTAACGTTAATAAATAAAAAATTTTATAAAAAGTTTGCATTAATAGTATCAGCTTATCCAGAAATGCACCCTAATACTATAAATTTTGACAAAGAAGTTTGTTTTATTATTAAAAAATTTTTATTTGGAGCAAATAAGGCAATTACACAATATTTTTATGACCCAGACTCATATTTTTATTTTTTAGAGAAAATTATTAAATATGGTGTTGAACAGCCTATAATACCAGGAATCATGCCTATAATAAATGTAAAAAACTTAATAAAGTTTTCAAAAAAATGTGGTGCTAACATTCCTAAATGGATCTATAAAAAATTAGAATCTTGTAAAACTGACAATGATATAGAAAATATAGGTAAAGAAATTGTTATTAATTTATGTGAAATTTTAATTAAAGGAGGAGCACAGGGTTTGCATTTTTATACATTAAATAAAATAGAACCCACTTTAAATATTTTAAATGAATTAATCACATAATTTATTTTCCTAAATTACGTAATGATTTTCCATTCATTAGATTTTTTTCTATTTTTTCCAAAGAAATGCCTTTTGTTTCGGGTATTACAAATATTGTAAATATAATAAAAGATATATTAGCTAACGCTAATAAACTAAAAGTTAGTGGTCCACCTAATTTACTAAGTAAAGTTAAAAAGAACGTTCCCAGCAACATATTAGCTAACCAATTTGCTATCGTTGAACAGCTTATCCCAAAGTCTCGTCCATACAACGGTTGAATTTCTGCACATATTATCCAGATTATAGGGCCAGCTGACATAGCAAAACCAGAAACAAAGATTAACAACGAAATAATAGATAAATATTGTATAACATGTAATGTGCCTAAATATAAAACTAAACTTAAAATGGACATTCCTATCGCCATAATAGTGAACCCCATGTATAAAATAGGTTTTCTACCTAATTTGTCAACTAATATAATAGCGATTATTGTTGATAAAACATTTACTAAACCTACTAGCAAAGTACTTAGCAATTGATTTTTAGTTCCTATAAAACCAGCAATTTCAAAGATTTTAGGAGAAAAATACATCATAACGTTCATACCTGTAAATTGCTGTATAATTTGTAAAATAATCCCTAAAATTACAGATCTACGAAAATTAATATTTTTTTTGAATAAATTCCATCCAATACTTTGATTTTTAGTTCCTAAACTATTTAAAATTTCTTTTATTTCTTTATTAACTTCAAAATTTGATGATCGTAATTTTTTTAAGATTTTGATGGCTTCATTTTTTTTATTTTTAGAAGCTAACCATCTAGGACTATCAGGAATTATTAAAATGCCACAAAATAAAATTATTGAAGGAACAATTAATATTCCAAACATACATCTCCAACTTTGAAAATAACTAAAAATAAGGTTTGATATAAAAGCTAAAAGTATTCCAAATGTAACCATAAATTGATATAATGATATTGTCATACCTCTAATACTTTTGGGAGTAATTTCAGCTAAATATAAAGGTGCTGTAAAAGATGCAGATCCTACGGAAAATCCAATGATTATACGAGCTATAATTAATATTATCGTAGATGTTGCAAAAACAGCTAATATTGCACCAAAACAAAAAAAGATTGAACTAACTAATAATGATTTTTTTCTACCTAAGTTTTGTGAAATAATACAAGTAGCTAAAACGCCAACAGAAGCTCCTCCCATCATTGATCCTACAATCCATCCAGTCATAGAAGTAGATAAATTAAATTCTTTGGTTATAAAAGGTAAAACACCGGAGATAACACCTACGTCCATACCAAATAAAATTCCTACTAAAGCAATTATACTACAACTTGTCCATACTAAAGGTACTATTTTAGTTTTTCGTTTTTTGTTTTGTTGATTTGGTTTTGTTTTGGTAGTAGTTTGATTGGTGTTACTGTGTTGTTTAGGGGTTTGGGTTTGTTTTTTGGTTTGGCTAAAGGTTGGTTGTATGTTTGTTTGGTTTTTTGTGTTTTTAAATTTTTGTGGGAAAAACTTTAACATATAACTATTCTCCTTAATCTTTATTATTTTTTATTATTATATTATAATTATATTTATTTTTTTAGGAGATGATTTTAATGAAATTAATTGAAAAAAAAATAACAAAATTAACTTTTGTATTATTTGGTGCTTTAGGAGATTTAGCTTTAAGAAAATTATATAATTCATTATTTACATTATATAAAAATAAATTAATAAATAACAAAATAAATATATTATGTTTAGCACGGAAAGTTGTAAAGATAAATACATTTAGATATAAAATATATAAAAGATTAATAAAAACTAAATATATTTATAATAAAAAAGAATTAGTGACAATCATTAAATTTATAAAATGTTTATATTTTTTTAATATGGATTTTACCCAAATAACACATTATAAAATTTTAAAAAAAATAAGAAAAAACTTACCATTAATATTTTATTTTGCAGTATCTAGCAACTTATTTAAAGTTATTTGTAAATATCTTAATTTAAATAAATGCATAGAAATAAATGATAAAATCATATTAGAAAAACCAATTGGTTATAATTTTAAAAGTTCAATAAATATAAATAATTATATAAACAATGTTTTTTTTGAGACTTGTATTTTTCGTATAGATCATTATTTAGGTAAAAGACAAGTAAAAAATTTATTAAATTTAAGATTCTTAAATCCTATTTTTTATAATTTATGGACTAAAAAATACATAACACATATTAAAATAATTTTAGCTGAAAAAATAGGTATAGAAGATAGGTGGGGCTATTTTGACAAAACAGGGCAATTAAGAGATATGGTACAAAATCATTTAATACAAATTTTGTCAATGGTTACGATATGTATTCCCAAAAACAACCCATTTGATTATAAAAATATAAAAAAAGAAAAAATAAAATTCTTAAAAGATTTAAACAATAGTTTTTTAACAGTAGATATAAATTTTGGGCAATACATTTCAACTAAATTGAATAACAAAATTTTTAATGGATATCTTGAGGAAAACAATTCAAATAAAAATTCATCGACTGAAACATTTATAATAATAAAAACAACAATAAATAATTTTCATTGGTATGGTATTCCTTTTATTTTGATTTCGGGCAAACGATTAAAAAAAAAATTATCCCAAATTAAAATACATTTTACTAAAAATATATTTAATTATGACTTAAATAATAAATTGATAGTTAATTTACAACCAAAAGAAGAAATAACTTTTAATGCCTTCAAGTTAAATCAAATGTCTTTATTTTTAACTAATAAAAACTACTTAGATTCATATGAATTTTTAATTTTAGAGGTTTTTAAAGGAAAACAAGATTTATTTGTTAGTAAAGAAGAAATTGATTACTCTTGGAGATGGATAGATAAACTTATTTATTTATGGAAACAAAAAAACATTCCTATATCTTATTATAAATCTTTTACATGGGGTCTTACACTTCCTGGCCTGACCCCTGGCACATATTGTTGTTAAATAAAGCATCAGCTGCTCCTAATAATCCTATCCATTTAGACTTAACCAACCAAGTAGAGATTTCTTTATTATAAAAACTCATTCTTCCTTTATTGTAAAAAGAAATACGAAAGTCACTTTGTTCTAAAATATTTATAATTCTAGGTAAAATTCCTCCACATAAATATACTCCTCCTTTAGCACCTAAAGTTAAAGCCATATCTCCAGTCACATTACCTAAGATTTTACAAAACATCATAATGGTTTTATATGCCAAAGGATCTTTTTTCTTTAAAGCTGCTTTTGTAATTGCATCAGGGGTTGTTAAAATATTTTTATAATAGTTGAAATAATAATTAGCGTGTGCCTGGTATAAATCAACTATTCCTTGTCCACAAAGTATACGTTCAATAGAAACACGATTATAGGTTTTTTTTAACCATTTTAAAATATATAGTTCAAAATGATTAAGTGGTGCAAAACTGATATGGCCTCCTTCACCAGAAATTGGCAGCCAAAAATTTTTTTTATTAATTAAACCTGAAATTCCTAATCCAGTGCCAGGGCCTATTAAAATCTTATTGCTATTATTATTAGTTTTTCCATAGCCAATTTTATATAAATCTTTTGTTTGAATATGAGGTAACCCTAAAGCTATCGCAGTAAAATCGTTAATTATTTTTAATTTTTGTAATTTCATTTTATGTTTTAATTCATATTTTTTTATTTTCCACGAATTATTTGTCATTTTTATGAAATTAGAAGTAATAGGACAGGCAAAAGCTAAACAAGCATATTTAGGAAACTCACAACCAACTAAAGTAATATATTTTTTTATAACTTCAAAAACACTTAAATAATTAATGCATTTAAATATTTTTATTTTATATAGCTTAAATTGATTTGATGATACTAAAGCTAAAGCCAAGCGAACATTAGTTCCGCCAATATCACCAACTAATGCAAATTGTTGATTCATATTTGTTATCCTTTCATTTCCTTTATTTATGTTTTTTTGTTAAGTTATCTGTTAATAATTTACCATTTAAATGATCAATTTCATGCTGTATACATTGTGCAATTAATCCATACGCATTAATAATAAACTTATTACCATTTAAATCTATTGCATTTATTATGCAATTAATAGATCTATAAATAAATTCAAAGTAATTAGGAATCGACAAACAGCCCTCTTTAACTTTTTTATATTTTGTACTTACATAGCTATATTTTGGATTAATTATAATTAATGGTTGATTATAAGTTTTGCTAATGTCCATAACAAAAATCCTGATATGTTTATTGATTTGTGTAGCTGATAAGCCTATACCTTGATGTGAATACATGGTATTAATCATCTTAAAAATTAAAGCTTTTATTTTATTATTTATATTTTTAATTGGTTTTGCTATAATATTAAGACGTTTATCTGGGTATTTTAAAATTTTCATATACTTTGATAGGTTATTTAAATAATGAAAAAAAAAATTATTTGTGTTTTTGGTAAACCAATCAACCATTCTTTGTCACCTATAATACACAATTATTTTTATAAAAAAAATAATATTTCTTTATATTATAAAGCTTTAAACATTAAAAATAAAAAAATGTTAAAAAAAGAATGGATAAACTTGGTTAAATGTGGGGGTATAGGATTAAATGTTACAGTTCCCTATAAACATTATGCAATTAAACTAGCAAATAAAGTGTGTTATAGAGCAAAAATTGCAGGAGCAGTAAACACTTTAATAATAAATAAAACAAATTTATATGGCGATACAACAGATGGAGTAGGATTAATAAGAGATTTAAAACGATTAAAAATAAAATTATTAAATAAACGTATTCTTTTATTAGGAGCAGGAGGTGCAATAAATAGCATAATTCAACAATTATTAGATTTAGGTCCTAAAAAAATTTATTTAGTTAACAGGACGTTATTAAAATGTAAAGAAATAATAAATAGATTTAATTTAAAAAATATAATTAAATTTTGTTCGTATGAGGCCTTAAAAAACAAAAAGTCTTTTGATGTTATAATTAATGGTACAAGTTTAAGTATAAAAAAAGATAAAATCTCTTTATACAAAAATATTTTTAAAAAGACAATAGCTTATGATTTAATGTATTCAAATTTAATGACTAATTTTTTACTTTTTTCAAAGCTTAATAAAGCTAAAATATATGATGGTTTAGGTATGTTAATTGAACAAGCTGCTGAAACATATTTTTTATTAAATAATATACACCCTAAAACAAAAAATTTACATAAAACCTTAAGAAATTTGTTAAATAATAATGATAAAAAAAAATATTATTGATTATATTAGCAAAGAAATAATAAATCGAAGTGCTTTTAACAAAAAAAAAATTAGAACTAGGTTTTCGCCAGAACCAAACGGTTGTTTACATATTGGGCATGCAAAAGCAATTTGGGTAAATTATAATATAGCAAAATTTTTACATGGAAAATGTTATCTTCGATTAGATGATACGAATCCTATCAAAGAAAATAAGATATATATTACTTCTATATTAGAAGATATACATTGGTTAGGTTATGAATTTAAAACTATTTATTATGCTTCTAATTATTTTACTAAATTATATGAATGGGCTTTATTTTTAATAAAACAAGGTAAGGCTTATGTTGACGATTTATCTTTAACAGAGATAAAAAAATATAGAGGTGATTTTAAATCATTTGGATATAATAGTCCTTATAGAATGCGTAGTATAAAAGATAACATTTTTTTATTTAAAAAAATGTATAAGGGTTTTGTTAAAGAAGGTAATAAAGTGTTACGGGCAAAAATTGATATGAAATCTAAGAATATAATTTTAAGAGATCCTATAATGTATCGTATTATAAATATTTATCATTACAGAACTGGAAATAAATGGAAAATATATCCGTCTTATGATTTTACTCACGGTCAATCTGATATATTAGAAAGAATAACACATTCAATGTGTACATTAGAATTTGAAAATAATCGACATTTATATTATTGGTTTATTAAAAATATCTTTAATACAAAATCACATTATCCAAAACAAATAGAATTTTCTCGAATGAATATAAAATATTCGTTAACTTCTAAAAGAAAAATAAAAGGATTAATAGATAACAAAATTATTTTTGGATGGGATGATCCTAGATTATCAACGGTTTCTGGAATGAGACGCAGAGGTTATACCTCTACGTCTTTAAATAAATTATGTAAACTAACAGGGATAACAAGATCAAATAATCTTATCGACATAAATATGCAATATTATGTTATACGTTCTGATTTAGAAAATAAAGTTATTAGAGTAATGTGTGTAAGTAATCCAATAAAGTTGGTATTAACAAATTTAATTGTAGATTATGAAGAAGTAATTCACGTTAAAAATCATCCGTTTATAGAAATGGGGACGAGGAGCTTATTTTTTAATAGAGAAATTTGGATAGATTTAAATGATTTTAATAGTAGTCAAAACAAAAAATTTTTTAGATTATCGTTAGGAGCAAAAGTACGTTTACGTCATTCGTATATAATAAAATGTAATAAAATTATTTATTTAAATAATAAAAAGATAAAAGAAATACAAGGTATTGTTTATTTAAACACTAAAAATAAAAATATTGAAGGAAAAAAAATAAAAGGAGTAATTCATTGGGTAAGTGTGAAACACGGTGTTAAGATTGAAATACGTCATTATAAAAATTTATTAAAAAACAATAGAAAAAATATTTTAATTAAAAATTCTTTAAAACTTAATAAATCTATTGGGGAGCCTATATTATCTAAGATAAAACCTGAAACCAAAATACAATTCGAAAGAGTTGGTTATTTTTGCGCTGATAGATATGACTTTAATAAAAATAATTTGGTATTTAACAAAATAATAAGTTTAAAAAGTTAAGGTGATTTGATTAATTGTTTATTTTTAATACCTTAAATAATTCTAAAGATTTATTAATTCCTATAAAATTTAATACATTAAAAACATATGTTTGTGGAATTACTGTATATGATTATTGCCATTTGGGTCATGGAAGAAATATGTTTATTTTTTATTTAATAAATAAATATTTTAAAAGTAGAGGCTATAAAATAAAATATGTAAGAAATATAACCGATATAGATAAAAAAATTATAAAAAAATCTATAAAAAATAAAGAATCTATGAAGAAATTAACAAAAAGAATAATTAATTCAATATGTAAAGATGAAAAACAATTAGGTTTATTGTCTCCTGATTATGAGCCTAAAGTGAGTAACTATAAAAATAGTATTATATATTATATAAAGAAATTAATAAAAAAAGATTTTGCCTATATTATTAATGGGAATGTTTATTTTAACATAAATAAACATAAGATATATGGTATGTTAAGTAATCAAACCATAAAGTTTTTAGATTTATTTTTAAGTAAAAAGGATAATAAATATAAAAAAAATAAATTAGATTTTAGTTTATGGAAAAAATTAACAACACCAACACAGTTTAAATATAGTTGGGATTCTCCGTGGAGTGTTGGTTTACCAGGATGGCATATTGAATGTTCTGTGTTATCAAAAATATATTTAGGTAATAAATTTGATATACATGGAGGAGGATTAGACTTAATTTTCCCACACCATGAAAATGAAAAAGCTCAAAGTGAATTAATTTTTTGTAAACCCCATGTTAATATATGGATGCATTCAGGACATTTAAATATAAATGATAAAAAAATGTCTAAATCTTTAAATAATATTATAATATTGCGTAGTATATTAAATCAATATCATAATGAAGTAATTAAATATTTTTTTCTTTTAACGCATTATAGAAAATCAATCAATTTTACTAAAAATCAATTAGATATAGCTTTTAATTCCTTAAAAATTTTTTATAAAACAATCAATTTTATTACACCAATAAAAAGAAAAGAAAAAAATAATAATTTGTTTTATAATAAACTTATTTTAGCATTAGAAAATGATTTTAATACAGTAAAAGCAATTTCCATTTTATTTGAAATAATGTATAAAATCAAAAATATTTTTGATTTAGGTAAAATCAAACCAGCTCAAGATTTATGTTTTGAATTAATACGTTTAGGAAAATTACTAGGACTTTTAAATTATGTACCAACCAAATTTTTAAAAACAAATATATGTTTCAATATAAAACAAAAACAACTTGAAACTTTATTTTTAATACGTAATATTTCAAAAAAGGAAAATTTTTTTTTACAATCCGATAAATTAAGAACTTCTTTATTTACTTTTGATGTTTTTCTTCCGGATTTTTATAAAAGGAATCTTTGGTATTCGTCATTATGATGTTCAAATGCGGAGTATAGCGCAGTCTGGTAGCGCACCTGCTTTGGGTGTAGGTTGTCGTGGGTTCAAATCCCTCTACTCCGATATGCGTCCATAGCTCAATAGGAAAGAGCAACGGCCTTCTAAGTCGTAGGTTGCAGGTTCAACTCCTGCTGGACGTATAAGAAGTAATAAGGTGGGTGTAGCTCAGAGGTAGAGCACCGGAATGTGGATCCAGTGGTCGTGGGTTCGAATCCCATCATCCACCTAAAGTAAAGATGAGGGAGTATTGCAGAATTATGATGAACTATTATAAATTTATAAAAGATAATTTAGTTCCAATTGTAATAGATAATAAGTTTAGAGGGGATGTGTCATACGATATTTATTCACGTCTTTTAAAAGAACGTATAATTTTTATAGTAGGTAATATTGAAGATAACAAAGCTAATTTAATTGTAGCGCAATTATTATATTTAGAATATGAGAATCCAAAGAAAGATATTAATTTGTATATAAATTCTCCAGGAGGTATAGTAACAGCAGGTATGTCGATTTATGATACTATGCAATATGTAAAACCTGATGTTGCAACTATTTGCATGGGACAAGCAGCAAGTATGGCAGCAATAATTTTAACAGGAGGCAAAAAAGGAAAACGTTTTTGTTTACCAAATGCTAGAATTATGATTCATCAACCAATAGGTAAGTTTCAAGGTCAAGCTAGTGATATAGAAATACATACAAAAGAAATCTTATCGTTAAAAACAAAACTTAATAAAATTTTATCTCAACAAACAGGTCAAAATATAGAACAAATAAAGATAGACACAGATAGGGATAAATTTATGGACGCTAAACAAGCTTTAGATTATGGGATAATTGATTATATTATAACAAATCGTTGAAATGTTCAAATAGTTTTAAGGTAATGTATTATGAATTTTAATAATGTAAAATTTTTATATTGTTCTTTTTGTTGTAAACATGAAAAAGAATTAAATAAATTAATATCAGGGAATTCAGTATATATTTGTAATGAATGTATATATTTATGTAATGAAATTTTAAAGGAAGAAATAATAAATGTAGGCTATAATTTTTATTTACCAAAACCTAAAAAAATTTTTAATTTTTTAAATAAATATATTATAGGTCAAAAAAGAGCCAAAATAGTTTTGGCAGTAGCTGTTTTTAATCATTATAAACGGTTAAAATATAAGAAAATTAATAATATAAAAATTGAAAAAAGCAATATTTTATTAATTGGACCAACAGGTGTCGGAAAAACCTTATTTGCAGAAACGTTAGCTTTATTGCTTAAGGTTCCTTTTACAATTGCTGATGCAACATCTTTAACAGAAGCAGGTTATGTTGGAGAGGATGTAGAAATAATAATTCAAAGTTTATTGCAAAAATGTAATTATAATATAGATCAAGCCCAAAAGGGCATAGTATATATAGATGAAATTGATAAAATATCTAAAAAATCAGAAAATATTTCAATAACAAGAGATGTTTCAGGCGAAGGGGTGCAGCAATCATTGTTAAAATTAATTGAAGGAACAATAGCTTTAATACCACCTAAAGGTTTAAGAAAACATCCTCAACAAAAATTTTTAAAAGTAAATACAAAAAATATTTTATTTATTGTTGGTGGAGCTTTTTTAGGTTTAGAAAAAATAATCAATAATAAAGAGAAAAATAGTATTGGTTTTACTTCAAAATTACAAAAAAAAAAGAACTCAGGTGATGTTCTAAAAAATGTAAATAATGAAGATTTAATAAAGTTTGGTTTGATCCCCGAATTTATTGGTCGCTTTCCAAATGTAGTTACTTTAAATGAATTAAATAAATTTGATTTATTAAGAATCTTAAAGTATCCCCAAAATTCATTATTACAACAATATTCATGCTTATTTAAGCTTGATGGTGTGGAGTTGTGTTTTGACAAAAAAGCACTTAAAGCTATTGTTACGAAAGCTATAATATTAAAAAATGGTGCTAGAGGCTTACGTTCTATAATAGAAAAGGTATTATTAGACACTATGTTTAAATTACCTTCAACAAAAAATGTAATAAAGATTATTATAAATGAAAAGGTACTTTTAGGAAAACAACAACCTTTATTACTTTATAAAACAACTTAACAATAAAAAGAAATCTTTTTTATGAATTATATTAAAACCATTTTGAATATAATATTATTTTTAACATTATTATTTTCTATATTAACGGCTCTTATGATTAGTAGAACACCTCAAGGTGCTATTGCTTGGTTAATATCGTTAATAACGTTTCCTTATTTATCAATTCCTATATTTTGGATATTATCTTGTCCTAATTTTTGTGGATACATAAGAAAAACAAATAGTTTACATATAAAAAAATTAAAACACTATTTAAATATAACTTGTTATTGTAATGTAAAAGTAGTAGAAAAGTTAGCAATTCTGCCTTTGACAAAATCAAATGGTGTCAAATTATTAATTAATGGGTATATTACATTTAAAAGTATGTTTGATGGTATTAAAAGAGCAAAAAAATATATATTACTTCAATTTTTTATCATAAAAAATGATAACCTAGGTCAGAAATTTAAAAAACTTTTAATATATAGTGCAAAGAAAGGAGTTCAAATTTTTTTTATTTATGATAAGATAGGAAGCCGCACTTTATCAAGCATTTTTATAAAAGAATTAAAAAAAGCAGGAATAAAATTTTATTATTTTGGTTTTTGTAAAGGATGGAAAAATATTTTATTTTTAAATTATTGTAATCATAGAAAATTAATAATAGTAGATGGTAAAGAAGCATGGATAGGAGGATTAAATATAGGACTTGAATATTTAGGTAGAAATAAAAAAATAGGATATTGGAGAGATACACATTTACATATAATAGGACCTAGTGTTTTATTTTTACAAGAAATTTTTTTAGAAGACTGGTATTGGACAACAGAAACAAAAATAAAAAATTTAAATTGGAAACCCAAGCCCATAATATCAAACAAAAAAAATCAACATATAATTATTGTACCAAGTGGTCCTGTTTATAATTTAAATAATGCAAGCCTATTAATTCAAAATTCAATAAATATAGCAAAACAAAAATTTTGGATAACTAGTCCTTATTTTATTCCAGATCAAAGTGTAATGGATTCATTAAAATTAGCAGCATTAAGAGGTGTAGATGTTAAAATAATTATACCGGAACGTACAGATCATTTATTGGTTTATTTATCTACATTTAGTTATTTATCTGAATTAATAAAATTTGGAGTAAAAATTTATAAATATATTAAAGGTTTTTTACATCAAAAAGTTATGTTAATAGATAATCATACAGCATCAGTAGGAACTATAAACTTAGATAATAGATCTTTTAGATTAAATTTTGAAATAACAGCATATATAATTGATTATGATTTTGCTAAAGATGTTGATTATATGTTAAAACAAGATTTATTATATTGTAAAAAAATGAAATTGAATGAAATAAAATGTCGTTCTTTAATAAATAAATTACTTTCCAAAACAGCTTTTTTAGCGTCCCCTCTACAATAATAAACTAAAATAAAAATAAATAAATAATTATTTGACGTTAAGTATTATTGTTGCTATGGAAAAAAAAATTAAAACTCCTAGTGAATCACATAACGTTGAAACTAAAGGCGCACTAGCAGCTGCAGGATCAAATCCCAATCGATTTAAAAAAAAAGGTAAGGACATTCCAAGTAAACTGCCTATTATTACAATGATTATCATACTAATCGCTACAGAATATGCTACTTCGATTCCTCCTCGAATATACCCAATTGGATAAATCACAATGGCCATGGTACTACCTAAAATCCCTGAAACTAATAATTCTTTACTCATTAATTTAGCCCAATCTTTAATATTAATTTCTCCTGTGCCTAAACCTCTAATCATAAGAGTAGCTGCTTGTGATCCAGCATTACCACCACTACCAATTAATAAAGGCAAGAAAAAAACTAAAGATATTTTAGAAGAAATAGTATCTTCATATTTTGATATGCCAGCTCCAGAAAACAAATTACCAAAAATTAATAAAACTAACCAAAATATACGTTTACTATATAACGTCCATAAATTAGTACGAATGATATTATATTCTAAAGTACCTACACTTCCTGATTTATGAAAATCATCTGTTGTTTCTCTTTCTACAACATCCATAGCATCATCATAAGTTATAATGCCCACTAATTTATGTTCCGAATTAATTACAGGGATAGCCAAAAAATCATAATGTGAAATCATTTTTGTTACATATTCTTGTTTTGAATTGGTATGAACATATATTACATCTTTTATCATTAAATCTTGTATTAAAGCAATAGGATTAGCTAAAATAATTTGTCGTAATGATAATGTTCCAGTTAATTTTTGATTTTTATCCAACACATAAATTTGATATATTGTTTCTGCATCAGGTGCTGTTTGTTTAATTTTGTTCAATGCTTGCATTGCATTTATATTTTCAGGAATAACAACATAATTAGATGTCATAATAGCACCAGCAGTTCCATCTTCATAACTAGAAAGTTTAATAATATTTTCTCTAACTTTATTTGCCATACTACGTAAAATATTTTCTCTACGTATTGGTTCAAACATATTAAATACATCAGCACTATCATCAGAATTCATTTTTACAAAAATTTTTATTATTTCTTCATTATTAAGTTCTTTAGTAATTTCAAATTGTTTATCTTTTGGTAAATAAGAAAAAATATCAGCTTTTCTTTTGGAGCTTTGACTATTTAAGATTTGTATTATGACTTTATTTGATTTCCGTGAGATCATTTCAGCTATGTCAGCTGAACGACAATATTTTAATAAGCTTTTTATTTTTTTATAATTTTTGTTTGATAAAGCTTTAAATAATTTAGGAAAAATATTATTTATTTTCATTAATATCTCTTGTTTAAATTGTATAATATATGTCAATATCCTCATTATAATAAAAACATAGCGTTATGGAAATAAAAATGCGTATTAATTATTGTGGTAAAGTCAATCAAAAATTTATAAATTGTTATGTAATTTTATATGGATGGGTTTATAAAATTCGTGATCATGGAGGGATCTTATTTATAGATTTACGAGATATGTATGGCAGAATACAAATAGTGATTGATTCCAAAAAACTTGATTTTACAAAATTTGTGTTAGCAAAAAAACTCAAATCTGAATATATTATAAAAATAATAGGATTAATAAAATTAAGACCTATAAAAAATTATATAACAAATATGATTGATATATTTGCAATTGACTTAAATATTTTAAGTAAATCAATAAATTTACCGTTCAAATTAAATGAAAATAAAAAAATTAAAGAAGAATTAAGATTTCAATACCGTTATATTGATTTACGTCGTAAAAAATACATAAATAAGTTACTTCTTCGATCTAAAATTAATCATAACATTAGAAGTTTTTTACATTTAAATAAATTCATTGAGGTTGAAACACCTATATTAAGTAATCTCACAATTGAAGGAGCCCGTACTTTTATTATACAAAGTCATAAAACTAAAACCCTAAAGAATTTTTTTGCTTTACCTCAATCCCCTCAAATATATAAACAAATTTTAATGTTTTCAGGTTTAGATAGATATTATCAAATTGCTAAATGTTTTAGAGATGAAGATTTACGGTCTGATAGACAACCAGAATTTACACAAATAGATATAGAAACTTCCTTTATGAATCAACAAGTAATAATAAATCTAATTGAAAATATGATAAAGTCATTATTTAAAGATTTTTTTAATTTAAATTTCTCAACCGAATTTAAAAAAATAGAATATACAGAGGCTATAAAAAAATATGGAACAGATAAACCAGATTTAAGAATACCTATAAAAATAAAAGATATTGCGTTTCCTAAAAATCTAATTCATTTGACGGGGTTACAGAGCAAAAGTAACAACAAAAATAATAGAATAGCTGCTATAAAACTAAAAGGTGGTGTGTTTTTATCTGCAAAACAAATTAAAAGATATATTACTTTGGTTCAAGAATATGGTGCAAAAAGGTTGATTTGGATAAAATTTTACAATATAAATTTAGGGGTAAATGGTTTAAAATCTCCTATTTTTAAACATATAACAGAGGAATATTGTAAATACCTTATAAAAAAATTGCATTTAAAAAATGGAGATATAATTTTTTGTTGTGGAGATAAAACAAATACGGTAAACCATTCCTTTTCTGTTTTAATAGCAAAATTAGCAAAAGATTTTAAACTTTATATCAAACAATGGGCTCCTATTTGGGTGATAAATTTTCCTTTGTTTAAATGTGATGATTTAGGAATTTTAACATCATACCATCATCCATTTACTTCACCTGCACCTAAATCTAAATTAGACGACTTAATATATAATCCAGCACAAGCTTTTGCTAATTCTTTTGATTTAATAATTAATGGTATTGAATTAGGGGGTGGGTCAATTCGTATTAAAAATGACAAACTTCAAAAAATAATTTTAAAACTTTTAGGATTAACTTATACAAAAATTAATAAAAATTTTGGTTTTTTTTTAAAAGCGTTTAAATATGGTGTGCCCTATCATGGTGGGTTAGCTTTAGGTTTAGATCGTATAGTAATGTTATTAACAAAATCTAATAATATAAGAGATGTTATTGCGTTTCCTAAAAATAACAAATTGTTTTGTCCTTTAACTGGAGAACCGTCATAAATTTATATTATCATTTCTGCTCCTGAGATGAGTTGCTTTGTTATTGGATTGAGGTTTAGTTGTTGAGTTAGTTTAGTGTAAATTAATTTAAAACAAGTTAATGAGTTGTGGTGTAATGAGATGAGATGTAATGTTGTTATGATATGTGTTGTAGTTTGTTTTGTTTTGTTTTGTTTGTGGGGTTGTGTAATGTAATGGTTTGTTATGTGTTGTAAGTTGTGGGTGTTGGTGTTGGTGTTGGTTTGGTTTGGTTTGTAATGGAGTTTGTTTGGGTTGTGTTGTTATTTGTTGTGTTGAAGTGTTTTGATATGTTTTGTTTTGAAGTGTTTTGTTGTGTTTGTTTTTTAAGTTGGGTTAATGTAAGTTAAGTTAAGTTTTTTTAAGTTGGGTTAAGTTTTCTTAAGTTGTGTTGAGATGAGATGAGATGAAGTGTGTTGGTTTAAGTTAAGTTGGTTTGTGGTTTGGTGTAATGGTTTGTAATGGTTTGGTTTGGTTTTGTTTTGTTTTGTTTTGTTTTGTTTGGTTTGTAATGGTTTGTGTTGAGATGAGATGAGATGAGATGTTATGGTATGTGTTGAAGTGAGATGAGATGAAGTGAAGTGTTATTAGTTGTGTTGTAAGTTGTTTTGTTTGTAATGGTTTAGTTATGTTTTAAATGGTTTGTAATGGTTTGGTTTAAGTTGGTTTGGTTTAAGTTATTTTAAGTTATTTCATTTCATTTCAAGTTGTTGTGTTATGTTATGTGGTATGTTGTGTAATGTAATGGTTTGTGTTGTGTTATTATGTGTTGAAGTGTGATGAGATGAAGTGTTATGTTATGATATGATATGATATGTTATGTTATGTTATTTTATGTGGTATGTTGTGTGGTTTTGATTAAGTTGTGTTGGTTTTGTTTGTAATGGAGTTTGTTTGGAGGTGTTTGATTGTATTAACTTAATGTTTTTTGCTTTAAGTTAGTGTGAGTTACTTTAAGGTGTTGTTCTTTTCTTTTGAGATGAGATGAGTTTAGTTGTGGTATGTTTAGTTGTGTAATGTTTTAACTTGTGGTGTTATGTTATGTTATGTTATGTTCTTTTATGTGGTTTTTACATTACATTTGTGTAAGTTTGTATTAAGTTTGAATTGTTGTTGAATTGAATTGAATTGATTGTTTTAAATTGTTTTATGTTGTTTTGAAGTGTTTTGTTTTGTTTTAAGTTGTTTTGTTTTAATTTAAGTTGTTTTGAATTGTTTTAAGTTATGTTATGTTATGTTATGTTGTTTTGAATTGTTTTGTTTTGTTTTGTTTTGTTTTGTTTTAAGTTGTTTTGAATTGTTTTTGTAATGTTTTTGAAGTGTTTTTGTAATAAGTTGTTATGTTTTGTAAGTTAATGTAATGCTTTGAAGTCATTTGTGGTGTATTTTAATGTGGTGTTATGGTTTATGTTATGTTATGTGGTTTTGATTAAGTTGTTTAATGTTTGTTATGAATTGTTTTTTTTGTGGTATGTTTGAATTGATTTTATTTGAAGTGTTTTGTAATGATTGTTTTTGTAATGTTTTTGACTTTTTTTGACTTGACTTGACTTGATTTGATTTGATTTGATTTGATTTGTGTTGATTTGATTTGATTTGACTTGACTTGACTTTTTTTGACTTGATTTTATTTTATTTGATTTTTCTTGATTTGATTTGACTTGACTTGACTTGACTTGTTTTGACTTGACTTGATTTGAAACGATTTTTGTGTTGATTTGAATTGATTGTTTAAAGTTGTGGTATGTAATGATATGTTTGGTGTAAGTTAATGTAATGCTTTGTAATGTAATGTAATGTAATTTTTTTGTAAGGGGTTGTGTTGTGTAAGTGTAAGTGTGTTGTAAGTTAATGTAATCAAAAACAAGTCAAGTTAGTGTAGTTTAGTGTTGTTGTGTAAGTTAGGTTTAGGTTAATGAGTTGTGGTTTGTAATGCTTTGTGGTGTAATGGTTGTAAGTTATAATGTAGTGTAGTGTAGTGTAAGTTGTATTAAGTTAATGTTAGTTGTTGTGTTGTGTTATGTTATGTAATGTGGTTTTGGTTTATTTTATTAATTTGTAATGTAATGTAATGGTGTTGTGTGGTTTGAAATGAAGTGTAAGTTTTTGAATTGATTTGATTGTTTTGGATTAAATTGATATGAAGTGTTTTAAATTAAATTAAATTGTTTTGAAGTGTTTTGGATTAACTTAACTTAACTTGTTATGTTATGTGGTTTTAAATTGTATTGGTTTAAATTAAATTAAATTAAATTACATTGTATTGTATTGTATTGGTTTGGTTTGGTTTGTATTGTATTGTATTAAATTACATTACATTACATTAGTGTAAGTTGGTGTTGTGTGTTTTTGAGGTCTTTTAAGTTGTTATGTTTTGATTTAGTGTATTTTGTTTAATATAAGTTGAATTTAGTTGTGGTGTGTGGTGTGGAAGTGTTTAGTTGTGTATTGTAAGTTAATGTTGTATTGTATTAATTTACATTAACTTAAGTTTGTGTATTTGTTTTAGTTTAGGTTTATGTTTATGTGTTGTAGTGTAATAAGTTAGTGTGTTATGTTTTGTAATGGGTTGGTTCTATTGTATTAATAAGTTGTAATGGTTTGGTTTGTGTTGTGTTGTGTTGTGTTGAAGTGTGTTGCTTTGGATTAGTGTAGTTAATGTAATAGTTTGTTTTAAATTAAATTGATATGTTTTGAAGTGTTTTAAATTGTTTTTTTTTTGTAATGTAAGTTAAGTTGTTTTAGTTTAGTGTAGTGTAATTTGTTTGTAATGTATTTTATTTTAATGTGTTTTTTTTAGGTCTGGTCTGGTCTGGTCTGGTCTGTTTTGATTGTTTTTGTAATGAATTGATTGATTGGATTTTAATGTTTTTGATTACATTAACCTAACTTACACTACACAAAATAAAATACCAAACTTTAAAAACTTGAAATGAAATAACTTAAAAAACAAACTCAAACTTACACAACAAATAACAACACAACACCTCATTACATTACATTACAAACCAAAACATATAACAACATTACATCTCATCTCATTACACCAAACATTACATACCACATTAACTTATATTAAAATAACATAACTTACAAAGCATAGCAACACAACAACTTACAACACTAATACACTTCACTTCAACACTTCCACAACTTACAACACACTAAACTAAAACAACACAACTTAATAAACCATTACAAAACATTACATTAAATTACACCACAAATGACTTCAACTTAAGTTAACACACCACATAACACCTCAATACAAAGCATAGCACCACAACACATAACCCCTCAACAAAAACAATAAAAGCACCACAACACATAACAACACAGCACATTAGTACCGCACAAACAGTACTGCTATGCTACAACAAGACAACAACAAATCACAGCCCTGCACCATCCTTAAATTACATTACAAAATAACACAAACCAGCACATCAAAAAAAAACATTCCAAAACAAACAAGCAAACAAACGAACGTACAACCAAAAACCACAAAAACTATTGGAAGGCGTGGGATTTGAACCCACGAATTTTATTAATCAAATTACTTATTTTCGAGACAAGTGCAATCAACCACTCTGCCAGCCTTCCAAAACTCTTATTTTTGAGTTGACTTAAGCTGTGTTGACTTGAGAGTGAGTATTTTGCTTAAGTTTTGTTTTTTATCCTGTGCAGTCTGTGCTTTGTAATAAACTGTTTAGTTGAGCTGAAATGCTTTGTAGTAATGTGAAGGTGTGGTCTTGCTGTGATTTGTTTTAAAGTTATTTTGATGGGTATTTTATTGTCTTGTTATAATATGTAATACAGTGCAGTGATATGTAATGTTGTGTGGTTGTTTTAAGTTAATATAAGTTGTTGCTTTGATATGGTTTTGCTTTGGTTTAAATTGTATTGGTGTGGTTTACATTAATAAGTTGAGTTGTTATTAGTGTTGTGTAATGTAATGAGGTGTTGTGTTGTTATTTGTTGTGTAAGTTTGAATTGTTTTTATGTGTTGTTATTTTAAGTTATTTTATTTTGCTTTGAGTGCTTTAAGTTTTTAAATGTGGTTTGTGGTTGTTGTTTAATATAATTTAAGTTGTGTTATTTTGTAATGGATTAGTGTAAGGTAAGGTTAGGTTAAGTTAATGTAATGTTGTGTAGTGTTTTGTAAGTTGTTATGGTATGTTATGTGTTAAGTTTTTTTTGTTTTGTTTTAAGTTTGTTTAATTTGTGTAGTGTAATGTATTTTGTTTTAAGTTAATGTGTTATGGTTTGTAATTAGTTAATGTAATGTGTTATGTTTTGTTTTAATGTATTGTTTTGTAATGGTTTATGTTATGTTTTAAATTGGTTTACACCACAAATAAAAACAAAACAAAAAATTAAATTAAGTGTTGTAAGGTTAAGTTAATGTTGTTTACATTAATGTAAAGGTTGCTTTAATATAATATAAGTTGTTATGTAATGTGTTATATGTTGTTTAAGTTGCTATGCTTTGTAAGGTTAGGGGTTGTGTTGAAGTGAAGTGTGTTGTAGTGTAAGTTGTTGTGTTGCTATGCTTTGTAAGTGTGTTATTTTGTGTTGTTATTTGTTGTGTTGTTATGTGTTATGTGTAAGGTTGTTTTAAATTAAATTAAATTGTTTTAATGTGTTTTAGTTTAGTTTAGGTTAATGTAAGTTTAGTTAATGTAATGTGTTATGTTTAGGATTAATTAAGTTGTTGTGTAGTGTAATATAAGTTGTGTAAGGTTGTTTTAAATGTTGTTTAGTTGTAATGTTTGTTTTGTTTTTGAATTGTAAGTTTTAAATTAACACTAATACACTTCATCTCATCTCACACTCACAGCAACACAACATATAACAACTTACACTACAACACAACAAATAACATTACACAACATTAAAATAAACAATATTACATTACACATAACTAACTTAGTGTTGTAAGTTGTTTTGTAATGGAATAAGTATTGACTTGTTTTGTACTATTTGTATTGAGGTGGTGTTGAGATGAGATGATATGATTTGATTTGATTTGTGTTTTGAATTGATGTGATGTTGTAGTTGATTTGTTGTTGATTTGATTTGTTTTTATTTGATGTGTTATGTTTTTTTTTTAAGTTGATTTTAATATAAGTTGTTATGTATATGTGTTAGTGTGTTGTAATGTTTTTTATATTTTTTGGATTAAGTTATGAGGTATTATGCTTTGCTTTAAGTTGTTAGAGGTGCTTTTTTTTGGTTGGTGAGGTGTTTTATTTTGTTGTTGAGTTGTAATGCTTTGGATTTTACTTTGTGTTGTTTAAGTTGTGTTGAAGTGAGATGAGATGAAGTGTTATGTTATGTGTTGTAAGTTGTTGTTATTTTATGTGTTGGTTTGTAATGGTTTGGTTTGGTTTGGTTTGGTTTGTAATGGAGTTTGTTTGTGTTGTGTTGTGTTGAAGTGTGTTGAAGTCTTTTTCTTTTGTTTTGGTTTAGTTGTTATGTTTTTGTTTTGTAATGGTATGTTTTTGATTGAGGTGTTGTTTTTTTGTGTAATGTTTTGTATTGGATTAATAAAATATAAGTTGTTATGTTATGTTATGTGTTGTTTAAGTTGTGTTATTTTGTGTTGAAGTGAGGTGATTTGATTAGCTTTGAATTGATTGTGTTGATATGTGTTGACTTTAAGTTTGTGTAAGTCGAGGTGTTATGTTTTTACGTTGTGTTAATTATAGTTTTTTTAAGTTGTATATGTTTAGGATTAGTTATGTGTAAGTTGAAGTGTGTTAAGTTAATGTAATGTTTTTTGCTTTAATGCTTTGTAAGTTGTATTAAGTTTAGTTGTAATGGTTTTGAATTGTTTTTTATGGTGTGTTGAAATTAAGTTGTTGTGTTTTATTGAGTTGTTTTAAGTTTTGTAATGGATCTTCTTGAGTTGATGTGCTGTGCTGTTTTTAAGTTAAGTTGTTTACATTAAGTGTAAGTTAGTTGTATTAAATTAAGTTTTGTTTTTATTGTACTTATTTTTTACATGCTTTGTAATGTTTTAATATAAATTTAGTTGTTGTTGTTTAATATAAGTTGTTATGTTATGTGTTGTTATTTGTTGTGTTGAGATGAGATGAGATGAAGTGTATTAGTGTTGTGTTGTTGTAGTTGGATTAATGTTTTGTGGTTTAAATTAATTTAAAACAAGTTAATGTAATGTAATTTAATGTGGTGTAATTTTTTTTAAGTTAGTGTTGTAATGTAATGGTTTTGTTTTACATTAAGTTGTAGGTGTAATGTTGTGTTGTTATGTTATGTTATGTGTTGATATGATATGCTTTGAGTGAAGTGTATTAGTGTTGTTTAATTTAAGTTGTATTTGAGTTGTTATTTGTTGTATTGTGTTGCTTTGGCTTTGAGTTTTCTTTGAGTGTGAGATGAGATGAAGTGTTATGTTATGTTATGTTATGGTTTGTTATTTTATTTTATGTGTTATTTTAATTTACACTATTTTGTATTAACTTAAGTTAGTGTATTTTATTAGTGTAATGGTGTGGTTTACAAAACAAAACAAAACAAAAAATTAAATTGGTTTGTATTGTATTAAATTACATTACATTACATTACATTAAGTTAGTGTAATTATTTTAAGTGTGTTTAGTTAATGTAAGTTATTTTGTATTAAATTTAGTTGTAATGCTTTGCTTTGTGTTGTTTAAGTAGGGTTGTTAAGTGTAAAACAATTCAAAACAAGTTGTTATTAGTGTGTTGTAAGGTTATGTTGTTAGAGGTGTATTAATATTAAGTTAGGTTTAGTTAATGTTGTTATTTGTTGTGTTGTGTTGTGTTGTAGTGTAAGTTGTTGTGTTATGTTGCTTTGTAAGTTATGTTATTTTGTTTTTACATTAAGTTGTTATTTGTTTTGTTTTTAAGTGTTTTCTATTTTAATATAAGTTGTGTTAAGTTTTTATTTACGTTAATTCTTACTTGAGGTGAGGGGTTAAGTGTTGGGTTTTAGGTGTTTATGTTGTAATGTAAAACACTTCAAATCAATCCAACTTAAATAACATTAACTTAAGTTAGTGTAATGTAATGTAATATAAGTTATGTTGTAATGGTTTGTATTAAGTTGTGTTGTTTTAGTTATGTGTAGTGTAATTAATTTATTTTGTGTTATTTTAAGGTTTTGTAATGTGTTGGTTTAATGTTGTATTAAGTTGCTTTGTGTTGTGTTAATGTGGTTTAAAGTCTTTTGTAATGTGGTTTGGTTTAAGTTGTTATGTTTTGTGGTTTGGTGTAATGTGTTGCTTTAATTTACACTAATTTGTAATGGTTTGGTTTACATTAAGTTGTTGTTGTTTTGAAGTGTTTTTATTTGTTTTGTTTTAAGTTGATATGTTATGTTATGTTTTGAGTTACTTTGTTGTTGAGTTTGTTTTTTATTTTTGGTTTGTGTTTAGTTGTAATGTTTTAAATTACATAACATTACACAAATACACAACTTGAATTACACAACTCACACTAACTTGATTTGTATTGAGGTGAGGTTATGTGTGGTGTTTTTTTTTTAAGTTGTTTTGGATTAAGTAATGAGATTCGATGTGCTGTTGTAATGTGCTTTTGTTTTCTTTTTATTACTTTGAGATGAGATGTTGTGAAATTGAGTTTCGAGGTAGATGCTTTGAGGTGAACGATACGTTAAGTAGTGTAGAGTATTAGATTAATTTGGTTTGATTTTGTGTTGGTTCGGAGGAAAAGGGATTTGAACCCTTGAAAAGCAAATAACTTTTGTCGGCTTTCAAAACCGATGCAATCAACCACTCTGCCACCCCTCCAATATTATTATATTATAGTTATAAGAATTTTATTCTTATTTAAATCATTAAGTGCATTATAAAAGTTATTTTTTTTTACACAACTAATATATTTTATATACTTTTTATTTATTCCTTTTAATACGAAATTAGTAATAATAAAATTCAGTCTATATTTATTTAAAAATAAATTATATTTTATATTTCCTAAACCTATTGTATCAATTTTTAATAGTATTTTTTTATTTGGATTATTTCGAATATATATAATGTATTGATTTAACATATTATTAAATTTGTTATTTAGAAAATAAAGATCATAATTAAAATAAACCTTATTAAGAAAAGGTATTTTATTATTAAAAACTAAATTGTTAAGTTTAGTATTATTCAAAAAATTATTATTTTTTTGTATTAAAATTATTAAAGAAACTAATAATATTATTGTTTTTAACATTTGTGTATTTTCATCTTATATTATTTTCGTTGATGGTTATATTTCTTTATAATGTGTTAAAAACATATAATTTTTAATATAACTTACTATAAAAAACGGACATAAATGAAATGACTTTATTTTTTTTGACCATAATGTTTTGTGTTTTATTTTTTGAGGTTTAGTTATGTAATTTTTGTTTAAGTTAAGTTAAATATACGTACAGTAATAACCATACCAGTACAATACAATTTAATACACAACAGTACAAAAAAAAACAATCAAAAAAGATAAGATCCAAAAACCAAACAACTAATAACACAAAAACATTACATCACAACACATTACAACAAATAACATAACAACACTAATACACTTCACTTCATCTCACTTCAACACAACTTAAACAACACAAGTCAAGTCAACACAACATATAACAACACAACTTAAACAACACAAAGCAAAGCATTACAACTTAACAACAAAATAAATTATTTTACAACAACTAACATTAAAAACAAACCAATCAATTCAACAACAAATTCAAACCCAAACTACACTACACTAACCTAACCTTAACTTAACTTAAAGCAACACTTCAAAAACACACTTCAGAACAGAACAGAACAGAACAGAACAAATAAAATAAAAGAACAAAACACTTCAAAACATATCAAATTAAATAAAAACAATTTAAATCAAATAAAAGAACACAACAGAACACAACACATAACACTTCATCTCATCTCAACACTTCAAAACACTTCAGAACAGAACAGCACAGCACAGCACTGAACGTTTCAAATCATATCAAAGAAATTCATCTCAACATCAACTACAATTCATCTCAACATCAAATAAAAAACAACTTAAAACAAATAAAATAAAATCATTACAATTCATATCAACATTAACTTAACTTAACTTAAAACCATTACAAATCAACTTAAACAACATAAACCACAAAACATTACATTACATTACATTACAAAGCATTACACAAACTACACTACACATAACACAAATACACAACTTAAATTACATTAACCTACTAACTTAAAACAAATTACACTAATCCAAAACAGAACAAATCACCTCACTTCAAAACAACAACAACTTATCTCAACAACAAAACAACTTAAAAAAATAAAACACAAAATAAAATAACTTACACACCATTACATTACACAACACATAACATTACATAACAACATTACATTACATTACACAACATTACACCAAACCACAAAACACTTCAAACCATTAACTTAATACATAACAAAATACATTAACTTAAAACAACTCAACTTAAAAAAACACAACTTTGTAAACCATTACATAACAACTTACATTAACTAAACAAAAAACTAAACTTAACACAACTTATATTAAAAACTAAACAAACTAAACTCAAACTTACAAAACATAACACTAACTTAAATTAATTTAATGTTTTTTTTTGTTTTGTTTTGTTTTGTTTTGTAAACCAAATTAACTAAACTTACATACACTACACTAACTTAATGTAAACAACATTACACCACAAAACAGACCAATCAAAAACAATTCAAATCCAAACATTACATACCACAAAACAATCAAAACCTAACCACTAAACAAAACAAACATACCACACAACACTAATACACTTCATCTCATCTCAACACAACAACTTAAGTTAAGTTAGTGTAAGTTAATCCAAAACACCACATTAAACAATCAAAACCAAAAACTCAACCTAACTTACACTACACAAACAAACTACAACACATACCAAATTAACTTAACCTTACAAAGCATTACACAAACAAATAACTTCAAAACAAACTACACATAACTAATCCTAAACATATACAACTTAAATTAATTAATCCAAACAACTTAATCAAAACCACATAACATAACACCACAAAACAAAACAACTTAAACCACATAACACCACCAAGCATTACATATAACAACTTACACCTCAACACACTACACATAACTAACTTACAAAACAATACAATACAAACCACATAACATAACAAGTTAAGTTAAAACAATTTAAAACACATTAATCAAAAACAACATAAACCACACCACATTAACTTAAAACAAAATACATTACAACAACTTAAAATAAAATAAATTAAACAACATTACACTAAACTAAAACAACATAACATAAAACAAAACAAAACAAAACAATTTAAAACATCACAACTTAACACAACACAAAAATAAAAAACAACTAAAATCCATTACACAACACATTACATTACACAAACCTAACTAAAAAAAAACTTAACTTAACTTAATACAAATTAATTTTAAACAAAATAATCAAACCAAAACAAAGCATAAACCATTACAAAAACAATTCAAAACTCAACCCCAAACAAACTCCATTACAAACAAAACCAAACCAACACATACCAAATTAATTTAAATTAATCCAAATTACAAACATTACATAACTAAACCTCAAAAAATAAAACACAAAACAAAACAAACCATTACAACACATAACACCACAAACCAACAAATAACATATCATAACAAAGCAACACCTTTACAACACTAATACACTTCATCTCATCTCACACTCAAAGAAAACAAAACTCAAAGCAAAAAACTTATATTAAACAACACACTTCATCTCAACACATAACATAACAAAGCATAAACCATTACAAAAACAATACAAACTCAACCCCAAACTTAATACAAAATAAAATAACTTAAAATACACTAAAACAGACCAAACCATTACAAAAACACACCATTACACAACTAAACACAAACCAACACATAACACCACAACTCAATACACATTACACAACATTACATTAACTTAATACACAAACAAAACACACCACAACTTAAGTTAACACACCATTACATAAACTTAACACAATCAAAAAGACTTCAAACCATTACACAACTTAAAAAACCACAACTTACAAAACATTAACCTAACTTAATGTAAAAAAAATTAAAACTTACAACACAAACTTAATAATACATTAACTTAAAACAATCCACAAAACAAACATACCACAAAACACCATTACACAAACCAACACATAACAACAACTTACAACACACTTCATCTCAACACAACAAATAACAACACATAATAACACAACTTAATCAAAACCAAAACCAAAAACCACACTAACAAAACAAACCCAACCCTACACTAAAACAAAATAACTTACATTAACTTAACACACTTAAAAAAACACATAACAATTTAATACAAAAACACTTCAAAACATAACAACATAACTTAAAACAAAACAACTTAAAACAAAACAAAACAAAACAATCAATTCAAAACTCAAACCCAAACAAACAAACAAACAAACAAACTCCATTACACAAACCATAACAACACAACACATAAAATAACAACACCTTACAACACTAATACACTTCATCTCATCTCAACACAACTTAAACAACACATAACAAACCATTTAAAACTAAACCATTACAAACCATACCATACCATACCAAACCATTACAAACCAACACACTTCAACACATAACAACAAATAACAACAACTTACAACACATAACATAACATAACATAACACTTCATCTCATCTCACTTCAACACAAACAATTTAAAACCATTACAACTTAAAATAAAAAACTTAACCCAACCCAACCCAACTTGAAATAACTTAACCCAAACTAAACTTAACTTACAAAACACTACACTACACATAACTAAAACAACTTAAAACACACTTCTTAATAACACACCATTACAAAACAGACCAATCAAAACAAAAACCAACACAAACCATTACACAACACCACAACTCCAAACAAACTCCATTACATACCACAACTTATATTAAATTAACACAACATTACACAACACAAAGCAAACTTATCTTAATCTTAAAGCATTACACAACTAAACCTCAAATCAAAAACAAACCATTACAAAACAAACAAAACTTAAATTAATAAACCATTACAAACCAACACATAACAAACCAAAACCAATCAATCCAAAACTTAACTTAAACTAAACAGAACGTACAATACAATCTATTTAAAAACCATCTTTATTAGTTATTAACAAATAAATTGATTAATAAAAAATAAATTATCTAATACATTTATTATTAACATATACTAAGCCGGATTCTGTACAAATTACAGTCATTTATCTAACATATACATCGCTATATATATTTATGCAACCTACCAAGAATTGTAATTTATAATTTATAGAGCGCTTTAAATTCTTATTTAGTTTTACTCAAAGTGGGGTTTACATAACGAATTTGTTACCAAATACGTGGTATGCTTTTACCAAACCTTTTCACCATTATCTATTAAAAAGATTGTATTTTTTCTTGTGCACTTTCCGTCAAAAATGTTTGCCCAGTACTTAACTGGCACTTTGCTCAAAGAGTCCGGACTTTCCTCTTATAAAAAATTTTATTATAAGTGACTGCATTAATTATATTAAATAATTTTAACGTTTAGAGAATTGTGGTGATTTTCTTGCTTTTTTTAAACCAATTTTTTTTCTTTCAACTTCTCTTGAATCTCTCTTTAAATAACCATTCATTCTTAATTTATACCGTAAATTATTATTATAAGCTAATAAAGCACGAGAAATTCCATGTCTTATTGCTTCAGCTTGTGATTGAAAACCACCCCCTGTTACAGTAATTTTTATATTAAATGTATTTACATTATTTGTTAATTCTAATGGTTGAATTATTAGACAATAGAGATTTATATTTTTAATATTTTTTTTTAATTCATTTTTATTTATTAAAATTTTACCATTACCTAATTTTATAAATACTCTTGCACTAGCTGTTTTTCTCCGTCCTGTCCCATAATAAAACATAAGTTTATCCTTTCCTTTATTAATCCTTTAAATTAATAATTCTAAAGGTTGTTGTGCGGTGTGTGGATGTTTTTTTCCTTTATATATTTTAATATTTTTACTAATTAATCTACCTAATGAATTTTTTGGTAACATACCTTTAACTGCTATCTTTATTATTTTTTCTGGATTATTTTTTAACATATCTAATAATTTTATTTTTCGTAAACCCCCAGGAAAACCTGTGTGGTAATAATAAATTTTTTTTATCAATTTATTTCCCGTGAATTTTATTTGAGCTGCATTTATAATGATAATATTATCTCCTATATTTAAATAATTATTATAAATCACTTTATTTTTACCTAATAAATAATGAACTATTTCAGCAGATAATCTGCCTAAAGTTTTTTTATATGCATTTATTATATACCATTCTCTTTTTACATCCTTTACCTTCACATTAAAAGTTTTCATATCATTCCCTTATTATATAATAGAAATTAATAATTCGATTAATGGAGTTATAGATTTATATTTTATAATCATAGATGTTTTATTTACAATTAATCTGGTACTTATCTTTTTTATTAATGCTTTTGGTTCCATTCCATTTTCTTTTAATGTATTCCCTGTGTCAACAATATCTATTATTTCCTCTGCTAAATTCATAAGTGGGGCCAATTCCATCGCGCCATATAATTTTATGATATCTGCTTTAATACCTTTGCTTGCATAATATTTTTTTGCTATATTTACAAATTTCGTTGCGACTTTACGAGTTTTATTTTTTACAGTAAAACCAATTAGTCCGGCTGTCATTAGTCTGCATTTAGAAATTTTAAAATCTATCGGTTCATATAATCCTTTAGACCCATTCTCTAACAAAACATCTTTACCTACAATTCCCATATCTGCGGCACCTAACTTTACATAAGTAGGTACATCAATAGCTCTTAAAAATATTAAATTTAAATATTTTTTTTTTGTGTTAAACAATAATTTTCTATTATTTTTTATAGAATCAATAGGAATTATACCAGCTTTTTTTAAAAGCGATAAACTTTTTAGTAGTATACGTCCTTTTGATAAAGCAATTACTAAAGGTTCTATCATATATGTAACCATTTTTATCTTAAATATTATAAAATTATATTATATAATAAGAACAGTTTAAGGAAAAGGTTAATGAATTTTAACAAACAAATTTTATCTAAATTATCTAAAATAAATAAACATGATATTAATTTAAACACGTTAAAAATAAATATAAACTTACTATTAAACAATATATTTGTTTTTGTTTTGTCTTTTTATTATCTAAAAAATATTAAACCTATTACAAATCCATTAAATAATATTTATTTATTAAATATACGAAAAGATAAAATACAAACAAATAAAAAAATAAAAACTTATATTGGATCTGCACCTAAAAAAACTAATTATTATATAATACTTCCTAATATTTTATAAATTTTATATGACAATCATTGATATTATAAAAGGATTAAAAAATAATCATTTTTCTTGTTATGAATTAATAAACTTTTTGTTAAAAACAATAAAAAAAAATAATAAATCTTTAAATAATTTTATAACTATTGAATATAAAAATGCTCTAAAAGACGCAAACAAAAGTGATTTTTTACGTAAATTCAATCAAAATAATGAATTGCATGGAGTGCCTATAGCTTTTAAAGATCTATTTTGTACTAAAGGCATTAAAACAACTTGTGGTTCTAAAATGTTAACAAATTTTATTCCAACGTATAATTCCACACTTATTGAAAGAATAAAACATGCTGGTCTTATAAATTTAGGTAAAACTAATATGGATGAATTTGCAATGGGCTCTTTTAATGAAAATAGTTTTTTTGGATTAGTTAAAAACCCTTGGAATTTAAAATTAGTATCAGGTGGATCTTCTGGAGGTTCTGCTTCAGCTATATCGGCTGGGTTAATACCGGTTTCTTTAGGCACAGACACGGGAGGTTCTATAAGATTGCCTTCTTCTTTTTGTGGTATTACTGGTTTAAAGACGAGTTATGGTTTTCTTTCGAGATATGGAATTATCTCTTATTCATCTAGCTTGGACCAAGCAGGTCCAATGGCACATACTGTAAAAGATTGTGCCATATTATTAAATATCATTTCTGGTTATGATACTTTTGATTCAACAAATCTAAACTTACAAAAGAATAATTATTTAAAATTTTTAAATAACTCTTTAAAAGGGAAAAAAATAGGTTTGCCAATAGAATACTTTAAAAATATAGCGGCAAAAGTTTCTTATATAATACAAGAAACAATAAACGTTTATACAAAATTAGGGATAGAATTTTTTGATATTAGCTTACCTTATATTGACACTGCTATTTCCGCTTATTATATTATAGCTTCAGCAGAAGCAGCTTCTAATTTAGCAAAGTATGATGGAATAAAATTTGGGTATTATAAAAGAAATCCTAAATCTTTAGAAGAATTATATTTTAAAACTCGGACAAAAGGATTTGGTAAAGAGGTAAAAAATCGGATTTTAATAGGAGCATATTTATTAAATAAATATAATTATTTAATAAAAGCCAAAAAAATAAGAAAAATCATTTACAATAATTTTATAAAAAGTTTTAAAAAAGTTGATTGCATTTTTATTCCAACAACAAATTATGTCGCTAAACAAATTCATACAAAAAAAAATAAGACTTTAAATATACAAGAAGACATATACACAATTTCAGTCAATTTAGCAGGTTTACCATCGATAAATATACCTATTGGTTTTGTTAATAAATGTCCCATTGGTTTGCAAGTAATAACACCTCATTTTACGGAACACTTATTATTAAATATAGCTCATTATTTTCAACAACACACACATTGGCATTTAAATTATCCTAACGTTTTATAAAGGTTATATAAATTAAATAATGTTAAGTAAATGGGAAACTATTATTGGCATAGAAACTCATATACAATTATCCACAAATTCTAAATTATTTTCTAAAATATCTACAAGAAATTGTTTGTACCCTAACCAACAAATTTGTAATTATGATATAGGAATGCCTGGGATCTTACCAATCTTAAATCAAACAGCTTTAGATATGGCAATTCGTTTTGGTTTAATTATAAACACTCAAATTTATAATCAAGCTATATTTGAAAGAAAAAATTATTTTTATCCAGATTTACCTAAAGGATATCAAATTAGTCAAAGAAAAAAAACAATATTAGGATCAGGCAAAATTACAATCAAAAATAAAACTTTCTATATAGATCACATAAACTTAGAAGAAGATGCCGGTAAATTATTACATCATAAGAATCATAGTATAATTGATTTTAATCGATCAGGTATCCCTTTGTTAGAAATAATAACTAAACCTTGTATATTAAATTATGCTGAAGTTATAAGTTATGTAAAATATATAAATCAAATAGTAAAATATATAAAAATTTCTAATGCAGAATTATCAAAAGGTTCATTGCGTTGTGATATAAACATTTCTATAAGAAACAAAGGAAATAAAAAACTTAATAATTATATAGAAATCAAAAATTTAAACTCTTATAAAAATATTAAAGGTGCCATTTTATATGAAACTAAAAGACAAATAAATATTTTAAATAAAGGTGGTAAAATAATTAAAGAAACTCGTTTATATAATAATAAAAAAAATAAAACTTATACTTTGCGAAAAAAAGAAAATCAAAATGATTATTTATTTTTTAATTGTCCTGATTTATTAGAGTTAAAATTAAACAAAACTTTTATAAAAAAACAAAAAAATTCTATACCTGAATTACCTCATATAAAAATAAAAACTCTTATAAAACAATTAGGATTATCGTTTAAAGAAGCCAAAATATTTACGAACACTTTAGATATAGCAAGGTTTGTTGAAAAAACCTTTGAAATTTGTAAAGATATTCACTTAATATCTGTGTGGGTAAGATGTTATCTTTTTGAAAAATTAAAAGTATATTATTTAAATATAACACAAAACCCAATTAAACCCAAAGTTTTAGGTAAATTATTATTTTATATAAAAAACAATAATATCAATCATAATGATGCTAAATTTATTTTTAATAAATTGTGGTCAACACATTTAAATAATATAGAAACAGAAATTAATAATTTAAAAAAAGAACAAATAAATAATAATAACTTATTAACAATTCTAAAAATAACATTTAAAGAAAATATAATCCAAATCATATTATATAAAAAATGCAATTATAAAAAAAAGAAAAAAATATTAAATTTTTTAATAGGTCGGGTGATAAAAAATTCAAAAAATAAAGCAACAAATCCAAAACAAATTAAGTTTTTAATAAAAAAAATAATATGAAAAATATAATAGTAATTATTGGTTCTGGTTTTGGAGGTATTGCAGCTGCGTTAAGAGCAAAAAAAAAAGGATTTGAGGTCATAATAATAGAACGTAATAAAAATATAGGTGGTAAAGCACAAATATTTAAAGATAATAATTTCTTTTTTGATACAGGTCCTACAATTATTACAGCACCTTATTTATTTGAAGAATTGTTTAATATCTTTGGAAAAAAACTTAAGACTTATGTAAAAATTTTAGAATTAAAAAATTGGTATAAGTTTTATTTCTTTGATAATACTTCATTTAAGTATTGCGCTAATATAACAAAAACTAAAAATAATATAAAAAACTTTTCACAAAACGATCTCAAAAATTATAAGCACTTATTATTCATTTCTCAAAGCTTTTTTGACATTTGTTTTAAAATATTTTCCAACAAACCCTTTAATAATTTTTATCAAATGATTAAATGCATACCTATTTTCATTAACTTAAAATGTTATAAGTCATATTTTTATTTAATTAATCATTATCTTAAAAATAATAAATTAAAACAAATTTTTTCTATTTATCCTTTATTAATCGGAGGAAATCCTTATAAAATTTCGTGTTTGTATTCGTTAATATTATATTTAGAACGTAAAGGGGGTATACATTTTCCAAAAGGAGGTATAGGAAAATTAATACAAAACTTAGAACTTTTAATGCTTGAAGAAGGGATTAAAATATATACTGGTGTTTGTGTTAAAAAAATTATAACACATAAAAAAAAAGCAATATCAATTTTATTGAATAATAATCATTATATTAATTCTAAATATATTATATCAAACATTGAACCTATACATTTATATAAAAATATTCTTAAAAAAGATTTAAATATAAAAAAAAATTTATCAAATTTAGAATATTCAATTGGTTTATTTATCTTATATTTTGGCACTAATTATTTTTATTCAAAAATTTCTCATCATACAATATTTTTTAATAAATATTACACTAAATCAATCAAAAATATTTTTAATAACACATGTTTTAGTAAAACAAACATTTGTATTTATTTACATCACCCAAATCAAACTGATCATTTTTGCAAACATTCTACTTTTTATGCATTAATCCCAGTCCCTAATTTAAACCTTTATAATAATTGGTCAAGATATGAAAGTGAAACGTTTGTTCAATCTATAATAACAATATTAGATTCAAACTTATTACCCAAATTAAAAAAAAATATAATAACATGTTTTTATATTACACCCACCTTTTTTAAAGAAAAATATCATAGTATTTATGGTTCTGGTTTTTCCATTTCTCCTAATTTAAATCAAATAGCATGGTTTAGATTTCATAATAAATCCGAAAACATAAAAAATCTTTATTTAGTAGGTGCTGGAACACATCCAGGCGCAGGAATACCAGGGGTTTTATTAAGTGCTAAAATAATAGATAAATTAATTATATGAAACAAAACTTTTATAAAAAATCAAATAAAATAGTAAATATTTATAGTAAAAATCTTTACTTTACAAGTTTTTTTATAAAAAAACAATATTCTAAATATATAAAACTTTTGTATTTTATTTGTAGAACTCTTGATGAAATTGCTGATAAAAATAATTTAGCGTCTAAAAAAACAAAATCATTTAAAAGACTTAATTTAATATTAAACCAACTAAAAAATAAGTACAATAAAAACTTAGATAAACTTTCGTTTTTAATACAAATTTTAAAAAAAAATACAGCAATAAATATAAAATTTTTTATTGCTTTAATCAAAATGTTAATAAAAGATATACATTATCCAGCTAATATAAAAACTGAAAAAGAATTAATATATTATTGTTATGGCGTAGCAGGCACTATAGGTTTATTAATTTTTCCTATTATAAAAAGTTCTAGACATAATATTCGTAATGCGATACACTTAGGCATTTTTATGCAACTAATTAATATAGCTAGAGATGTGTTAGAGGACGCTTTGAAAGGAAGGCGTTATTTACCTGCGCGTTGGGTTAATAATATAAGTGCAAAAGAAATTATTTATTTATCTAATAGTCCCATAAATAAAAAACATAAAATAATTAATAATGCTATTCTAAATACACTTAATTTATCTCATTATTTTTATTATAAAGGGATAAATAATATTTATCAATTAAATTATACTAATCGTATTTTTATAAAGATAATTAGTTCAATATATTATAAAATCCATAATCAAATACGTAAAACAAACCGCCACAATATCCACAATTGGATATATAAACGTATTTTTATAACTTTATATTATAAAATTTTTTTAATTCTTAAAATTGTTTTAATATGTTACAAAATGACATAGATTTTTTAATTTTAGGAGGTGGATGTTCTGGTTTATCTTTAGCATATTATTTAAGTTTTTTACCAAATAACTTTAACATTTTAATCATTGAAAATAAATTATTATATAATAATGACAAAACATGGTGTGGTTGGAGAATTAACAATCATGCATTTTTAAGCTGCTGCAAAACTTTTTGGTATTCTTTTTATTTTAAAAAAGCAAACCCATATTATTCAATAATAACTTCTTCTATTCCATATGAAAATATTAGATCAATATTTTTTTATAAAAAAGTTCTTAATAGAATACAAAATATTTATAATATAAAATCGTATAATAATAAAATAATTAATATTAAAGAATATAACGGTTATGTAGCTGTAAAATTAACGAATGGAAAATATAAAAACGCACGTTGGGTCTTAGATACTACACCTAAACCAATAAATTTTTCTTCTTATTCCCCTTGGAAATACCAAACTTTTTTTGGTATAGAGTTATACTCTACTAAAAATTTTAAATTTTTTTCAACACCATATTTAATGAATTTTTATATAAACAAATATTTACAATATAACCAAGTTAATTTTATTTATATACTACCTTTAAAAACCAATAATTTTTTATTTGAATGGACTATTTTTTTTTCTAAAGATGTTTTTTTTATAAAGACTTTATTTAAATTTTATTTAAATCTTCAAATAGGAAAATCTAATTATCAAATTTTAAGAGAAGAAACAGGACATATTCCTATGGCTTATATAACTAATAAAACAACACTCAAAAATTTAGCTCAAATATATGGGTGTTATATACGCACATCAAATGGTTTTTCTTTTCATGAAATTCAAAAATGGGCTATAAAATGTGCTTATAATATATCAATTAACAAAAAACTTATCCTACCAAAGATTTCTTATTTTTTTATATTTTTAGATTATATTTTTATGAAAACAATTGAACTATATCCTAAAATATCTTTATTATTACTCACGAATATATTTTATAAAACTAATTCTGATTCTTTAATTTATTTTTTTACCAATTATTATAAATTCTTAGATTTATTAAATATTTTATTTTTTATAAAACCCAAATTCTTTTTATTATATACTATTTTTTTGAACTTATTTAACTAATACTCATTAGTTGTTCTGATTTAACTTCATTAATTAATGGATTTATTATTTCATCTAAATTACCATCTATAATATTATTTAAATCATAAATTGTTAAATTTATTCTATGATCTGTAACTCTGCCTTGTGAATAATTATAAGTGCGTATCCGCTCTGATCTATCTCCAGAACCAATCAATGTTTTTCTTATTTTTGTTTGTTTTTTTTGAAATTCCTCTTTAATTTTTTGTTGTAACTTTGCTTTTAATAATAAAATTGCACGTTCTTTGTTACTGTGTTGAGACCGTTCAGTTTGACATTCCACTACTATATTTGTAGGTAAATGCGTTATTCTAACAGCAGAATCAGTTGTATTTACGTGCTGACCCCCTGCACCACTCGATCTATAAGTATCTATTCTTAAATCTTCTATATTTATTTTAAGATTTAAAGCTTTTTTAAGTTCAGCCATAACAACTACAGTACATGTTGAAGTATGAACCCTACCTAAAGCTTCTGTATTTGGAATTCTTTGCACTCTATGAGTCCCAGATTCAAATTTTAATTTACCATAAATACCATATCCTTTTATTCTTAATATAATTTCTTTAAACCCACCATATTCTCCTGAACTAAAACTAATCACTTCAATTTTCCAGTTATTTTTTTCTGCATATTTAGAATACATTCTAAATAAATCCCCAACAAAAAGTGCTGCTTCTGAACCCCCAGCTCCATAACGTAACTCTAAAAAAATACCATGTTTATCTTCCTTATTATAAGTTTTTATTAAAGTTTTTTTTATATTTTTTTTTAAATTAACTAATTTACTTTTTATGTTGTTTAGTTCTTCAATTATTAAAAAACGTAATTCTAAATCATTATCATTTTCATTATATAGTTTTTTATTGTAAAGAAGTTCTATTTCTAAAGTTTTATATGTTCTCCAACAAGTTACTAATTTTGCTAATTTTGAATATTCGCGGGAGTATTTTATAAATTTTTCTTTCATATAAAGAATTTCAAGTTTAGAAAGTAAAATAGATAAACAACAAAATTTTTTTTCAAGTTTAAGTAAATAATGTCTTAAATTATTTTTTATCAAATTAATTGACCTACAATTATATTAATTACAAAAATTTTCTTATATAATACTATGATTATTATTCTATATTACTTTTTAACGATAGGTAAGACTAAATATGATTTTTTCTAAATTAATGCTATTTACTGGCAATTCGAATATTGAACTAGCCAAAAAAGTTGCTAGTTGCTTAAAGACTAAATTAGGTAATTCTATAGTTAATAAGTTTAGTGATGGGGAGATTTCTGTTGAAATAAAAGAAAATGTAAGAGGTAAAGATATTTTTATTTTACAATCAACTTGTGTACCTACTAATAATAATTTAATAGAGTTAATTTTAATTATAGATGCTTTACGCAGGGCATCTGCTACAAGGATTACTGCGGTAATCCCTTACTTAGGGTATTCACGTCAAGATAGAAGAATAAGATCTAACCGTGTTCCTATATCTGCAAAAGTTATAGCGGATATGATTGTTAAAGCGGGTGTAAATCGTGTTATGACTATGGATTTACATTCTGATCAAATACAAGGTTTTTTTGATGTGCCAGTAGATAATATTTATGGATCTCCTATTTTTATAAAAGATATAGAAATTCAAAAATATAAGAATATGGTGATAGTATCACCAGATATTGGTGGAGTTGTGCGAGCACGTTCCATAGCTAAAGAATTAAATGTAGATTTATCTATTATTGACAAACGGCGTCATAAAAAAAATCAAACAAAAGTAATGCATATTATTGGAGATATTAAAGAACGTACCTGCATTTTAATCGATGATATTACAGATACGGCCAGTACGTTGTGTCAAGCAGCTGAATCATTAAAAAAAAAAGGAGCTAAATATGTATTTGCCTATAATACTCATGCTATATTATCAGGTAATGCTATTGAAAATATAAATAAATCCTTTATCGACAAATTAATAATTACAGACACGATTCCTTTATCCAAAAAAGCTATAGCTAGTAAAAAAATTAGACAATTATCTGTATCTAGTATAATAGCAGAAGCTATTCGTAGAGTGAACAATGAAGAATCAATAAGTGCAATGTTTAATTAATAATTTATTTGGAATGTTCATAATGCAACAAATTAAGGCTTTTATTAGGTATAAAATAGGAAAAAAAGCAAATAAAAGATTACGTAATAACACAATTATACCTGCGATATTATTTGGAGGGAATAAAAAAAACTTACTTATTGCTTTAGATAAAAAATTTGTTTGGAATTTTATAAAACAAGACAACTTTTTTTCTTCTATCTTTTATATAATAATAAATAATAAAAAAGAAAAAGTTATGATACATGAAATACAACGTCATCCTTTTAAGGCTTTAATAAATCATATAGAATTTGTACGTATTAATGAAAATAAAAGAATTAATGTACTAGTTAAAATAAAACTTATAGGAAAAGAAAATTGTAAAGGTGTAAAACAAGAAGGAGGATTACTATTTTTACATAGAAATTATGTTCGAATAAAAAGTTTACCTAAATATATTCCTAAGTTTATTGAAATAAATGTAAGTAATTTATCTATAGGGCAGACTATAGCTTTAAAACATATTTATAATACAAAAAACCTTTTATTTTTAGAAAAAAACAATAACCAAAAAATTCTTACCGTAAAACGTATCACAAAAATGTAACTTAAAGTAAAACATACCAAAACACTTTAAACATTACAAAAAACAAAACAACCCATAGCATAAATGAACTTAAAAAACAAAAAACTCAATACAATCCAATCCATTACAAAACATAACACAACACACTTCATCTCAAAAAATAAAATAAAACAACACAACTAAACTATTACAACTTATATTAATTTAAACCTCAAATAAAAGAACAAATCAAATAAAAACACTTCAAAACAATTTAATTTAATTTAAAACAACTTAAATAAAATAAAAACACTTCAACAACAACATCAACATCAATTCAATTCAATTCAATTCAACAACAACAACAACAACAATTCATATCATATCATCTCAACTCAACTCAACTAAACCTCAAAGCAATTCATCTCAACATCAAAGTAACTCACACTCAAAGAAAAAAAACGTAACTCAAAAAAACTCACCCCACAAAAAACGTAACTTCAACTCAAAAGAAAAGAACAACACCTTAACACAACTCACACTCAAAGAAAAAAAACAACATCACTTCACTTCACACTTAATGTAAACCAATTCAATTCAATTCAAACTATTACAAACTTAAAGCAAAAACACTTCAACACCTTACAACACTAATACACTTCAAAGCATCTCAACACAACACAACACAACACAAACCATTACAAACATACCACAACTTGAAATGAAATAACTTAACTTAAACCAACTCAACGTAACTCAATACAACTTATATTATATTAATCAAAAAAAACAATTCATTACAAACCATACCATACCATACCATACCATACCATACCATTACATTACATTACAAAAAAAAAACAAGTCAAAACAAAAACAATCCAAACTAAACCATTACAACTTAACACACCTCTACACATACCACAAAGCATAACACCTACACTTACAAAAAAAAACATTAAAATAAATTAAATTAACATAACATAACATAACATAACCTAACCTAAACTAAACTAAACTAAAACACTTCAAAACAATTTAAAACAATTTAAAACACTTCAAATCATATCAAGTCAAAACAAAAAAAGTCAAAACATAACAACATAACATAACATAAAACAAATTAAAACAACATAACATAACATAAAACACTTCAAAAACAAAACAAGTCAAAACATAACAACATAACTTAAAACAAAACAAAACAATTCAAAACAACATAACATAAAACAATTTAAAACAACTTAAAACAATTTAATTTAATTTAAAACAACCTTAACTTAACTTAACCTTAACCTTAACCTTAACCTTACAAAGCACAAACTAACACACTTCAAAGCAACTCAAAGAAAAGCAACACACTTCAAAAACAATTCAAAACATAACAACATAACTTAAAACAAAACAACTCAAAACAAAACAAAACAAAACAATTTAAAACAACACAACAAATAACAACACAACAACTTACAACACTAATACACTTCACTTCATCTCATCTCATAACAACACACTTCAACACAACACAACACAACAACTTACAACCCCTAACCTCAATTCAAAACAATTTAAAACACTTCAAAACTTAAAAAAAAACTTAACTTAAACTGCTTCTGTCTCACTTTTCTTTTTTACTTAACTGCTTCTTTTTTGTAATCCGTTATGTTATTTTCATGTATTGAGTTACGTAGCTCAGTAAGGTTAGAGCGCATCACTCATAATGATGAGGTCCCCTGTTCAATTCAGGGCGTGACTATTGTATTGAGCTTAAAACAACTCCCCAAACAGGGTTCGAACCTGTGACCCAATGATTAACAGTCATTTGCTCTACCAACTGAGCTATCGGGGATATTATCATGGTAATATATAATTATTAGATTTATCAAGTATTTTTTTTAAAAATAAATCATTATTGCTTAATAAAAATTCGCCAATTAAAAAAACATTAACACCAAAAGTTTGTAATTTTATTAAGTCATTAACATTTAAAATTCCTGATTCTGTAACAAACACAACATTGGAAGGTATATATTTAAGTAATGAAATGGATATGTTAATAGAAGTATTAAAAGTATATAAATTACGATTATTTATACCTATGAATTTTGCATTTAAAGAAAATAACGCGACTTCTAATTCTAAAATATTATGTATTTCAACTAATACATCCAAGCCAATTGATAAAGCTATATTATACAATTTTTTTAATAAATCATTTTTTAAGATTGAAACGATTAATAAAATACAATCTGTCCCTAGTAACCGTGCTTCAAACACTTGATACTCATCAATAATAAAATCTTTAAATAAAATAGGTAAATCAAAAATTTGTTTTACTGTTAATATATATTTTTTACTACCTTTAAAAAAATTTTTTTCTGTTAATATAGAAATACACACAGCTCCATTTAAATAATAATTTAAAGCTATTTTTTCAATATTTTGGTTAACTACAATAATTCCTTTAGATGGTGAACATCGTTTGATTTCTGCGATAATTGAAATTTTATTTTCGTTTTGTTTTTTTTTTATAGATTTAATAAAATTATTATTTGTAAATTGGTTTTTATACAAAAAATAAACTTTACGTATTTTTTTTAATGATAAAGTTTTTATACAATTATTAATTATATTACGTTTATATTTTATAATATTTTTTAAAATTTTCATTAAAATATACCTTTATTTAAACATTTAGTAAAATATACAATGGTTTTTAATTTTTCATATGCTTTTCCAGAGATTAAAATATATTTAGCTAATTCAATTCCATTTTTTATATTATTGACTACTCCAGAAACATATAAAGCTGTTCCTGAATTTAAAATAATTATTTCAAAAGCTATACCTAAATTACCTTGTATAGAATTAATTATTATATCTAAACTTTGTAAAACATTTTTGATTTTTATTAAATCTAATGTTTTGTTTTTTATTCCAAAATTGTTAGGATTTATTAAATAATTTTTTATTTTACCATTATTTAATTCAGAAATATAAGTGGAATTTTTTAAAGATATTTCATCAGAACCTTCTTTTGAATGTATTATTAAGGTTGTGTTACTACCTAATTTCATAAAAACTTTAGATAATACATTTAATAACCTTTTATCATATACACCAACTAATTGTTTTAACGGGTGTATTGGATTTGTTAACGGACCAATAATATTAAAGATTGTAGGTATTTTTAAATCCATTCTTAATTTTCTTATTTTTTTTTTATATTTAAACTCAGATTTTAAAAAAACTAAACGTAATTTTGTGATGCATTTTATAATATCTTTTTTTTTCAATTTTAAGTTTACTCCTAAGGCATTAAGCAAATCTAAACTTCCTGAATGTGATGATATACTTTTACTACCATATTTAGCAACGTTTATTGAACCTGCAGCAGCAACAACCAAACTTGCTGTTGTTGAAATATTAAAGTAATTGACACTGTCACTACCTGTTCCTACTAAATCCATAACATTATCATTTGTCATATTGTAATTATAATAATCATTTATTACCTTAGCTGTTGCTGCGATTTCCTCACTTGTTTCTTTTTTTATAGCTAACGCTGTTAATATAGATGATATTTGTGTTGATTTTATTTTACCAAAAATGATAGCTTTAATTATTTTATAACAATTATTGAACTTTATATTTTGTTTATTTATTAAATGTTTTAATATTGTATAAATCATATTATTTTTTTATAAAGTTTTTAACTATTTTATGACTTTGAAAAGATAAAATAGATTCTGGATGAAACTGTAAACCTTCAATATTATATTGTTTATGTTTTATCCCCATAATTACATTTGGAGTTACATCATAAAAATCCGTTTGAGCTGTAATTTCTACACAATCAGGTAAATATTTTTTATCAATTACTAAAGAATGATATCTATTTACTATTATGGGATTTAGTAATCCTTTAAATAAACCTTTATTATGGTGTTTAATTCTTGACGTTTTTCCATGAAAAAGTTGTGTTGATTTAATCATTTTACAACCAAAAACTTGTCCTATTATTTGATGGCCAAGACAAATGCCTAATATTGGAATTTTATTTGCAAAATGTTTAATTATTTCAATGGAAAAACCAGCTTTTTTGGGAGTACATGGTCCTGGAGAAATAACTAAATGAGTAAAATAACAGGTTTTTATATTTTTTATATTTAGATTATTGCGAATTATATTAACTTTAACACCTAACTCCATAAAATAATGTACAAGATTAAAAGTGAAACTATCATAGTTATCTACGATTAAAATTCTCAAACCTTTTCTCCTTTTTCCTCAACTATGGCTATAACTGCGGCTTTCAATATAACGCTACTTTTATTTAATATTTCATTCCATTCTTTCTTAAATTGAGATTCTTCTAGAATTCCTACACCAGCTTGAATATGCAGTTTATTATTTTTTACTATTGCTGTTCTAATTGTGATAGCTACATTCATATTACCATTCCAAGACAAATAACCTATTGCTCCTGAATATATACCACGCCTTATGGGTTCAATTTCATTTATAATTTCTAAAGCTCTTATTTTTGGTGCTCCTGAAATAGTACCTGCTGGAAATGTAGCGCGAATTACATCAACTAGATCGACTTTAGGTTTTAAAATTCCTAATATAGTTGAAACTATGTGCCTTACATGCGAATAGCTTTCTATTAAAAATTGGTTTTGAACTCTTATAGCACTACTAACCTTACCAATATCATTACGTCCTAAATCAATCAACATAATATGCTCTGAAACTTCTTTATAATCCTTTAATATTTCATTATGTAGACAGCTTAGTTTAGGTATAGTACCAGCTATAGGTCTTAAAGTAATTGTTTTATTATCTACTTTAACCAAAATTTCAGGAGAAGAACCAACAACATAATGATCTTTTAAATTAAAAAACAACATATAAGGCGAAGGATTTAAAACTCTTAATGCACGAAAAAGATTGAATGGTTGAGAATAAAACGGTATAATAATGCGTTGTGAAGGTACACATTGCATGACATCTCCGGAATAAATAAATTTTTGTAGTTTTATAATATAATTTTGAAAAGTAAACTTATTAAAACTAGAAAATATAGGTTTTAGT
Organism: Candidatus Portiera aleyrodidarum; assembly: GCF_902713745.1. Lineage (GTDB taxonomy): Bacteria > Pseudomonadota > Gammaproteobacteria > Johnevansiales > Johnevansiaceae > Portiera > Portiera aleyrodidarum_D. The sequence goes on from NZ_CACTJB010000002.1 coordinate 76,617, forward strand.
GTATAGTTTTGTGTTTTTGTTTTATGTGAATGTGTATATAACTCTGATTTATAAAAGTTCGCACATAGACTTAGCTTCTTTAATATTATTTTTATACGCTCTAAACCCTTTTTAAAATCATATATATTAACATTCACTAATATAGTTAATCTGCCTGAATATTTATCTACTATTAAAATTTCATTAGCTCTTAACAAAAATATATCAGGTGTATTAATGGGATCATATTGTGTATAGGATTTTATTGTTGGTTCAATTAAATTTATTATATCGTATCCAAAATAGCCTACCAAACCTCCATCCAAAATTGTTTTACTTTTCTTCATATTAAGAAACGTTTGTTTTATTTTTTTTATATATGTGGATAGCCAAAATAAAGGATCTATTTTTTTTAATTTTTCAATCTTTATTTTATTTTTAAAGAATGTAATTTTGTTTTTATATATTTCTATTCTTTGATTACAACGTAAACCAATTATAGAATATCTACACCATTGCTTCTTTCCTTCTATCGATTCGAGTAAAAAAGTCCAATGATAATTTGCTATTTTCATATAAAGAGAAAGAGGCGTGTCTAAATCTGAAATAATTTCTTTTAAAATAATAATTCTTTTCATTTAAGTTTTATAAAAATAAATGGGTCGTGTAGGGTTCGAACCTACGACCTTTTAGTTAAAAGCCAACTGCTCTACCAACTGAGCTAACGACCCATATTACCATATTATATTATTTATTGATTTATTACCATTACCATACTACACTACTTTTATTATTTAGTTCCAAAGATTTTATCTCCAGCATCACCTAAACCCGGTTCAATATATCCATATTTATTTAATTTATCTTCTATTGAAGCGGTATAAATTTGAACATCAAAATGTGCTTCTTTAACTCGTTTAATACCTTCTGGTGCTGCTACTAATACAATAACTTTTATTTTATTACATTTTTTTTCTTTAAGCATATTTATTACAGAAATAATCGAGCCGCCAGTTGCTAACATAGGATCTATTATTAATGCTAAACGTTCATCTAAAGCATTAACAAATTTTTCAAAATAAGGTATAGCTTCAAAAGTTTTTTTATTTCGATATACCCCCACTACGCTGATATGTGCACTAGGTATTAATTTAGTAATACCATTCATCATACTTATTCCTGCACGTAATATAGGAACGATAGTAACATTTTTACCATTAATTCTTTCAACACTTAAAGGTTTACCATCCCATCCTATTATTTTATGTAATTCTATTGATAATCCTCTTGTAGCTTCATAAGCCAATAGTTCTGTTATTTCGCTTGCTAACTCACGAAAATGTTTAGTACTAATTTTTGAAGATCTCATTAAACCTAGTTTATGTTTAATTAAAGGATGCTCAATCACATGAACACTCATTGAAATTTCTCTTTTAATATTAATAGGACTAAGCGGATTCGAACCGCTTGCCTCCACGATGTCAACGTGGTGCTCTAACCAATTGAGCTATAGTCCTTTTTTTATCAATAATATCTGCTATAAATTTAAATAAACTACTAATTTTAGATTTTGGTTTTGATATTAAAATAGGATTTTTATCACAAATATATTTATGTAAAGGAAAACATCCAATTTTTTTTATTTTATATTTTTTTAATATTTTAATATATTTATTATTAAATATTGAATTAGAATATCCACAACAATTACATGTATAAAAACTCATATTTTCTATTAAACCTATTATAGGAATTTTTATTTTCTTAAACATATTTATTCCTTTAAATGCACCTAATATTGATATTTCTTGAGGTGTTGTTATAATTATTACCCCAGATAAACTAATATTTTTTGATATTGATAATAATATATCTCCAGTTCCTGGAGGCATATCTATAAATAAATAATCTAAATATCCCCAATTAGTATTATTAAATAAATGTAATAAAAATTTAGATATTATTGGTCCACGCCAAATAATAGCTTTTGTTTGTTTTTTTACTATAAAACCCATTGACATTACTTTAATTCCATAATATGGAATTGGCTGTATTAATTTATTATTATTAAAAAATATATTTTGTTTTACACTTAATATTTTTGATTGACTATAACCATAAATATCTGCATCTAATAAACCTACTTTATATCCTTTTTTGTTCATAGCTAAGGCCAAATTAGCAGTTATTGTTGATTTCCCTACTCCGCCTTTTCCAGAAGCTATAGCAATAATATAATTTATATTGTTCATTAATTAAATCCTTAAATAAATAATATTTTCAATTTAATTATGTTACTTCCATTTAAATTATTTTTTTTAGTAGAGATAGGGCATATATAACTAAATGTAGCCTAATGCTAATGGTGATCTTTATTTATATTTTTAGGTCAATGTTAATTTTATAAAAAACATAAATATTATTTTTCTTTGGGTGCGTTTTTATTATTAAAGCTGTTTTAAGTTGTTTTGTTTGTTTGTTTTTAAGGAAATAAATGTTATTTTATTTGTGATGATGTGATATATAGTACTGAAATCTTATGTTACATTCTAAAAACAAAAAACAAATATAAAACTTTATCATATAAAAACTAATCAACTACAATATTTTAAATTTTTTAAAGTAACTTTTAGTTTCTTTTAGAGGCTTTGCGTTGATCTTGAAACGAACCTAACCGAGAGGAGAAGAAATGAGAGGATGGTTATGTTTGTAGTTGCAATGCTTGACTTTTGTTTTGAATTGTTTCCTTTCTATTTTGCAGTCTGTGCTTTACTGCTTTTCTTTTAGTGATATGCTGTGAGTATTCGTTGCTTTATGCTTTAAATTTCGTTTATTTTAATTAAATTGAACTGAACCGATGCGTTTTTGATGTCTTTGCTGTTGCTTTTGAAATGCTTTGAGTTGCCGTCTGTGCTTTTTTTTTTGCTTTTTATTTCTATGCTGTTATACTTTCGTGGCTATGTATTTTACTTATAATGCTATTTTATTCAGTAACACACTATAAACTGATGTTGTAATAACGGTGCTGTGATTAGCCTTTACTTTTTGTTACATTGATATGAGCTGCTTTGATGTTTGACTATGTTCTGTCTTTAGATGTTAAGCTTTACTTATTAGTTTTTCTTTTTTTGTATACTCTTTGTTGCATATTGTAATATATGTTATAAATTGTAGTTACGTTTTCAACTTTTGAGTAAAGCTTTGAACTTGAGCTGCTGTGTAGTGTTTAGAATTGATGTGCAGTTCTGTGTTATGTATTGAGATGAGATGCTTTACTATTTCGTTCTGGTCTGGATTGTTTTGAGTTTAGTTGTAATGGTGTGTTTTTGTAATGGATTATTTGTTTTGTGGTGTTTTGTTTCGTTTAGATGTAGCAAGTTTTGTAATGAGTTGCTTTGTGTTGTGTTGAGATGTTGTTGAGTTGATTTGAAATAACCTAAACGAGACAAGTTTCAATACTTTGATGTTGAGTTTTTGTGCTGTTAAAAATTGCTTTAAATAAAAAGTAAAAATTTTTCTTAAATAAAAACTTTATATTTACAAAATCTTTAAATAATTTTGATAAATTCTAAACCTAAACAAGGTCAACATAATTTAATTAATTCGTATTGAACAAAACAAAGGATAAACTTTCTAAAATCTTTTAATCTTTCCCTTACTTATACTACACTCTTATATTGCCTCATACATACCCGAAGCTGGAGTTGAACCAGCATGCCAATTTGGCGGGGGATTTTAAGTCCCCTGCGTCTACCGATTTCGCCATTCGGGCTATAAATCATTATATAGGCTGGAATCGGAATTGAACCAATTTAAACGGATTTGCAATCCGCTGCATAACCATTCTGCCATCCAGCCAAACTAATAAGTATATTATATAATAATAAATTATATAAGAAAATATATTTAAAGGGGCTTTAGCTCAAGTGGTAGAGCGCAACGCTGGCAGTGTTGATGTTATCGGTTCAAATCCGATAAGCTCCATAATATAAAAATCATTCATTATGAAATATAAAACTATAGAAATAATAAAAGAACAAATCAAAACAAATAAAATAATTTTATATATGAAAGGAACACCAAATTTTCCACAATGTCGTTTTTCAGCTCAAGCTGTTAACTTTTTAAGACAATATTTAAAAAATTTTAAATATATAAATGTGTTAGAAAATATTCACATTAGATATGAATTACCTAAATTTTCTAAATGGCCTACATTTCCTCAACTTTGGGTTAATTCTAATTTAATAGGAGGTAGTGATATTATCGTTGAAATGTATAAAAATGGCGAATTAAAAAAATTAATAAAAAAAAGCTAAGGTAAGTGCACTTATGTCAAAAAAAGTTATTATTGCTTATTCTGGTGGAGTAGATACTTCGGCTATTGTAAAATGGTTACAAGTCGATCATGGTTATGAAGTAATAACATTTACTGCTGATTTAGGACACAAAAAAAAAGATATTGAATCAATTTACAAAAAAGCAAAAATATTAGGAGTAAAAAAAATTTATATAGAAGATTTACGAGAACATTTTATTAAACACTATATTTTTCCTATTTTTAGAGCTAATACAATTTATGAAAATGGAAATCTTTTAGGAACGGTAATAACACGTCCTTTAATTATTAAAAAATTAATAGACATCGCTAAATTGAATAATTCAAATATTATTTCACATGGATCTACTTTTAAAGGTAATAATCAATTAAAATTTGAAGTAGGTGCTTTTTCATTAAATCCATCTATAAAAATAATAGCACCTTTTCGGAGATGTAATTTAACTTCCCGCAAAAAAATAATAAATTTTTATAAACAAAATAAAATAAGTATTGAATTTTTTAAAAAAAATAAATTTCCAGATTTAATGGATAATAATTTATTACATATTTCTTATGAAGGTGGATTATTAGAAAATAAATGGAATGAACCAGAACATAGTATGTTGAGATGGAGTAATAGTTTAAATAATACTTCAGATAAAGAAACATATATTGATTTATCTTTTCAGCAAGGTGATCCAATTGCAATAAATAATGAATTTTTACAACCTCATCAATTAATAATTAAATTAAATAATTTAGGTAGCAAACATGGTGTAGGTAGAATTGATATTGTTAAAAAAAGAAATATAGGAATTAATTTTAGAGGATGTTACGAAAGTCCAGGTGGAACTATTTTATATCATGCACACAAAGCAATAGAAGCTATAACTTTAGACCATGAAGTCTTACAATTAAAAGATATTTTAATGCCTTTATATTCTGAAGTTATTTACAAGGGACTTTGGTGGACTACTGAAAGAAAGATGTTACAAGCTTTAATTGATACGTCACAAAAACATGTTAATGGAGTTGTTAGAATAAAATTATATAAAGGGAATGTAATAATAATAGGTAGAAAATCAGATCAATCTTTATTTAATTCATCTTATGCTACATTTGAAGAAGATAAAGGTATATATAAACAAAAAGATGCAGAAAGTTTTATAAAATTAAAATCAATATGCTTAAAACTTTCAGCAATTCAAAAACATATAAAATGTCTTTAATTTTTTTATACTTGAAAAAAAACTCATTTATCCACAAATACTAAAAAAAAAGGATAATTCAGGAGACAGGAGACAGGAGAACGTAAAAATGAAAATACGTCCTTTGCATGAACGTGTTATCGTTCGTTGTGTAGAAGCAGAACAAAAAACTTCTGGTGGTATTGTGTTACCAAGTAATGCACAAGAAAAACCAACCAGAGGGGAAGTTATAGCTATTGGAAAAGGAAAAATACTTGATAATGGTGCTATCCGTCCTTTAGATGTTAAAATAGGCGACACAGTAATATTTAAAGAAGGATTTGGAATAGAAAAACAAAAAATCGAAAACGAAGAATTCTTAATTATGAGTGAATCTGATATTCTTGGTGTAATAGAGTAATTTAAAACATAAATAAATTTTATTAAAGTAAAGGTACATTCACTATGGCAGCCAAACAGATTAGATTTTCTGAAGATGCACGTACACGCATGGTAAGAGGGGTTAATGCACTTGCTGATGCTGTTAAAACAACCTTAGGTCCGAAAGGTCGTAATGTAGTTTTAGAAAAATCATTTGGGGCACCTACAATAACAAAAGATGGTGTGTCTGTAGCAAAAGAAATAGAATTAAAAGATAAATTTGAAAATATGGGAGCACAAATGGTAAAAGAAGTAGCATCTAAAACAGCTGATGTAGCTGGAGATGGTACAACAACTGCCACAGTGTTAGCACAAGCTATAGTTAATGAAGGGATTAAACAAATTAATTCAGGAAGAAACCCTATGGATTTAAAAAGAGGCATAGATAAAGCTATAGTAGCTTCTGTTGAAGAAATAAAAAAAATTTCTGTAAAGTGTGCCGATTCAAGGTCAATCGCTCAAGTGGGTACTATTTCTGCAAACGGCGACAATAATATTGGTCAATTAATAGCTAAATCAATGGAAAAAGTTGGTAAAAAAGGGGTAATAACAGTAGATGAAAGTAGAGGTTTTGAAGATGAATTAGAGGTTGTAGAAGGTATGCAATTTGATAGAGGTTATATCTCTCCTTATTTTGTAACCAATCAAGAAAACATGACGGTAGAATTAGAATCACCTTATATTCTTATTATAGAAAAGAAGATTTCAAATATTCGTGAATTATTACCTTTATTAGAAAGCGTAGCTAAATCTGGAAAACCCTTAATGATTATTGCTGAAGACATAGAAGGTGAAGCTTTAGCGACATTGGTTGTTAATAACATGAGAGGTATAGTTAAAGTAGCCGCTGCAAAGGCTCCAGGATTTGGGGATCGTCGTAAATCTATGCTTCAAGATATTGCTATACTTACAGGCAGTACAGTAATTTCTGACGAAATAGGGCTTAATCTGGAAAAAGTAACATTAAATAATTTAGGTAATGCTCGCAGAGTTACTATGTCTAAAGAAAATACTACAATTATTGATGGGGCTGGTTCAGAAAAAGATATAGAATCTAGGGTTAAACAAATTAGAAAACAAATAGAAGAAACAACTTCTGATTATGATAAAGAAAAACTTCAAGAAAGAGTAGCTAAATTAGCTGGTGGAGTAGCTGTTATTAGAGTAGGTGCCGCTACTGAAATAGAAATGAAAGAAAAAAAAGCTAGAGTAGAAGATGCTTTACATTCTACACGTGCTGCTGTTGAAGAAGGTGTTGTAGCAGGAGGAGGAACAGCCTTAATTAGAATATTAAATAAATTACAAAACTTAAAAGGTAATAATGAAGATCAAACTCATGGCATAAAAATTGCGCTAAAAGCTTTTGAATCACCTTTAAGACAAATTGTTAATAATGCAGGTGAAGAATCATCTGTTATAATTAATAAAGTAAAAGAAGGTGATGGAAATTTTGGATATAATGTTGCTACAGGAGAGTTTGGTGATTTAATAAATATGGGAGTTTTAGACCCTGCTAAAGTTACTAGAGCCGTTTTACAGTCTGCAGGCTCTATAGGCGGTATGATTATTACAACTGAAGCTATGATAGCAGATTATCCTGACGATAACAACAATAATAAACTTCCTCATTCCAATGATGGTATGAGTGGTATGAACGGTACGTTATGATCTAATCTCTTCTCATTTATTGTACTGTATTGTTTGTTTTGCAGTCAGTTCGGTTTTTTTTGTAATGCTGTTGTGTTATGAAATTAGATGCGAGGTTGCTTAACTATGTTCTGTGTACAGTATGCAAAACTTTACTCACAGTCTTATCTATGTAGTAATGTATGTTGTTATGTATTGTAGTTACGTTGCTTTAAAACGGAGATTGAGTATAAGAGATGCAATGCTTTAGTTTTTTTTTAAGGGTTGTTCGATGTAGTGTAGTGCTTTGTATTGTTTTTTTTATTGAGTTGTGTTATGCTTTAATATAATTAAAGTTGTTATGTTATGTTATGTTATGTTCTTTTATGTGGTGTAATGTAATGTGTTGTATTTATTTTGTAATGTAATGTGGGGTAATGTAATGCTTTGTAATTTAATTTATATTAATTTTTTTGTAATGGTTTAGTGGTATGTTTAGTGGTGTGGTTTTAAATTGTTTGTGTAAGGTTAAGTTAATGTAATGTTGTGTAATGTAATGGTGTGTAAGTTAAGTTGTTTTGTTTTGTTTTGTTTTGTTTTTGATTAAGTTGGGTGTTTTAGTGTAGTTTGTGTAAGTTGAATTGTTTTTGAGGTGTAGTGTGTTGTAATGTAATGTAATGTAATGTAATGTAATGTAATTTAATTTAATTGTTTTGTTTTTTTGTAAGTTTTGTAATGGTATGGTATGGTATGGTGTGGAAGTGTTTAGTGGTGTGGTTTAATGTTTGTTTGTTTAGTTTAGTGGTATGTTTATTTTGTAATAGTTTTAAATTGTTTGTTTAGTTTGGTTTACAAAAAAACAATTACATTAATTTAATTTAAATTGCTTTAAGTTGCTTTGCTTTGCTTTGCTTTAAGTTGCTTTGAGATGTAATGGTTTAATTAGTTTAAATTACATTAAGTTAGTGTAAGTATGTAAGTTGGTATGTTTGTTTAGTTTAGTTTAGTGGTGTTATGTAATGGTTTAATTTGTATTGGTTTTAAATTGTTTGTTTAGTTTGGTTTATTAATTTAAGTCAAGTTAGTGTAGGTGTAGTTTAGTTTAGTGTTGTTGTGTAAGGTTAGTTAATGTAGTGTGGTTTTGATTAAGTTGTTGTGGTGTAAGTTAATGTAGTGTGGTTTATGTTGTTTTAAGTTGTGGTGTTATGTTATGTTATGTGTTGGTTTGTAATGGTTTGGTTTGGAATGGTTTGGAATTGTTTAAGTTAAGTTAATTTAATTTACACTAATTTATTTTATTTTACATTATTTTAAGTTGTTATGTTATGTTATGCTTTGTTTTGATATGTTTTGTTCTTTTATTTTATTTGTTTTGAATTGATGTCATTTGTTATGTAATGGTATGTTTTGTAATGAATTGAAACGATTTTGTTTTGTTTTGTTTTGTTTTAAGTTGTTTTGTTTTAAGTTATGTTGTTATGTTTTGAAGTGTTTTGATTTAAATTGTTTTATGTTATGTTATGTTGTTTTAAGTTGATATGAAGTGGTATGTTTTGATTTGTTTTTGAAACGATACGATACGATTTGTAATGATTTGATTTGAATTCTTTTGTAATGGTATGTTTTGAAATGAAATGAAATGAATTGATATCATTTGTTTTGAAATGTTTTAAATTGTTTTATGTTATGTTATGTTGTTTTAAGTTGTTTTGAATTGTTTTTGAAGTGTTTTAAATTGTTTTATGTTATGTTATGTTGTTTTAAGTTGATATGAAGTGGTATGTTTTGTAATGAATTGAAACGAATTGAGTTGATTTGTTTTAAATTGTTTTAAATTGATATGTTTTGATTGTTTTGTTTTGAAGTGTTTTGAAATGATTTAAATTGTTTTGAATTGTTTTGTTTTAAGTTATGTTATGTTATGTTGTTATGTTATGAAGTCTTTTGTTTTGACTTGATATTTTTTGAAGTCATTTGAATTGGTCTGTTTTGGATTAAATTGATATGAAGTGTTTTAAATTAAATTAAATTGTTTTAAATTGTGATGTTTTGAAGTGTGTTAAATTGTGTTGTTATTTGTTGTGTTGAAGTGAGATGAGATGAAGTGTTATGTTATGATATGTTTTTTTATGTTATGTTATGGTATGGTTTTGATTAAGTTGTTATGTGTTTTTTGTTTTGTTGATTTAATGTAAGTTGTTCTTTTATTTTATTTGAGTTTATTTGTTATGAATTGTGTTGTTATGTTTTGAAATGATTTGATTTGATTTAAATTGTTTTGGATTAAGTTGTGATGTTTTGAAGTGTTTTAGAGTAAGTTGTAATGTAATGTAATGATATGATATGATATGTTTTGTTTTGGTTTGTAAGTTAATGGTTTGAAGTCATTTGAATTGTTTTAAATTGTTTTAAGTTGATATGAAGTGTTATGATTTGATGTACTTATTTTGAATAACTTAATACAACTTAATGGAAAAAATTACACAAATTAAACTACACAAACTTAAGTTAACTTAATAATGTTTTAAGTGTGAATTGAATTGAATTGAATTGAATTGATGTGATGTGATGTGATGTCGTAATGTAATAAAGTATAAGGAAGTTAATATAAGTTGGTGAGGTTTGTTTTTTAAGTTTGAATGTGTAATGTAAGTTAGGTATCAGTTTCAGATAAGGTTATCTTTCTATTTTTTAGATCAACACTTAGAATATATGCTTCGAGTTGATCACATAGGGTAAATTTAGGATTGTAATTTAGATTTGCAAGGATATTAGGTTTTAATTTTACTAAGGCAGATACATCGGTAGCAGATATCTCTAGAAGTTCTCCATTTACTAAAGATCCTTTGTAATAATAATAAAAATTTATTGGATCTTGTTTTAAATGCTTAACACTTAAAGAAATACGTTCACGTTCTGGATCAATAGACAAGATTAAGGTTTCTATTATTTTACCTTTACGAAAATTGTTACGGATGGTTTTATCATCTAATTCATTCCATGATATATCTGAAATATGTACCAAACCGTCAATACCTCCATTTAAACCTACAAAAATGCCAAAATCTGTTATTGATTTAACAACTCCATTAACACGATCATTTCTTTTATATTTTAAACCAAAAGTTTCCCATGGATTTAATTTACATTGTTTGATACCTAATGAAATTCTTCTTCTTAATTCATCTATTTCTAATATCATTACTTCTACTCTTTCACCAATATTGACTAATTTAGACGGATTAATATTTTTATTAGTCCAATCTAATTCAGAAATGTGAACTAAACCTTCTATTCCATCTTCTATCTCTGCAAAACATCCATAATCCGTAATATTAGTTATACATGCTTTTACTTTTTTTCCCACAGGATAACGGACTTTTACATTCCTCCAAGGATCAGCACTTAATTGTTTAAGACCTAAAGAAACACGATTACGGGCAAGATCTACCCTTAATATCTTTACTTTAATCTCTTCACCTAAAGAAACTATTTCCGAAGGATGTTTAACACGTTTCCATGCCATATCTGTAATATGAAGTAATCCATCCATACCACCTAAATCTATAAAAGCACCATAATCTGTTAAATTTTTTACTATACCTTTAATAGCTTTAGCTTTATTTATTTTTTTCTTTAAACTTTCATTACCTATTTCTAATACAGCTCTTCTTGAAACAACAACATTATTTCTTTTTTTATCTAATTTTATTAATTTAAAATCAATATATTTTTTTTCTAAATGCAATGTTTCTCTAATTGTTCTAATATCAACTAAGGATCCTGGTAAAAAAGCACGTATTGAATTAATATCTACAGTAAATCCACCTTTTACTTTACCAATAATTATTCCTTTAACGATTTCATTATTATTAAAAGCTTTTTCTAAATTTTTCCAGTTTTCTAATCGTTTAGCTTTAGAACGAGATAATCTCGTTTCTCCAAAACCATCTTCTATTGTTTCAATCACTACATTTATTTTATCGCCAATTTTAACGCACACTTCATCTTTATCATTTTTAAATTGATCAATATTTATTTTTACTTCTGATTTTAAACCTGCATTAACTTTTATCCAATCTTTTTCTATATAAACTATTGTTGCTTTAATTATAGATCCTGGTTTAAGATTTATATAATTAAGTGATTGTTCAAATAAAACAGCAAAGCTTTCGCTCATAATAATCTAATCCTACATAATTAACTTTTTAATAATTCCGTACTAAAAAACAATAAGCACGACCCATAATAATATTTTATTTTAATTTATTTTATTTATTTAAGCTACTTATCTTTACCTAATATTTTACTTCTTTTATTTTTATACCTAAATTATTTAATAAGGTTTTAAAATTAGGAAAAGAGGTAGAAACATTTATACAATCATCAATAATTATATCATCCGTAGATCTCAAAGCAGCTATAGCAAAAGACATAGAAACACGATGATCTCCATAACTCTTAATATATCCCCCTTTATATTTTTTTGCGCCAATTATATCTATTCCATCCTCATATACCTTATTTTGTACTCCAATAGTTTTAAACCCTCTTGCCATTACACTAATTCTATCTGATTCTTTAACTCTTAATTCTTCTGCACCTCGTAATCTGGTTATGCCTTCTGCATTTGCAGCAGCTACTAATAATATAGGTAATTCATCAATAGCTAAAGGTACTTGATCAATTGGAATATCTATGCCTTTAAGGTTCGCAAATTTTATTTTAATATCCGCAACTGGCTCATTGCTCCAATTTTTTTTATTTAATAATTTAATATCAGCTCCCATTCTACGTAAAATATTAATCACTCCAATTCTTGTAGGATTTATCCCAACTTTCTCTAATAATAATTCTGACTTAGGTACGATTGATGCTGCTACTAAAAAAAAAGCAGCTGAAGAAATATCAGATGGTATCTTAATTTTACTAGCTTGTAAATTGGAACCTCCTACTAACGTTATCGTTTTATCTTTTTTTCTTAGTTTATATCCAAAATTTTTTAACATACGTTCTGTGTGGTCTCTTGTTAAACCCTTTTCAATTATTTTTGTTTCACCTTTCGCATAAATTCCCGATAATAGCAAACAAGATTTAACTTGAGCACTTGCTATTGGCATAATATATTTTATTCCCTTAAGCCTCTTACCAATTATTTGCAACGGAGGAAGACCTTTTTTATCTGTTTTTATTTTAGCACCCATTAATTTTAATGGGTTTGCAATTCTTTTCATAGGTCTGTTATTTAGAGACTTATCGCCAGTCAGTGTTGTGTCAAATTTTTGTCCTGCTAATAATCCAGTCAATAATCTCATACTTGTTCCTGAGTTACCTAAATATAATTGTTTGTTTGGATTTTTTAACCCATATATCCCCACACCTGAAATACATAATTTGTTATTTTTAGGGCCATAAATTGATACTCCCATTTCTCTAAATGCTTGTAATGTAGCTAAGCTATCATAACCTTCTAAAAATCCTTTTATATTAGTCACACCATTAGATAACGATCCAAACATTATTGCCCTATGTGATATAGATTTATCACCTGGAACGATGATGTTTCCTTTTATTGGTTTACTTGCTCTTGTTACTATATATTTAACATTGTTTAAGTTTTTGTTTATGTTGTGTTTATTTTTCATATCACTTATATTCTCTTTTTTAATTGTTCAGGATAAGAACCTAAAATTTTTATTTCTGCACCTCTCATAGAAATTTCTTCTAATATTCTTGCTATAAGCTTAGATTTACGATGGCCTTTGATTTCTATAAAAAATATGTAATTCCAAACTCCTTTATTTTCTGGGGCTGGTCTGTTTGTTAATCGTAATATATCTACGTTGTAACGATAAAATGGTTCTATTATTAAAAAAAAAGAACCTATTTGATTTTTAATAGTTATCATTAAAAATGTTTTATCATACCCTGTTGGCGTTACATCTTTATCTGCCAAAATAAAAAATCTTGTATAATTATTTATACGATCTTCTATATTTTGAGCAATTATTTTTAAAGAATAATAACTAGCAGCAACATCTCCAGCAATCGCGGCACTATTATTTTCATATTTAATTATTTTTGAAGCTTCTGCATTTGACGCTACTGCAATTTTTTTTACCCCAGGATAATTATTATTTAACCAATTTTTACATTGAGAAAATGATTGTTGGTGTGAATAAATTTTTTCTATTTTTTTATTTAGATTTTTTTTTCCAATTAACAAATGATGATGTATAGAAAGTATTACTTCTCCACATATTTTTATTTTTGAAGTAATAAAAGAATCCAACGTTTTATTAACGATCCCTTCTGTTGAATTTTCAACAGGAACAACACCATAATTATATTTTTTATTTTCTATTGTTTTAAACACATTTTTGACAGGGATACTTCTTACTGATTTACCAAAATGTTTAATGACTGCTTTTTGAGTAAATGTACCTTCTGGACCTAAATATGCTACTTGATTAGGTAATTCTAAAGATAAACAAGCAGACAAAATTTTTTTAAATATTCTAGTTATTTCTTTATTATCTAATGGTCCTTTATTATATTTTTTAATAGTTCTTAAAATCTGATTTTCACGGTCAGGGCTAGAAGGTTTTAATTTTGGCTCTTTTGATAATTTTATTTTTGCTACTTTTTGAGCACAAATAGCACGTTTACTAATTAAATTTACTATTTGCTTTTCTATATTTTCTATATATTTTCTAAGTTTTTTTAAATCTTTTTTCATTTTTTTTATTTAATACATTAGCCTTAGCTTTACTTTATCGATGAGATGCTTTTAGTTTAGTTTTTGATGTTGTTGTTGAGTTGCTTTTAGGTATGTTATTTTTGTAATGATGTGCTGTGCTTTGTGTTTTATTAAGTTGTTGTTGTGTTTTGTGGTTTAAATTAATATAAGTTTACAAAGTTTAGTTTAGTTGTTATGTGTTATTTTATAGTGTAGTGTAAGTTGTTATGATATGTGGTGTAATGGTTTACATTAAGTTAATGTAATGTAATGCTTTGTAATGTGGTGTGGTGTGGAAGTGTTTTGTGGGGTGGTTTAGTTTAATGTTGTTTGGTTTGTATTGTATTAAGTTGTATTGTAATGTATTGGTTTGAAGTGTTTTGAATTGTTTTTGATTAAATTACATTACATTACATTGAGTTAGTGTAAGTTAAAACAAGTTTGTTTAAGTTGTTATGTTATGTGTTAATGTAATGTTGTGTAATGTAATGGTGTGTAAGTTAAGTTAGTGTTTTGTAAGTTGTATTGTGTTAATGTAATGTTTTGTAATGTGGTGTAAGTTGAGTTGGTTTAATGTTTTGGTTTGTGTTGAGGTCTTTTGTAATGGATTGAAGTGTTTTGAATTGTTTTTTTTGATTAATGTAAGTTAAGTATAGTTTGTGTAAGGTTGTGTTTAGTTTTTTACATTACATTAATTTAATATAAGTTGTTATGTTTTGGATTAATTTGTTTTTACTTAACTTACACTAACTTAACTTGTGTGGTTTACATTAAGTTGTTTTAACTTAAGTTGTTGTGTTGAGATGAAGTGTGTTGTGTGGTATGTTTGTTTTGTTTAGTTTAGTGGTTTAAAGTCTTTTGACTTGTTTTTGATTTGATTGTTTAGTGGTGTTATGTTATGTGGTGTAATGTTTTGTAAGTTGTTATGTTATTTTATGTGTAATATAAGTAAGTTGGATTGAGTTAGGTTTTTTTAATGCTTTGTTTTAACTTAACTTGTGGTTTTTGTTATGTGGTTTACATTAAGTTAAGTTGGTTTGTGTAATGGTATGGTATGGTTTGTAATGGTTTGTGTTGGTTTGTAATGTTTTGGTTTGGTTTGGTTTGGTTTAAGTTATTTTAAGTTGGTTTGTGGTTTGTTTGGTGTAATGGTTTGGTTTGTTTTGTTTTATGTTATGTTGTTTTAACTTAACTTAACTTGTTATGTGGTGTAATGTAATGTAATGTTGTGTAATGTTTTGTAATGTTGTTTAAGTTTAAGTTAGTTATGGTTTATTTGTTATGTAATGGTTTACATTAATGTATTTTAATGTAATGTTGTTTTTGTTTAGTTGGTTTACATTACATTGTTTTTTTTAAGTTAGTTTAGTTGTTATGTTATGTGTTGTAAGTTGTTGTGTTGTTTTGTTTTGAAGTGTGTTGCTTTGAGTTAATGTTTTGTAATGTAATTTGGTCTGTTTTAGTGTAGTGTAAGTTGTTGTGTTGTAAGGGGTTGTGTTGAAGTGAGATGAGATGAAGTGTATTAGTGTTGTTATGATATGTGTTGTGCTATGCTTTGTAAGGTTGTTTTAAATTAAATTAAATTGTTTTAATGTGTTTTAGGTTAAGTAAGTTTTTGTAAGTTATTAATGTAATGTAATTTAATGTGGTTTAATATAAGTTGTAATAGTTTAGTGGTGTGGTTTGTGTTGTAAGTTGTTTTGTTTGTAATGGTTTAGTTATGTTTTAAATGGTTTGTAATGGTTTGGTTTAAGTTGGTTTGGTTTAAGTTATTTTAAGTTATTTCATTTCATTTCAAGTTGTTGTGTTATGTTATGTGGTATGTTGTGTAATGTAATGGTTTGGTGTTGGTGTTTTGTAATGTTGTGTTATTTTAAGTTAGTGTAAATTAAATTAATTTAGTGTGAGTTACTTTGTGTTGTGTTGAAGTGTGTTGCTTTGGATTGTTGTTGAGATGAGATGACTTGAGTTTTTTTTCTTTGAGTTGAGTTACTTTGTTATGTGTTTGATTGTTTTTGGTGTTATTGGATTTGAGTTAGTGTAAGGTTAGGTTGATTTAAGTTGTGGTTTAGTTTGTTTGTTTTGGTGTATTAAGTTGTGTTAGGTTAATGTTGTTTAGTTTTTTTAAGTTGTATATGTTTTAGTTTATTGTGGTGTTTTTTGGATTAATGCTTTGTGGTTGTGTAATGTTGGTTTTAACTTAACTTAACTTAACTTGTTATGTTATGTGGTATGTAATAGTTTGGTGTAATAAGTTGTTTTGTAATGTTTTGTGTAGTAAGTTTTTAAAGTTGTGGTATGTTTAGTTTTTTGATTAAGTTGGTTTAATATAATTTAAGTTGTGTAATGTAATGGTTTAAATTAAATTGGTTTAATGTGTTATGGTTTGTATTAAGTTGAGGTTTAGTTATGCTTTGTGTTGTTGTATTTTGTTTTGAACTTTGATGTGATGATACTAAGTAAAGTAAATAACCGCCCCGGCCCCGATGTTGTGAACTTAGCTTTAAATTAAATTGATCTGCTATGCTTTGTTGTGTAGCTGTTAACTGTTTTTGACTTGAAAATTTCGTTGATATGACTTTCTCTTTTGCATATTTTTATGACTTATCTTATGGTCTGTTGTGCTGTCTTTCTCTACTTTGCCTTACTGTTGTGTTGAGGTTGTTTTGTGTTTATGACTACTATCTGTTATGGCCCTTTTGATGCTTGTATAGCCTTTGTTTTTATATGAAGTGCTTAGTGTCTTGCTACGATATTTTTGGATTGTTGTTGGGTTGCTATGGTATGAATTGTTCAGAACTTTGTTTTTTGGGGTAGTTGTGTTATGGAAATGAGAGGACATGTTATGTTGATTGAGTTTCGATGCTTTATTTGTTGTGATTTTGTTTTATTTTACTGAGCTTTACTTTTTGTTTAGAGGTGTTGTAATGTAATAGTTGTGTTATTGCTTTTTATTTGGCTATCGGAGCTTTACTTTATATTTTTACATAATCTAACAACAGATACTAATTTTTCTTCTTTCTTAAGACGTATCAATTTTACTCCTTGAACATTAGCATTGCGTGTTCTACAAGATATTTCTTTAACGTGAGTACGTATTAATTTCCCTCTATTTGTTATTAAAATAATTTCATCACTTTCTTTAACTTTTATCGCAGATACTAAGTTACCATTACGTTTTGTAACTCGCATTGCTATTACTCCTTGTCCACCACGTTTCCTTAAAGTAAATTCTTCTAAAATAGTACGTTTTCCGTATCCTTTTTCTGAAGCTGTTAAAATATAATGTTTTTGTTGTGATGTTTTGTTATTTTTTATGATTATTAAACTAATAACTTTATTATTAGAAAATAAACGCATTCCCTGCACCCCCATAGCACTACGTCCCATTGCGCGCACTTCATTTTCTTTAAAATAAATAGATTTCCCATTTGAAGCAAGTAACATAATTAAATTATCTTTATCATAAGTAATAGCAGCACCTATTAAACTATCTCTTTCTTCTAAATTAAGCGCTATAATACCACAATTACGGTGTCTATCAAATTGATTCATATTAGTTCTTTTAACCTTACCTAAAGCAGTTGCAAAAAATATATAATTGTTTTTTTTTCTTTTTTCATCATTTATTGCAATAATCGCAGTGATTTTTTCATTTGCATCTAAAGAAAGTAGACTACATAAAAGTTTACCTCTAACATTTCTATTTCTACTAAACTGAGGAATTTCATAAACTTTCAACCAATACATTTTACCTTTGTCAGAAAACAATAAAATTGTATCATTTGTAGAAGCAACTAATAAATACTCAATTACATCGTTATCATTTTCATCTTCATTTTTAAATGTAACTAATTTTAATTTGCCTCGACCACCTCTTTTTTGTGATTGATAAACTGAAATGGGTTGTATTTTAGCATATCCTAATCTAGAAACTGTAACTACCATTTTTTCTTCATTAATCAAATCAACAGTATTTATTTCCGTACCAAGAGAATTGATTGTAGTTTTTCTATTATCACCATACTTTTCACTTATTTCAATTAATTCCTTACGAATTAGTCCCATTAAATGATCAAATGAAGACAATATTTGTTTTAATGTAGTTATTTTTTTTAAAATATTTTTATGTTCCGCAATAAAATTTTTACTTTCTAAACTAGTTAAACGATGTAATCTTAAATCCATAATTGCTTTAATTTGATTTTCCGTTAATAGATATGAGTCTATAAAAATTTCTTTAAATAAATTATTTTTTTTCCATTTTATATTTATTAATTTATTTTTAGCGTCCTTAAAAGAAGAAGCTGATTTTATTATTTCTATAACACTATTTAAATTTGATATTGCAATTATTAATCCTTCAATCAAATGTTTACGTTTTTTTATTTTTTTTAAATCATATAATGTACGTCGTTTAATTACTTCTATTCGTTGATTAATAAAAGCTTCAATAATTTGTTTAAGGTTAAATGTTTTAGGTTTACCTTTTTCAACAGCCACCATATTTATAGTATAAATCACTTCCAGTTGCGTATGTGAAAAAAGATTATTTAAGATCATTTCACTTGATTCATAGCGTTTTATTTCTATAACAATCCTTAACCCATCTTTATCTGATTCATCTCTAAGCTCTTTAATACCATATAACTTTTTTTGTTTTACTAACTCCACTATTTTTTTCATTAGCCTAGCTTTATTAACTTGATATGGTAATTCTGTGATAATGATTTTATCATTTTCTTTAATCTTATTTTGTTCAATTATATGTTTTGCACGTAGAGAAAAACTACCTTTTCCTGTTTTATAAGCTTCTAAAATTCCAGACTTTCCCTGAATTATGCCTGAAGTTGGAAAATCTGGACCATTTATATATTTCATTAAATCTTCTAAAGTTAGATTATTATTTTCAACAAAAGCTATACAAGCATTTATAACTTCTTTTATATTATGAGGAGGGATATTCGTGGCAATACCCACAGCAATCCCACTTGTTCCATTAATCAATAAATTAGGTATACGACTTGGTAATACTTCTGGTATTTTTTCAGTGCCATCATAATTATCAACCCAATTCACTGTAGCTTTTTCAAGATCATATAAAACTTCACTCGTTATTCGAGATAATCTTACTTCTGTATATCTCATTGCCGCTGCATTATCACCATCTATTGATCCAAAATTTCCTTGACCGTCAATTAGTACATATCTCATAGAAAATTCTTGGGCCATTCTTACAATTGCATCATACACAGTACTGTCACCATGTGGATGATACTTACCAATCACATCACCCACAATCCGAGCGGATTTTAAATAATTTTTATTCCATATATTATTCAATTCATGCATAGCAAAAATTACACGCCGATGCACAGGTTTTAAACCATCACGAATATCTGGAATTGCACGGCAAATAATTACACTCATTGCATAGTCTAAATATGATTTTTTTATTTCATCTTCAATTGATAAAATTTCTTTATTTTGTTCTATCATAGAATTATTTATTTATTTTTATTTCCACATTAAATATTAAACATTTACATTTAACAAAAAATACATACTTATTAAAAGTATTAATTAAACGTAAAAACCTATCCACTACAATACCTATAAAAAATACAACGAACACTGAAACTAACACTAAAACTTGAACCTAACACTAAACTTTTACTAACACTAATGATAATGATAATGCTAAGGAAAGGATAGGATAGGATAAACCAAAATAAAACTATTACTAAATTAAAATTTATACTGACTAAGCACACTGACTACATCAACTTTAAGATTAATAATTAAAGCTTTAAATAATCTATATGCTTCTCTTTTATATTCTTCAAAAGGATCTTTAAATATATAACCCCTAAGTTGAATACTTTTCATAATATAATCCATATTTTGCAAATGTTCTTTCCATCTTATATCAAACACTTGTAATAAAGTATTTTTTTCAAATTCTTTTATTCTTTGTTTACCGAATTTTTTACAATTATAAACATAATTAGTTTTATATTTATCTTTTATTTTTTTAAAGAGAAAAATATATCCCCTTTTTGAAGATAGCATATATTGATTTGTTTTTATTTTTATCCAATCATATAAATTTATATTTAATATTGTTTTTATATTTTTTAATAACTTATTAATATTATAAGTTTTTTTATAATCATATACAATTTTAAAAATTACTTCATTCCTAATAAATTTTATATATTCAGAAATATTATAATTAAATAATATTGTATCTCTTTTAGAGTATATAATTTTTCTATGATAATTTGAAATTTTCTCATATTTTAAGATTTGGTTACGAATGTTATAATCATGAATTTCAACTTTTTTTTGAGCTTGTTCTATTACTTTTTTAACTAATTTATGTGAGATAGCTTCATCATAAGATAATCCTAAAATCTGACTCATTTTTTTTATTTTTTTTAAACCAAATAACCTCATTAACTTGTCTTCTAAACAAATAAAAAACCTAGTTGATCCTGGATCTCCTTGACGGCCAGAACGTCCTCTTAATTGATTATCTATTCTTCTAGAGTCATTGCGCTCTGCTCCAATAACATGTAAACCCCCAGAAATTATTACCAAGTTTTTACTCAATGTTGTGTTGTGTTTTTGTTTTCCCCCTAATTTTATGTCTGTACCTCTCCCTGCCATATTAGTCGCTATCGTAATTGTGCTAAAATGACCAGCTTGAGCAATTATATTAGCTTCATTATAATGATTTTTTGCATTAAGTATATTGTGTGAAATTTTTTGTTGTTTTAATAATTCAGAAATATATTCGGAATTTTTAATCGAAGTCGTACCCAATAAGACTGGACGACCTTTATAAAATTTGTTTTTTATATCTTTAATAATAGCTTCAATTTTTTCTTTTTTTGAATAAAACATTAAATCATTCATATCTTTACGTATTATTGGCTTGTTTGTTGGAATAACTATAACATCTAAATTATAAATTTTATTAAATTCATTTACTGAAGTAAATGCTGTACCTGTCATACCTGTCACTGTAGTATACAGTCTAAAATAATTTTGTAAAGTAATATATGCTAAAGTATTACTTTCATTTTTTATATTTACTCCTTCTTTAGCTTCGATAGCTTGATGTAATCCATACGACCATCTTTTTCCTTGCATAATACGTCCTGTATTTTCATCTACTATAATTACTTCATTATTTATAATAATATAATCAACATTTATTTTAAATAAATAAAGTGCTAATAAAGCTGCTTTTATTTTTTTTATTAAATCTATATTTTTTACTGAATAAAGAGAATCATTTTTTTTTATTATTTTTTTTGCTTTTAAAATACATTCTATAAATTTGTGTCCTTGTTCTGTTAATTCAACTTGTTTATGTTTTTCATCTAAAATAAAATCGCATTTTTCATGTTTATATTTCGTATTTTTGTTTCGAATTAATTTTTTTGCTATATTTTTTATTATATAATATATTGTAGTGCATTCATATGTGTGTCCTGAAATAATTAATGGGGTACGAGTCTCGTCTATCAAAATAGAATCTATTTCATCAATCAAAGCAAAATTAAGTTTTCTTTGAAATTTTTCTTTAATGTCATAAACCATATGATTGCGTAAATAATCAAAACCATATTCATTATTATGTCCATATGTAATATCCGCTTTATACGCGGCTATTTTTTCTTTTAGTCTTTGTTCAGCATAAATATTTTTAATGCTTAAACCAAGAAATTCAAATAAGGGGCGCATATTAGTTGAATCTCTTTTTGCTAAAAATTCATTTATTGTTATTACATGTACACCAAGACCTGTTAATGCATTTAAATATGTAGGTAAAGTTCCTACAATAGTTTTACCTTCTCCAGTTTTCATTTCAGAAATAATACCCTTATGTAAAACTATTCCTCCTATTAGTTGAACATCAAAATGACGCATACCAATGATACGTTTACTAGCTTCTCTAATAGTACAAAATGCTTCGGGTAATAACATATCAAGTAAATCACCTTTTATTATTCTTTTACGAAATTCTATTGTTTTAACTCTTAATGTATTATTATCAAGTGAAGCAAAATAATTTTCTAAATCATTTATTATATAAACAATATTACTTATTCGTTTAATTTCACGATTATTTTTATTATAAAATTTTCTTATTAACATATTGTATTATAAAATATATTGCGTCTGAAGGGAGTTGAACCCATAACCTTTACTTTCGGAAAGTAAAGCTCTATCCATTTTGAGCTACAGACGCGGTGCGTTATATAAGAAAACAATAACTGGATATTTTTTTGTTTTTTTATTTAACAGAATTTAATTAACTATGTGTTCTTGTTGGTTTATTTTAGGGTATTGCTAAAGTAAATGTTGTTTGGGTTGAGTTTGTTATGTTTTGCTTTTTGTGCTTAAATTTTCTTTTGACTTGTTGCTCTTGAGTTCCTTTCCTAAGCTGTGACTTTTTGTTCTGCGCTTTGATGTGATGTTTTGTAATGTGTTGTTGAATTTGAATGCTATGCTGTTTGTTTGATTTGTGTTGTGTTGATATGATTTGAAACGTTCTGTTATGTTATTTGTTGTTGATATGTTCTGAAGTGAAGTGTTGATATGATTTGAATTGAGGTGTTCTTTTTGTTCTAAATAAAATGTTTGCTATTTAATATTATACGTTGTTGCATTGTGTTTATTCTTGTTTGTGGGTACTTTATTTCTGTTTTGCTGTGTTGTGTTATGTTATTATGACTTTTGTTTTTTTTCATATGTTAGTCTATAATAGGCTCTTAGTGTGATGTACATGTTTAAAAGAGGGAGTGTGGGGGTTTTGTTTGTTTAGGTTGTACGTTTCTTAATTTATGTTTTGAAAATGCTATGCTGTACTGTAATAGAAGGTAATGTAATGTGGGGTGGTTTGTAATAGTTTAGTGGTGTAAGTTAATGTAATATAAGTAAGATGTGATTTTTTGTTTTGTTTTTTTTTTGGATTGTGTTTGGGTTTGTTTTTTGGTTTGATTGAGGTGCTTTGTGTTATTTTAAGTTGTATTGAAGTGTGTTATTTTGTTTTAAGTTAGTTATGTGTATTTTGTGTAATGTAATGTGTTATGTTTTGGATTAATGTTGTGTTGTGTTGTGTTGTTATGTTATGTGTTAATGTAAGTTGTTGTAAGTTAGTGTAATAAGTTGTTAGAGGTGTATTAAGTTAAGTTAATGTGGTGGTTTGTAATGAGATGTAATGGTGTGTAAGTTGTAATGTGTTGGGTTTTATTTTTTGAATTGTTTTGTGGTTTACATTAATGGTTTGTATTTGATTAATATAAGTTGTTATGTTTTGGATTAACTTAAGTTGCTTTGTAATGGTTTAATATAAGTGTAGTGTAATGTAATTGTAGTGGTTTAATGTTTAGGATAATGGTTTACATTATGGTTTGTAATAAGTTAATGTAATGTTTTGTAATGTTGTGTTATTTTAAGTTAGTGTAAAATGTAATGTTGTTATGTTATGTTATGTTATGTGTTGTGTTAATTTAATTTGTTTTGTTTTGTTTTGTTTTGTTTTGTTTTAAGTTTGTTTAGTGTAGTTTGTTTTTGTTTTTAAGTTTGGGTATTTTATTTTGTTAGTGTAATGCTTTGTAAGGTTAGGTTAAGTTAATATAATATAAGTTAATGCTTTGTAAGTTGTTTTAGTTTTTTGTTTAGGATTAGTGTGTTAATTTGTGTTGCTTTGAAGTGTGTTGTAAGTTAATTTAAGTTAATGTTGTGTAATAAGTTGAAGTGTTTTGAAGTGTTTGGTGTTTTTTGGATTAATGTTGTGTTATTTTAAGTTAGTGTAATTTAAATTGAGTTACTTTAAGGTGTTGTTCTTTTCTTTTGAGTTGTGGTGTAATGGTTTGTGTTGGATTTAGTTATTATATTTTGTTTTAAAGTGTTTTAGTTGTAATGTTTTAATATAAATATGTCATTTGTGTTGTTGAGATGAGTTGCTTTGGATTGAGGTGTTGTAATGATATGTTTTGGATTGGTTTGTAATGGATTAATAAAATATAAGTTTGTGTTATGCTTTGTGTTGTTGTTGTAATGTTTTGTAATTTGCTTTAAGTTAATGTTGTGTAAGGTTAAGTTGTGGTTTATAGTTTTGTAATGAGTTGAGTTAGTGTGTTAAGTTTAGTTTTTTAAGTGTAATGTGTTATGTAATGTTTTGAGTTGTAATGGATTAATATAAGTGTAGGTGTTATGCTTTGTGTTGTTGTTTTGGATTGTTTTTGTTTTGAGGTGCAGTGCTTTGTATTAAGTTGTTGTTGAGTTGACTTGTGTTAGTTTGTGTTGAGGTGTTGTATTATGTGTTGTTTTTGATTGTTGTTGAGTTACGTTGATATGAGTTTTTTTAGTGTGTTTTGTAATGTGTTGAGGTATTTTTCTTTAAGTTGATTGGTTTAAATTGTTTTAATTGAGGTGTAATGGTTTAGTGTGGTTTGTATTGGTTTAAGTTAATAAAATATAAGTTGGTTTACATTAATGTAATGTAAGTTGTTATGTTGCTTTGTATTAAGTTGTTATGCTTTGGGTTTTTGGTTTGAGGTGTAATGGTTTGTATGTATTGAGGTTTTTGTTTTTTTTATTTTTTGGATTTGTGTAATGTAATAAGTTGTTTTGGATTGTTTTTGTAATGGTTTGTTTTTGATTGGTTTAAATTACAAAAAAACAATTAAATTAATTTAAATTACATTACATTAATGTTGTGTAAATTAGTGTGTTGTAGTTTGTGTAGTGTAAGTTGGTTTGTTTTTGTTGTGGTTGTTTTGGATTAAGTTAAGTTGTTATGTAATGTTAAGTTGTGTTAGTTAAGTTGCTTTAAGTTGTAATGGTTTTAAATTGTTTGTGTTGTTTAGTTTTTTTAAGTTGGTTTAAGTTAGTTAATGTTTTGTAAGTTGAGTTACTTTGTTGTTGTTGAGTTATGAGGTGTTGTTATGTTATGTTATGTGTTAATTTAATTTATTTTGTATTAAATTTAGTTGTGTAATGTAATATTATGTTATAAGTTGTTATGTTTTGGTTTGTTTGTACTGGTTAGTTATATTAAACTTAAAGATAACGGACATCAATAAAATGACCGGCTATTGCAGCAGCAGCTGCCATAGCAGGACTTACTAAATGAGTTCTTCCACCATAGCCTTGACGGCTTTCAAAATTTCTGTTCGATGTGGACGCACATCTTTCACCAAATTGAAGTTTATCAGCATTCATAGCTAAACACATTGAACAACCTGATTCTCGCCATTCAAAACCAGCAGAAATAAAAATTTCATCCAATCCTTCTAATTCAGCTTGAATTTTTACTAGCCCTGAACCAGGTACTACCATCGCATGCTTAATATTTGCAGAAATATGCTTGTTTCTAACAATTTTAGCGGCAGCACGTAAATCTTCAATTCTGGAGTTAGTACATGATCCTATAAAAATACGATCAATTTTAATATCTACTATTTTTTGTTCTGATTTTAAGCCCATATATTTTAAAGCTAGTTCTATATTATTACGATTATATTTATTAAAATCTTTAGGATTAGGTATTTTACCATTTATTCCAACAACCATATCAGGTTGTGTTCCCCAGCTAACCTGAGGTTCAATATTTTTTGCATTTATTTTTATAGATTTATCAAAGGTAGCATCACAATCGGAAAATAAGTTATTCCATTTTGTTATTGCATTTGTCCAGTAAATGTTAGGAACTAAAGCACGTCCATGTAAATAATTAATTGTAGTTTGATCTGCTGCAATTAACCCAACTTTTGCTCCTGCTTCAATTGCCATATTACACACTGTCATCCTTCCTTCCATAGATAATGTTTTAATAGTACTTCCTGTAAATTCCAGTGCATATCCTGTACCTCCATCTATACCTATAATTTTTATTATAGACAAGATTAAATCTTTAGCTGAAACGTTGTCTGATAAATTACCTTCAATACAAACATTCAGAGTTTTTAATTTGCGTTGTAATAAACATTGTGTGGCTAAAACATGCTCCACTTCCGATGTACCAATTCCATAAGCTAAAGCAGCAAAAGCCCCATGTGTTGAAGTATGAGAATCTCCACATACAATTGTCATTCCAGGCAAAGTTGCACCATTTTCCGGCCCTATTACATGAACAATACCTTGTCTTACATCTTGTATATTAAAAAATTTCTTAATTGAAAAGTCTTTACAATTTTTTTTTAACATTTTCACTTGAATACGAGCAAGTTCATCATTAAGACCATTTATCCGTTCTTCTAATTTAGTTGGTACATTGTGATCAACAGTCGCGATGTTTGTATCAACTCGCCAAAGTTTTCGATTAGTTAAACGTAAATTTTCAAAGGCTTGAGGTGAAGTGACTTCATGTAATAAATGACGATCTATATAAATTAATGATGTTCCATCTTTCCGACATTTTATTAGATGAGAAGACCAAAGTTTATCATAAAGCGTTTGTCCTATCATTTGTTTGCTCCTATTATATTTTTAACTTTTACAGCAAAATTTTGAGCCCGATTTCTTAATAAATGATCCATTAAAGTTAATGCTACCATGGCTTCTGCAATAGGTATAGCTCTAAGACCAACACAAGGATCATGGCGTCCTTTTGTTATTACTTCAATTGAATTACCATGAATATCAAGAGTATTTCCAGGTATAGTAATGCTAGAAGTTGGTTTAAGGCATAAATTTATAAGCAAGGATTGGCCATTAGAAATACCTCCTAATACTCCTCCTGAATTGTTAGAGATAAATTTTTTATTTTTTATTTCGTCTCTATGTTCACTACCTCTTTGATTGATAGATAAAAAACCCGAACCTATTTCTATACCTTTAACTGCGTTAATGCCCATTAAAGCATGAGATAATTCTGCGTCTAATTTATCAAAAACTGGTTCACCTAATCCAACAGGTAATCCATCTGCAATTATTGTAAGTTTAGCACCAATGGAATCTTTATCACGTTGTAATCTTTGCAGATATTTTTCTAAATAAGTTATTTTTTTTGGATCTGCACAAAAAAAAGGATTTTTATATACTAAATTCCAATTTATAAAAGGCAATTTAATTGATCCTATTTGACTAATATAACCACGTATAAAAATATTAAATTTGCTAAGATATTTTTTTGCTATTGCACCTGCAGCTACGCGCATTACAGTCTCTCTAGCACTTGATCTGCCCCCACCTCTATAATCTCTAATGCCATATTTTTTATAGTAAGTATAATCTGCATGAGAAGGTCGAAAATGGTGTTTTATTGTATTATAGTCTTTTGAACGTTGATCTGTATTTTTTATTAACAAACCAATTGGGGTGCCTGTAGTAATTCCTTTAAACATACCTGATAATATTTTAACTTTGTCTGGTTCTCTGCGTTGAGTAGTATATTTAGAACCACCTGGTTTTCTAACGTTCAAATGGTTTTGAATATATTTTTCACTTATTTCTAACCCCGGAGGACACCCATCTATAATAGCACCTAATGCAGAACCATGACTTTCACCAAATGTAGTAATTGTAAATAACTTACCAAAGGTATTACCCGACATAAATATTTACCTTTTGAATAATTTTTAATAAAAATATATTTTATCACAAATAACATAATAAACATTATCAAATAAAACTATTGACTTATATACAACATAATTCTTATAATTAATAATTAACATCTTCTTTTAATTATTAGATTTAGATGTTATGTTATTGTATGTGTTTTAGTATTTATTTTTTGTTAATTTATTAATGCAATTTAACAGCTTTGTTGTGTTGTAAACTGATAATCTTATCTTAATTTTTTAGGTATGTAAGGAAATATAAATGGCAACTGGTACTGTTAAATGGTTTAATGACACTAAAGGTTATGGTTTTATTTCACCAGATGATGGTGGAGGAGATTTATTTGCTCATTTTTCGGAAATACAAGCTGATGGTTTTAAGTCACTTCAAGATGGTCAAAAAGTTTCCTTTGAAGTAACTCAAGGTAAAAAGGGCCTTCAAGCTGCGTCTATAAAAATCCTTGATAATTAAAAATTAAATTAAATTAAGAAACGTACAACCTAAACAAACAAAACCCCCACACTCCCTCTTTTAAACATGTACATCACACTAAGAGCCTATTATAGACTAACATATGAAAAAAAACAAAAGTCATAATAACATAACACAACACAGCAAAACAGAAATAAAGTACCCACAAACAAGAATAAACACAATGCAACAACGTATAATATTAAATAGCAAACATTTTATTTAGAACAAAAAGAACACCTCAATTCAAATCATATCAACACTTCACTTCAGAACATATCAACAACAAATAACATAACAGAACGTTTCAAATCATATCAACACAACACAAATCAAACAAACAGCATAGCATTCAAATTCAACAACACATTACAAAACATCACATCAAAGCGCAGAACAAAAAGTCACAGCTTAGGAAAGGAACTCAAGAGCAACAAGTCAAAAGAAAATTTAAGCACAAAACAAAAACAAAAACAAATAAAATAAAATAACTTAACTTAAAACAATCAAATACATAACATTACTTTGTAACTCAGTAGTATCATCAAAGCACAGTCAATATCAATATAGTACCTCAAATAACTTTAAAAAACTTAAAGCAAACCATTACACAACACCACACACTTCAACTTACAAAACACTTCAAAACATTACTCAAACTTAATACAACTAAACTTAAAGCAATAAAACACAAAAGCACAGCACCAAAAAAAACACTACACTTATCAAAACTTAACACAACTCAATCCAATAAACAATACACCACATAACAACTTACATTACACTAACTTTAATTAACACATAACATAACATAACAACACAACATTAAGTTAATGTAAACCATTTAAAACACATTAAAACAACTTAATCCAAACCATTACAAAATAATTTAAAACAATCAAAACACACCATTACAAAACTAAAATCCAAAACATAACACCACACCTCATTAACACAACTCCAAAACCAAACATAACACCTCACCAAAAAACAATACAAAGCATCAACTCAAAAAATAAAATCCAACACAACTTAAACTAAACGCATATCAAATCCAACAAACAAAGCACAGAACCTCAAACCAAAAATCCAAAGCAACACAAAGCATTACATAACACTTCAAATCAAAGAACAGAACACAACAACATATATTAAAATAAATTAAAGCACCTCAAAATCAAACTTATCCAAAGCAACACACTAAATTATATTAATCCAAATTACAAACATTACATAACTAAACCTCAAAAAATAAAACACACCAAAACAACACCTAGCACATTACAAATCCAAAACATTACACAACATAACATAACTTAAACAACACCTCAAACCAAAAATCCAAAGCATACCAACTTAATACAATACAAACCAATTCAACTAAACTCAACAACATCTCAACACAATCAAAGCTACTCAATTATGTGTTCAACCTTACATGAAATTAAAATCAAAACAACATAGTAACGAAAAACAACAGCAAAAAAAAAAGCACAGACTGCAACTAAAAGTAAAGTCATTCAAAAGCAACAGCAGCACAACAAAGATAACTAAAATATCATAGGTAAAATAAACGAAATTTAAAGCATAAAGCAACGAAAACTTACAGCATTAATAGTAAAGCAATGACAGTTTAAATAACTAATTTATTTATTATTTTTTTTAATTTTTCTTTCAGCTGTGTGATGTGGAACAGCTAAGGTAAGTGAGGCACAGTACAGAGAGGTAGAAACTTTGAGTAGAGGTAAGAGAAGAGTTAGTGAGGGGTTGGGTTATGTATGTAATGTGGTGTAATGTAATGTTGTTTAAGTTAGTGTATTTTGTGTAAGAGTTGTAATGTATTTTGTTTTAAGTTAATGTTGGATTTTTTTTGTAATGTTTTTTTTGTTTACATTAAATTAAGTTTAGTTGTTTAGGATTAGTTATGTGTAGTGTAATATAAGGTTAAGTTGTATTAAGTTAATGTATAGTTTAGTGTGTTGTTTTGTAAGTTAGGTTTAGTTAATGCTTTGTGGTTTGAATTTGAATTGATTGGTTTGTTTTTTGGATTTGTAATGTATTAAATTAATGTTGTGTTGTTATGGATTGTGTGTTTTAAATGGATTTGCTTGAGGTGTTATGATTTGCTTTTTGAATTGCTTTGGATTTTTGGTTTGAGGTGTTGTTTAAGTTATGTTTTTGTGTTATGTTTTGTGTTGTTGAGGTTTAGTTATGCTTTAATATAATATAAAATTGTTATGTGATGTAATGTAATGTTATGTTATGTGTTTTAATTGAGGTTTAGTTGTTAAGGGTTATGTTTTTACTCATTGAGGTCTTTTGTTTTGAGGTGTGTTATGCTTTGTTGGGGAGTTTTTTTTCTTTGAGTTTGTATTGAGTTTGAGTTTTCTTTTCTTTTCTTTTGAGTTGAGATGAGATGTTTTAAGTTGCTATTATTTGCTTTGTGTTGTTATGTGTTGATTGGTTTAATGTGTTATGGTTTGTATTAAGTTGTGTTGTATTAGTTATGTGTTGTGTAGTGTGTTTGTTTGTGTATTTTGTTTTGTAAAACAATTCAAGTTAGGTTAAGTTAGTGTAGTGTAGTGTAGTGTGGTGTGGTTTTGTTTTAAGTTAGTGTAAGGTAAGTTGTTATTAGTGTGTTGTAATGTTTTGTAAGTTTGTATTAAGTTTGAATTGTTGTTGAATTGAATTGAAGTCTTTTGAATTGATTTGATTGTTTTGAAGTGTTTTTGTAATAAGTTGTGATGTTTTGTAATGCTTTGAAGTCATTTGTGGTGTATTTTAATGTGGTGTTATGGTTTAATGTTATGTTATGTGGTTTTGATTAAGTTGTTTAATGTTTGATTTGAATTGATGTGTTTTGAAACGATACGATACGATACGATTTAATGTAAGTTGATTTAAATTAAGTTGTTATGTAATGATATGATATGTTCTGTTCTTTTCTTTGTTTTTTATTTGTATTTGTTTTGAAGTGTTTTAAATTGTTTTAAATTAAATTGATATGTTATGTTATGTTATGTTATGTTTTGAAGTGTTTTTATTTTATTTGTTCTGTTCTGTTCTGTTCTGAAGTGTTCTGAAGTGTTTTGAAGTGTTCTGTTCTGTTGTGTTCTGTTATTTTCTTTTATGTTTTGAAGTGTTTTAAGTTGTTTTAAGTTAAGTTGTAATGTAATGATATGATTTGATATGTTTTGAAACGAATTGTTTTTATTTGTAATGATTTGTTCTGTTCTGTTATGTTCTGAAGTGTTTTGAAGTGTTGTGTTCTGTTGTGTTCTTTTATTTTATTTGTATTTGTTTTGATTGTTTTGTTTTGTTTTGTTTTGTTTTGTTTTAAGTTATGTTATGTTATGTTATGTTATGTTGTTATGTTTTGATTTAAATTGTTTTTTTTTAAGTTGAATTGTTTTGATATGTTTTGAAGTGTTTTGAAATGATTTAAATTGTTTTGTTTTGATTTGATATGTTTTTGAAGTGTTTTAAATTTTTTTAAGTTGATATAAGTTGTGGTGTTGTGTAATGATATGTTTTGAAGTGTTCTGTTCTGTTGTTTAAGTTGTGTAATGTTGTGTTGAAGTGTGATGAGATGAAGTGTTATGTTATGTTATTTTCTTTTATGTGTTGAAGTGAAGTGTATTAGTGTTGTAAGTTGTTGTGTTGTGTTGTGTTCTGTTCTGTTCTGTTCTGTTCTGAAGTGTTTTGAAGTGTTCTGTTATTTGATTTTATTTAAATTGTGTTGAAGTGTGATGAGATGAAGTGTTATGTTATGATATGTTATTTTATGTTATGTGTTGTTTAATATAATTTAAGTTGTATTTGAGTTGTAATGTGTTGAAGTGTGATGAGATGAAGTGTTATGTTATGATATGATATGTTATGTTATGTTTTTTTATGTGTTGTTATTTGTTGTGGTTTTTTTAAGTTGTTATATGTTGTATTGTATTGTGTTGCTTTGGCTTTGAGTTTGAGTGTGATGAAGTGTTATGTTATGTAATGTAATGTTATGTTATGTGTTGTTATTTGTTGTAATGGTTTATGCTTTGGTTTGTGTTGTTGTTTTAAGTTGTTATGTTATGTTATGTTCTGTTCTGAAGTGTTTTGAAGTGTTATGTTCTGTTATTTTATTTGTTTTTTATTTGTATTTGAAATGTTTTAAATTAAATTGTTTTGAAATGATTTGTTTTAAATTGTTTTGTTTTGTTTTGTTTTGTTTTAAGTTGTTTTGAATTGTTTTTGAAGTGTGTTAAGTTTGTTATGTGTTATTTTGTTATGTGTTAATTTACACTAATTTAAGTTAATTTAATTTAAGTTAAGTTAAGTTGAGTTGAGTTGAGTTGTTGTTGAGTTGTATTAGTGTAGTTTGTTTTTGTGTTTAAGTTTTAATTGTTTGGGTATTGGTATTTTGTTAGTGTAATATAAGTTGAATTTAGTTGTTGTGTTGTGGTATGTTTAGTTTTGTTTAGTTTAGTGGTGTAGTTTAATGGTTTAGTTTGAAGTCTTTTCTTTTGTAAGTTTTGTAATGTAATGTAATGTTTTTGATTTGTTCTTTTATTTGATTGTTTTTAAATTAAATTGGTTTTACATTTAATGGTGTGGTTTGTAATAGTTTAGTTTAGTTAGTTTAATTTGTTGTAAGTGTTGTTATGTGGTGTGGTATGTTTGTTTTGTGGGGTGGTGTGTTGTTGTGTAATGGTTTAATTTGTAATAGTTTAGTGGTGTTATGTTAAGTTAATGTGGTGTAATATAAGTTTGTTTGTATTAGTGTTGTGTAGTGTTGTGTAAGTTAGTGTAGGTTAGGTTAATGTGGTTTGTAATGCTTTGTGGTTTGGTGTAGTGCTTTGTAATGTGGTTTTGGTTTGTTTAATATAAGTTTAGTTTTTAAATGTTGTGGTGTATTGTTTATTGGATTAAGTTAGTTATGTGTAGTGGGTTGTGTTGTAATGTTATGTTGTTTTAAGTAATGTTGTTATGTTATGTTATGTTATGTGTTGTTATGTTATGTTATGTTATGCTTTGTTTTAATTTGTGTTAAGTTATTTCAATTTAATTTAATGTAAGGTTAGGGGTTGTGTAAGGTTGTTTTAAATTGTTTTAAGTTGTTTTAAATTGTTTTATGTTATGTTGTTTTAATTTGTTTTATGTTATGTTATGTTTTGACTTTTTTTGTTTTGACTTGATATGATTTGAAGTGTTTTAATTTAAATTGTTTTGATATGAAGTGTTTTAGTTTAGGTTAGGTTAAGTTAAGTTAATGCTTTGTAATGTAATGGATTGTAATGTAATGTAATGTAATGTAATTTAATTTATATTAATGTAATTGTTTTTTTGTAATTTAAATTAATGTGGTTTGAATTGAAGTGTTGTTTTTGTTTTTGTGGTTTTTTTTACATTAAATTGTTTTGGTTTGTAATGTTGTTTTTTTTAATATAAGTTTTTTGTTTTAATTTAAGTTGTGTTAAATGTTGTATTGTGTTATTTTAAGTTAGTTATGTGTGGTTTGTAATAGTTTAGTTTGTTTGTTTAATTTGTTTGTGGTGTGTAATGTAAGTTAATGGATTAGTTAATGAAGTGTAATGTGTAGTTTGTTTTGGATTGATTTTGGATTTGTAATGGATTACATTAACTTAATGTAATATAAGTTGAAGTGTGGTGTTATGTAATGTAATGGAGTTTGTTTGAGGTCTTTTGTGGTTTGTAATGGTCTGGTCTGGTCTGTTTGTGTATTTTAAGTTATTTTGTATTGTATTAAGTTAGTTAAGTTTTTAGTTTAGACTAGTTTAGTTTGGGTTAAGTTAAGTTAAGTTATTTTAAAGTTGGGTTGGTTTTAATATAAGTTGGGTTAGTTTAGTTTAGTTTGGGTTGGGTTGGGTTGGTTTTAATATAAGTTGGGTTAAGTTAAGTTAAGTTGGGTTTGGTTTTTATTTTAAGTTGTAATGGTTTAGTTTAGTTTAGTTTGGAGGTGTTATGTGTTGTTTGTTGAATTTAAGTTAGGTTACTTTGCTTTGCTTTGCTTTGCTTTAAGTTGCTTTAAGTAAAGTTAATTTATTTAATTCGCAGATAAATATATTTATTTAAAGCTGATAAAATTGATTTAAAATAAACTGAAAACTTTTCTAAATCTATAGCTGTTCCAATTAAGTTTGTTTCCTTAATTTTAATTTTAATAAACGCTATATAATAATTATTGATTTTTTGTATGTAATAATTTATTAATTTAATTCTGTGAAACTTCCAAGAACTAATAAATTTTAACATTATAGGTTTAGGTTTATACTCAATTATTATTTTTGAAGAATATATTTTATAATTAACTTGATTTTTACTAAATATGTTTAACGTGTTTTTAGTTTTAAAAAAAATATAATTCAATAAATTTAATGGTTTCTCTAAAAAAAAGTTATTTTTCAATATATTATAAATTTCATAACTAGATAACTCTAACATTTTTTTATCACTTTCTTTT
The DNA here is from genome assembly GCF_902713745.1 of Candidatus Portiera aleyrodidarum. GTDB lineage: Bacteria > Pseudomonadota > Gammaproteobacteria > Johnevansiales > Johnevansiaceae > Portiera > Portiera aleyrodidarum_D. The sequence continues at coordinate 111,434 of NZ_CACTJB010000002.1, forward strand.
TGAACTAAATGTGCTAAAGGATTAAGCGTCCAACGTGGTAATTTAATTTTAAAATCTCTTTCAAGTAAAAAAGCCATTCCTCCTTTACCTGATTGACTGTTAAGTCTAATAACAGATTTATAATTACGTCCTATATCTTTGGGATCTATCGGCAAATAAGCTACTTGCCATATTTCATTATTTTTTTGTTTTTTTAATGATTTGCGTATGGCATCTTGATGACTGCCAGAAAAAGCAGTAAATACTAAGCTCCCTATCCAAGGATGTCGCGGATGAATTGGTATCTTAGTGCATTTTGTAACAATTTCTATTAGTTCTTCTGGACATGTTAAATCAATTTTTGGTTCTATACCCTGGCTATATAAATTCATAGCTAAGGTAATCAAATCCAGATTACCTGTGCGTTCACCATTACCTAACAACGTGCATTCTACTCGTTTAGCTCCTGCTAAAATGGCTAATTCAGCTGATGTAGCCGCTGCTCCTCTGTCATTGTGAGTATGAACTGATATTATAACTTTATCTCTTTTGCTTATAGTTTTACTAAAATATTCTATTTGATCCGCATAAATGTGAGGACTTGCCGAATCAACAGTTGTAGGTAAATTTAATATAACTTTATATATGTTTTTGGGGCCCAAAATATCAATCACTATGTCACAAACAATTAAAGAAAAATCAAATTCTGTGTTAGAAAAACTTTCTGGAGTATACTCGATTATCCAAACTCCGTTAGAAAAAGTTTTAGTTTGTTGCAAAATATAAGTTGCTCCTTTGGCTGCTATTTCTAATATCCCTTCTTTATTTACTTTAAATACACGATCCCTTTGAATTGGAGAAGTTGAATTATAGTAATGTATTATAGCGTTCTTTATACCAAAAAGAGACTCGAAAGTACATTGAATTAAATGTTTTCTGGCTTGTGTTAATACAGCAATAGTAACATCTTCAGGAATTTGTTTATTTGTAATTAACCATCTTACAAAATCAAAATCAGCTTTGCTCGCAGAAGGAAATCCTACCATAATTTCTTTTAAACCAACATTAATTAATAATGTCCATAAGTTTTTTTTTTGTTCAACATTCATTGGTTCAATTAAAGACTGATTACCATCTCTTAAATCTTCACTAACCCAAATTGGTGATTTACTGATTTTTTTATTAATCCAATTTCTTTGTTTAAGTTTAGGACAAACCGTTAAAGAACAATATTTTTTATGATAAAAAAACATAGTAATTCCTATTAAATTTGTTGTTGTGATAAGCATACTCTGTTGCATTTGCTTGTTTATGAGAGGACGTAGCATTATTTGTGTGTAACTGTAGTTTTTGAATTGAAAGGTTATTGTTAAATTGAATTTAAAAATAAGTTGTGATTGAGTTGTAATGGTTTGTTTTTGTAGTGTGTTGAAGTGTGTTGTAAGTTTTTAAAGTTAGTGTAGTGTTTTTTGTTTGTAAGGGGTTGTGTTGTTTAATATAAGTTGTGTTAAATTGTGTTGAGATGAAGATGTGTTGTATTGTGTTGAGATGAAGTGTGTTGTTATTTGTTGTGTTGTTTAAGTTGTTATGATATGTGTTGTGCTATGCTTTGTAAGGTTAAGGTTGTTTTAAATTAAATTAAATTGTTTTGATATGTTTTAAGTTGTTTTGATTTAAATTGACTTGATTTGACTTTTTTTGACTTGATATGTTTTGAAGTGTTTTAAATTAAATTGTTTTGACTTTTTTTGTTTTTGAAGTGTTTTATGTTATGTTGTTTTAATTTGTTTTATGTTATGTTATGTTTTGACTTTTTTTGTTTTGACTTGATATGATTTGAAGTGTTTTAATTTAAATTGTTTTGATATGAAGTGTTTTAGTTTAGTTTAGGTTAAGTTAAGTTAAGTTAATTTACACTAATTTGTTTTAATTTAAGTTAGTGTGGTATGTTTGAGTTGGTCTGTTTTGGATTTAAGTTAGTGTAAGTTGTATTAAGTTTTGAGTTGCTTTAAGTTAATAAAATTTATTTTAAGTTGTGTTGTTTTTGATTTGAGGTTTAGGTTTAGTTGTGGTGTGGTGTTATGAGTTGAGTTGCTTTGAGATGAAATGTGTAATGTTGGTTTGGTTTGAGTTGTAATGGTTTAAATTAATATAAATTACATTACATTACATTAAGTTAATATGAGTTTGGGTTTTAAATTGTTTTTGTTTTAAGTTGCTTTGCTTTGCTTTAAGTTGCTTTGAAGTGTGTTGTAATGGTTTAAATTAGTGTTATGTAATGGTGTGATTTAATGTTGTTGTGAAGTGTGTTAAGTTTGTTATGTGTATTTTGTTTTTGGTGTAATGTTTTTGTAATGTATTAATATAAGTTGTGTTGTTATGTTATGTTATGTTATGTTATGTTATGTTTTGAAGTCTTTTGGATTGTTTTTGTTTTGAGGTGTTAAGTTTTTGTGGTTTGTATTAAATTAATATAAGTTTAAGTTTGCTTTGTGTTGTTGAGATGTTGTTAAGTTAGTTTGTGTTTAGTGTAATGGTTTGGTTTAAGTTAATGTATTTTGTTTTAATGCTTTGTAAGTTTACATTAAGTTGTAATGTGGTGTTATTAGTGTAAGTTAAGTTGAGTTAATGCTTTGTAATGTTTTTTTTTGTAAGGTTAAGTTATTTCAAGTTAAGTTAATATAATGTTTTTTTTTGTAAGTTTTGTTTTGATAAGTTTAGTTGTTATGTTTTGGTTTGTTTTTGATTTTTTGGATTGAGGTGTTTGTTTTTTGATTAAATTAATATAATATAAATTAAATTACATTACATTACATTACATTACACCACATTACATTAAGTTAGGTTAATGTAAAACAAGTTTAAGTTTAAGGTTAAGGTTAAGTTAAGTTGAAGTGAAGTGAAGTGTGTTAAATTAATGTAAGTTGTTTTAACTTAGCTTAACTTGTGGTGTTGTGTAATGTTTAGTTTTTTACATTAAGTTGTGGTGTTATTGGATTAACTTAACTTAACTTTGTGTAATATAAGTTTAGTTTTGTTATTGGTGTTAGTTATTATGTTATGTGTTTAGTTGTGGTTTAATATAATATAAGTTGTGTTATTTTATATCTGTTTTTTATAGATGTAAGTAAGAATAATAAATTTAAAAGAAATAAAAAATCATATTAAAGTAACGAAAAGTAAAGCATTTCAATATTTTAACAAAGCATTATTAATTTCGAATATTAGATAAGAAGCTTGTTTATAAAAATAAAAGTTATGTGTTTATTTAATGAAAAGAAGTTTAATATAATTAATAATATCTTGTACCGTTTTTATATTTTTTGATTGTTCCTCCTTAATTTCAATTTTAAATTCTTCTTCTAAAGTCATTATGATTTCTATTATATCAAGTGAATCTGCACCTAATTCTTCAATAAATAAAGAATTGGTTTTAATAATTTGAGGATTGATATTTAATTTTCTTGATACTATTGATTTAATTTTTTTTTTAAAATCATACATAAAATTAAATTACCTTACAATATTTTTTTACCTCTATAAAACCCATCTGAGGATATATAATGCCTACGATGGATAGTGCCAGTTGTTTTTTCTTTATTTAAAGTAGGTAATAATAATGCAGAATGTGAGCGCCGCATGCCTCTTTTAGAACGAGTTTTTTTGTTTTTTTGAACTGCCATTATTTTTTCCTTAACACATTATATATTTATTTGCTCTAATTAATACTAATTTAAGTTCTTTATTAAGTTTTGTTTTAATTTGAATAAAATGTCCACTATTAACGTCTGGAAATCTTATATAATAAGAATGTAAAAACATTCTTTTTAATTTAAAAAAATAATAAAACTTTTTACCAATTTTACTTCCATATTTTTCATCTCCTAATATTGGATGTCCTAAATATGCAGTGTGAATCCGTATTTGATGCATTCTGCCTGTAATTGGAAAAATTTTTATTAATGTAAATCCAGTAAATTTTTTACAAATCTCAAAAAAACTATATGATGGTTTACCTTTTTTCTTAACTGTATTATAATGTTCTCCATTTATATTAATTTTATATTTCTTAATTGGAGCGGAAACATATGTAAAATTTATTGGCCACGTACCTTCAACTAAAGCTAAATAACATTTTTCTATATATTTTTTTTTAAATGCTAAATTAATATAAAGCAAAAATTTTATAGATTTAGCGATTAATAAACATCCCGAAGTAATTTTATCAATGCGATGAACTAATGAAATAACATTAATATCTTTTCTAATTAATTTTAAAGCTTCAATTAAACCAAAATTAACCTGACAACCGCTATGAACAGAAAAACCAGAAGGTTTGTTAATTATAAACCAATCATTAGATTCATAAATAATTTTATTACTTAAAAAGTTTTTTAATGTTTCATTTATATTTATTTGTTTTTTTACTTTATTATTATATAATAAAGGAATTCTAATTTTATCACCTTTTTTTAATTTATTTTTAGCTTTAACTGTTTTATTATTTATTTTTATAATTCCTTTTCTTATAAGACGATAAATTAAATTAGTTGGTATGCCTTTAAAAGTTTTTATTAAATAATTATCTAATCTTTTATTTATGTGGTTATAAATTATTAGTTTGTATTGTTTTAAATTATTCATTATTTATCTTTAATTGCTCAAATATTTCTTTAGCGTTACGTTATCTTTTAATCTAAAAAACATATTAACAAAAACTAGGATAAAAAGTAAACTTATAAATGAAACGAATTCTTATTAATGCGACCCAACCAGAAGAATTAAGAGTTGCGCTGGTTGATGGTCAAGTATTATATGATTTAGATATTGAATTTTGCAATAAAGAACAAAGAAAATCTAATATATACCGCGCCAAAATTGTGAGAATAGAACCTAGCTTAGAGGCAGCTTTTGTTGATTTTGGAGCAGAGAGACATGGTTTTTTACCTATTAAAGAAATTTCTAAGGAATATTTATTAAACGATTGTTATTCTAATGTTAGAGTCTTACTTAAAGAAGGCCAAGAGCTAATAGTGCAAGTTAATAAAGAAGAACGTAGTAATAAAGGCGCTGCTTTAACAACTTTTATAAGTTTAGCAGGTAGATTTTTAGTGTTAATGCCTAATAATCCCAGATCTTGTGGTATTTCGAGGCGAATAACTGGTTCAGATAGATGTCAAATAAAAGAAGCTATAAATAATCTATTTATACCTAAGAATATGGGAATAATAGTTAGAACAGCAGGCATAGGACGTTCAAGTAAAGATTTACAATGTGATTTAAATTATTTAATTCAAGTTTGGGAAGCAATTATCGAAGAAGCAAATAAAAGATCAGCTCCATTTTTAGTATATAGAGAATCTAACGTTATTATTCGTGCAATGCGTGATTATTTAAGACAAGATATATGCGAGGTTTTAATAGATAGTGTATATGTTTATAATGATGCTCTTAATTTTATTCAACAGGTTGTTCCTAATTATAAAAACAAAATTAAACTCTATAAAGAAGAACTTCCTCTTTTTACTAAATATCATATTGAATCTCAGATTGCAACTGCTTTTCAACGGGAAGTTAAATTACCATCAGGTGGGTCAATTTTTATAGACACTACAGAAGCTTTAGTATCAATTGATATTAATTCAGCGCGTGCTACTAGAGGGGATGACATAGAAGAAACAGCTTTGCAAACAAATTTAGAAGCAGCTGAGGAAATTGGTAGACAATTAAGATTGCGTGATATTGGTGGATTAGTAGTTATTGATTTCATTGATATGTCTTTGACACTAAACCAAAGAGAAGTAGAAAATAGAATTCGTACATCCATAAAACTAGATCGTGCGCGCATTCAATTATGTCGTATTTCAAGGTTTGGTTTAATGGAAATGTCAAGGCAAAGATTACGCCCTTCTTTGCGGGAAACTAGTGGCATAGTATGTCCAAGATGTAATGGTCAAGGTACAATACGTGATGTTAGTTCTTTATCTCTTTCTATATTACGTTTGATAGAAGAAGAGGCTATGAAAAATAATAGCTCAAAAATAAGAGCTATTTTACCTGTGTCAATTGCCACTTATTTATTAAATGAAAAAAGAAATATTATAGTGAAGATAGAATTAAGACAAAATGTAAAAATTAATATTATTCCAGAGCCTGACATGGAAAGCCCTCATTACGCAGTAGAAAGATTACGTTCTGATCAAATATTTGGAGAAAAATATAGTAAGAATAATAATATTTTACGTAAAAAAACTAATTATATAGAAAATAAAACACGTAAAAAAGAAAAAGCAGCTGTTAGCATTGTAAATCACATTACAATGTATAATAATTGGTTCTTGCGATTATGGAAAAAAATAATAGATAAATTATAATAATTTATTTTTTTGGTTTTATTTGTTGTATTCCTTGATATGTTCTAGGTGGTTTTAAGCCTAAATGCATTTTATTAACTTTATCTATTATAATTTTATCTGCAATTGTTATTCTACTTAACATTCTTAAATAACACAACCAATTACGTATTAAAAATATTTCTTGCCAAATTTCTTTAGCTGCAACATTACGATATAAAGCCCACGATTTTGCACCATTACGTAATCTAACATTTCTTAATTTAATAATAAGATTAATAAATTCATTTGTTTTATCACAAGGTATACAATATTCAATTGATACTATTATTGATTCTTTATATTTAGAAAATTCTAATTTGTATTTAGGTTGTAAATGATTTTGATGCATAACACTATTATATTTCTCATCTAATTTGGGTAATTTAAAATTTATTAAAGCTATAGTAGTTGTTAACAGTAATAAACCTGCTATTTTTAATCCAAAATTGACATTTATAATACTAGCTATATGCCCCCAACAAAAAGAACCAATTGCTAAACCTGCATATAACATAGTTTGATAAAGTGCTAAAGCTCTAGCTTTAACCCAATCAGGCACTAGCATTTGAACTGATGAATTATAACTTGCTAATACTGTAATCCAACAACTCCCTCCTATCATTAGAACTCCAAAAATTAATAATTTGATATTTAAACTTCCAATTAAAAGCATTACTATGCTTAATAGCAGTGAAGCAGAACTAATCATTTTATTTACATCGACATAGTTACATAATTTATTTACTATTGCACTACCAATTATAGCGCCTGTACCTAACGCTCCCAACATATAACCATATATTGAATCTTTAGTATTAGCTAAAACTGGAAGCAACGCCCACAAAGCACTAGCTGAAAGACCAAAAACAAAAGATCTTAACATAACAGATCTCATAACTTTAGAATATTTAGCAAATTTTAATGCTGAAATTACCCCTTCAAATATATGTTCTGGTGGTAAAATTCTTTTTGGATAAATCTGTTTCCATTGCCATACAGCCCAAATTAATCCTAAATAACATAAACAATTTAATAAAAATACCCAAGCAGTGCCAACTGTGTTTATAAGAATGCCTCCAATTATTGGCCCTACCGCTCTTGCAAAATTATAATTAACACTGTTTAAAATTACAGCATTAGTAACTTGATTTTTAGAAACTTGTTCATTTATTGCGGCCTGCCAAGCAGGTACTGCTAAAGAAGCACCTATAGACATTCCTAAAATAGATAATATTAATTTTGTAGAGGTTAAATATCCAATAAAAGCGAAAGACGTTATTAAAGCCCCACCAGTAAATTCTAAAAACATTCCCATTAACATAAGTTTACGTCTATCATAATTATCAGCCCATACACCAGAAATAATCGATAATAAAACTAAAGGTAAGGCGGTAACGACTTGTATCATGGCTAAAGTTATAGAACTGGCGTGAAATTCCGTTAAAATCCAAACAGATGCTACAGATTGTGCCCAAGTTCCTAAATTTGCAATTAAATCGGCAAACCATATAATTCTAAAAGGTTTAAATGTTAATGGGGTAAATAAACTATTTTTTTTATTTGGTATTTTATTTTTTGATTTAAAAGATTGTTGTGTTGAGATGAGCATAATTATTACTACCTATTCAAAATAACTTTATTTTTTTTAGGTAAAAAATCTATTAAATTACATAATAAGTTTTCATTGATATTATTTTTTATATGAGCATTACCTATATTATTTAATAATATTAATCTTATTTTTTCATATAAATTTTTTTTATCTAATTTTATTAACTTAATAAAATTTTTTGATTTCATATCTAAAGGAATATATACAGGAAGATTAGAATTTGATAATAAATTAGATATTCTATATAAATTTTTTTCTTTAAGCTTGCCTAAATATATGGAAAGTTTTGTTGCGATCATTATACCCACAGATATAGCTTCACCATGCAACCAATTACCATATCCTTTATATTGTTCAATAGAATGACCAAATGTGTGTCCTAAATTAAGCAAAGCTCTTATATTATTTTCTTTTTCATCTTTTATAACAAACTTAGATTTTATAAGACAACTTTTTAAAATAGAAAATAACAAAAACTGTTTATTTAAATTTAATAATTTTGTTATATTTTTTTCTAATTTTTTAAAAAATTTATAATCACATATTAAACTATATTTTATAATTTCTGCTACGCCAGCAGATATTTCTCTATTATTTAATGTATTAATTAGATCTGCATCTATAATTACTGCTTTTGGTTGAAAAAAAGATCCAATCATATTTTTTACTTGTTCATGATTTACACCTGTCTTTCCTCCAATTGAAGAGTCTACTTGAGATAATAAAGTAGTAGGAATATGTATTATTGAAATACCTCTTTGATAACAAGATGCAGTAAAACCTGAAATATCCCCTATCACTCCACCACCTAGAGAAATAACTGTGCTTTTACGATTAAACCCATATTTTATAAGCAAATCCCATATATTATTAACCGATGTAATATTTTTGTATTTTTCTCCGTCTGGTAAAATCATTACTTTTACATTATATAAATGTAATGTTTTTTTTAAACAATTTAAATATAAAGATGATAAAATCTTGTTCGTTACAATCATTATTTGTTTCCCAAATATATAAGGGGTATATACACCCTTTTTTAATAAACCTGTTCCTATAAAAATTGGGTAAGTACTTTTTAAAATATTTATTTTAATGATTTTCAAAGAAAATATATCCTTTTTTTTATTTCTTTAATAATTAATTCTATTTTTTTTTCAGTGTTGATGATAATATCTGCCATATAATGATAAAAAGGTTCACGGGTTTTAAAGATTTTATATATTTTTTTTTTGTAATCTTTGCATTTTAATAAAGGACGATCATTTGTATTATTTTCTAGACGTTTTATTTGATTATAAACTGAAGTAAATAAATAAATAAATATACATTTAGTTCTTAATAATTGTAGATTGTTTACATTAATTATACTACCACCACCTGTGGAAATTACTACTCCATTTTTTAGAGACAAATCTTTTATTATTTTATTTTCTCTTTTGCGAAAACTATTTTCTCCTTCTAATAAAAAAATGTCACTAATTTTACAGCCACAAATTTTTTCAAGTTCATTATCTAAATCATAAAAATTACATTTAAATTTATTAGATAATATCTTTCCAATTGTACTTTTTCCTGATCCCATAGGTCCGATCAAAACAAGATTATTGTATAACATTATTTTTTACCAAACTGTTTATTAAATCTATCAATTCTATTTCCTATATTTATTTTTTTTTGTTTGCCGCAATATATTGGATGACAATGTGAACAAATCTCAATAAATAAATTTTTTTTTAAAGTAGATTTTATATTAAACAATTTACCACACGAACATTTTATTATAACATTCTTATATTTAGGATGAATATTTTTTTTCATAATTTTTAATTGATAATACAGTAAATATATATTTTTTTTATTTTTATAGTAAAATAAAAATTAAGAATAAGCAATTAATAATATAAAATAAATTAATAGAGTTATATAAATGACAACAATAGTTTCCGTAAGAAAAAATAATAAAGTTGCTATAGCAGGAGATGGCCAAGTTACTCTGGGAAATACAGTAGTAAAAGGTAATGCTTCTAAAGTACGTAAAGTGTATAAAGGTCAAGTATTATCTGGATTTGCTGGAGGCACAGCAGATGCATTTACATTATTTGAATTATTTGAAGCACAACTTGAAAAATTTCAAGGTAATTTAATTAAAGCTTCAGTTGAATTAGCAAAAGAATGGAGAAATGATAGAGTTTTACGTAGATTAGAAGCTATGTTAGCAGTAGCTGATAAAAATATATCTTTAATTATTACAGGAATTGGAGATATTTTAGAACCGGAAAATGGCATAATTACTATTGGATCAGGCGGAAATTATGCTAAGGCTGTTGCTATGGCCCTGTTAGAAAACACTAACATATCAGCTTTTGATATAGTAAAAAAAAGTATTTCTATAGCTGCGGAAATATGTGTTTTTACAAATAAAAACATAACTATAGAATTATTGGATTATTAAAAAAAATAAATGGTAGGTTAAAATATGACTCCAAAAAAAATAGTAGAAGAATTAAATAAATATATTATTGGACAAGAAAAAGCTAAAAAAGCTGTTGCTATTGCATTAAGAAATAGATGGAGAAGAATGCAATTAGATTATAATTTACGTTCAGAAATAACACCAAAAAATATTTTAATGATTGGACCAACAGGTGTCGGAAAAACAGAAATTGCTAGAAGATTAGCTTTATTAGCTAAAGCACCGTTTTTAAAAGTTGAAGCAACGAAATTTACAGAAGTAGGTTATGTTGGTCGGGATGTTGAATCTATAATTCGTGACCTAATAGAAATTGCTATTAAATTAGTAAAAGAAAAAGCTAATAAACAAATAAGAAATAAAGCTAAATATGCAGTTGAAGAAAGAATAATAGATGCGATTTTATCATCAAAAAATAAAGAAAATGATAATATTGACAACAGAAAAATTATTATAAACAAATTACGTAACGGTGAATTAGAAAATAAAGAAATAGATATTAAAATTACTCAAAAAGTATCAGGTATTGATATTATGACACCACCTGGTATGGAAGAAATGGCTAATCAATTACAAAGTATATTTTATAATATAAATAAACAAAATCGTGAAAATCGTATAATTACAATTGGAGAAGCAAGAAAATTATTAATGGAGGAAGAGTCAGCTAAATTAATAAGTGATGAAACTATAAAAAAAAGTGCTATTGAAGCGGTTGAACAAAATGGTATAGTTTTTATTGATGAAATTGATAAAATTGTTAGACGAAGTGGGGACAATAATGGTACGGAAATTTCAAGAGAAGGCGTACAAAGAGATTTATTGCCTTTAATTGAAGGTTCATCAGTATCAACAAGATATGGTATGATAAAAACAGATCATATACTTTTTATAGCATCTGGTGCTTTTCATTTGTCAAAACCATCTGATTTAATTCCGGAGTTACAAGGTAGGTTGCCAATACATGTGGAATTATCTGCATTAACACCAAAAGATTTTGAAAGAATTCTTACAGAACCATCTTCGGCTTTAACACGACAATATCAAGCATTACTTAAAACTGAAGGGATTAAAATAGAATTTACTAAAGAAGGCATTAAACGTATTGCAGAAATAGCGTATTCAATTAACGAATGTACAGAGAATATTGGAGCACGTAGATTACATACCGTTATGGAAATGTTATTAGAAGTCCCAATGTATAAAGGTAATGAAATAGAACATAAAATAATAGTAAATAAAGAATATGTAGAAAAAAATTTGGATAATTTAGTTCATAAAGAAGATTACACAAAATATATACTTTAATAATAATATAAAAGGAATAACAACAAAAAATGGACAAACTTTTAGAAAAATTATTTTTTATTTTACAAAACCGTAAACATTCAGATCATAAAAGCTCTTATGTTTCTTCATTATATAACAACGGTATAAAAAAACTTTTAAAAAAACTAAATGAAGAAACTAATGAATTAATTATAGCTATTCAAAAATATAAAGAAAACAAATGTTTTGATAAGTTATTACGTTATGAAATAATAAAAGAAACAGCAGATTTATGTTTTCATATTTTAATTTGTATTTCTTTTTTAGAAATTGGAAAACCAGAAATTGTAGAAGAATTATCTAAACGGTTAAATATTTCAGGTTTTGAAGAAAAAAATAATCGATTAAATATTTAGGTTTGTTAAGTTTGAATTGTTTTTGTAATGGATTAATGTGGTTTAAGTTGTTTTGTGGTGTGGTGTGGTATGTTTAGTGGATTGAAGTCTTTTGTTTTGTTTTGTTTTGATATGATTTGTTCTTTTATTTGATTGTTTTGTTTTTGTAATGTTTTTGATTGTTTAAAGTTGTGGTTTGAATTGTTTTTTGTAATGGTTTACATTACATTACATTAATTTAATTTAAGTTAAGTTAGTTTAGTTTAGTGTTTTTGAATTGTTTTTTGTATTGGTTTGAATTGATATGATATGATTTGATTTGTTGTTGATTTGATTTGATTTGATTTGCTTTGCTTTGATATGCTTTGTGTTGTTATTTGTTGTGTTGTGTTAATGTGGTGTGTAATGGTTTAATATAAGTTGTAATAGTTTAGTGTGGAAGTGTTTTGGATTGATTGTTTTGTTTGTTTTGTGGTGTTATGTTATGTGGTTTGTAATAGTTTAGTGGGAGTTGATATGAATTGGTTTTGATTAAGTTGTTGTGTTATGTTATGTGGTATGTTTGTGTAATGTAATGGTTTATGCTTTATGCTTTGTAATGGAATGGAATGGAATGGAATGGTTTTGATTAAGTTATTTTTTTTTAAGTTAATATAATATAAGTTAATTTAATTTACACTAATTTATTTTATTTTAAGTTGTTGTGTTGTGTAATGTAATGGTTTAGTTTTAAATGGTTTAGTGTGAATTGAATTTCTTTTCTTTTCTTTTGAGTTGGTTTGATTTTCTTTGTTGGGGAGTTACGTTACGTTGTATTTGAGTTGGTGTGGTTTGTAATAGTTTAGTGTGGTTTAGTTTAGTTTAGTGGGGTGAGTTGTTGTTGAGTTGTTTTTTTTAAGTTGATATGTTTTGAAATGAAATGAATTGAGCTTTGAATTTTCTTTGATATGAATTGATGTTGTTGTGTAGTGTAGTGTTGTGTAGTTGATGTTTTATTTTATTTGTTTTAAATTAAATTGTGTTGATATGTTTTGAAACGAATTGTTTTTATTTGTAATGATTTGATTTGCTTTGCTGTTGTGTTGTTTTGTTTTGTTTTGTTTTGATTTGATTTATGTTATGTTGTTTTGAAGTGTTTTGAGTTGTTTTGTTTTAAGTTGTTTTGAATTGTTTTTGTAATGGTTTGTTTTTGAAGTGTTGTTTAATATAATTTAAGTTGTGTAATGTTGTTATATGTTGTTTAAGTTGCTTTGAGTGTGAGTTTGAGTGTGAGATGAGATGAAGTGTTATGTTATGTTATGTTATGGTTTGTTATTTTATGTTATGGTATGTGTTGAGATGTTGTTTGATTTGTTGATGTTGAATTGAATTGATATCATTTGATTTTATTTGTTCTGTTGTGTTGTGTTCTGAAGTGTTGTAAGTTGTTGTGTTATTTTGTGTTCTTTTATTTTATTTGTTTTTGATTTGATTTTATTTTATTTTATTTGTTTTGAAACGATACGATACGATTTGAAGTGTTTTAAGTTATGCTTTAATATAAGTTGTGTTAAGTTAAGTTATGTTGTTCTGTTCTGTTCTGTTATGTTCTGAAGTGTTTTGAAGTGAAGTGTTGTGTTGTGTTGTGTTCTGTTATGTTCTTTTATGTTATGTTCTTTGTTCTGTTCTTTTATTTTATTTGTTTTAAGTTGATTTAAATTGTTTTGTTTTGTTTTAAGTTGTTTTGAATTGTTTTTGAAGTGGTATGTTTTGAAGTGTTTTTGATTAAGTTGTAATGTTTTGAAGTCATTTAAATTGTTTTTTTTTTAAATTTTTTTAAGTTGTTTTGTTTTTGACTTGATTTGTGTTGACTTGACTTGACTTTTTTTGACTTGATTTGATTTGATTTGTTTTGAAGTGTTTTAAATTAAATTGTTTTGATATGAAGTGTTTTTATTTTATTTGAAACGAATTGAGATGATTTGATTTGATTTAAGTTGTTATGGTATGTTTTGATTGTTTTGAAGTGTTTTGAAATGATTTAAATTGTTTTGAATTGTTTTGTTTTAAGTTATGTTATGTTATGTTGTTATGTTATGAAGTCTTTTGTTTTGACTTGATATTTTTTGAAGTGTTTTTATTTTATTTGTTTTGTTTTGTTTTGTTTTGTTTTAAGTTATGTTATGTTATGTTATGTTGTTATGTTTTGAAGTGGTATGTTTTGGATTAAGTTGTAATGTTTTGATTGTTTTGAAGTGTTTTGATTTGATTTGTTTTTGAAACGAATTGAGATGATTTTATTTTATTTGTTTTTATTTTATTTTATTTGAAACGTTCAGTGCTGTTATGTTATGTTATGTTATGTTCTTTTATGTTATTTGTTTTGATTTGATTTGAAGTGTTGTTGTTATGTTATGTTATGTTATGTTCTTTTATGTGTTAATATAATATATTAGTGTAATGTAATGGTTTACATTATTAAGTTAAGTTTAGTTTAATTTAATTTAAGTTATTTCAAGTTGTGGTATGTTTTTGTGGTTTGTATTAGTTTGTTTGTGTAGTGTAAGTTAGTTGTTGTAGTGTAAGTATTTGTTAAGTTAATGTAATGTAATGTAATGTTGTGTTAGTTTACATTAATTGTTTAAGTTGTTGTGGTGTGGTTTTAACTTAACTTAACTTAACTTGTTATGTTATGTGGTTTGTAATAGTTTGGTGTAATAAGTTGTTTTGTTTTGTAAGTTGTTATTAGTTGTGTTGCTTTGCTTTGTATTAAGTTAAGTTAGTTTGTGTAGTTTGAATGTGTAATGTAATGTAATGTGGTGTGGTTGTATTGAGTTAATGTTTTGTAATGGTTTAAATTAAATTACATTAAGTTGTATATGTTTAGGATTAGTTTGTTTGTTTGTTTGTTTTTGTAAGTTAAATATAAGTTAATGTAATATTGTGTTTTGAATTGTTTTAGTGTAGTGTGTTTGTGTAATTTGTATTAAGTTAAGTTGGGTTAAGTTAAGTTGTGTTGTGTTGTGTTGTGTTGGGTTAGTTTAGTTTAGTTTAGTTTGGGTTTTTTTTAAGTTAATATAAGTTAATGTAATGGTGTGTAATGTTTTGTAAGTTGTTATTAGTGCTTTGTAAGTTTGTATTGAGTTGAATTTGAATTGTTTGTTTTGTTTTTACATTAAGTGTTGTGTAAATTAGTGTGTTGTAGGTTAATTTAATGTAGTTGTTGTGTTGTAATGTAAGTTAGGTTTAGTTAATGCTTTGTGGTTTAAATTAAATTAAATTACATTGTATTGTATTGGTTTAAATTAAATTGCTTTGTAATGGTTTGTATTGTATTAAAAAAAATTACATTAAGTTAAGTTATTTCATTTCAAGTTGTGTTAGTTAAGTTGGATTGGTCTGTTTTGGTTTTTTTTAAGTTGTAATGTTTTGATTTGTTATTGAGGTGTTTGGTTTAGTGGAGTGTCAGTGTTCGTTTCGTGGATGTTTAGACTAGTTTAGTTTTATTTTAAATTTTAAGTTAATGCTTTTTATTTTTTGTTAAAGTAATTTCTTAATTTATAAGCTGCTTTTACCATATTTTTTAATGAAGAATCTACCTCTTCCCATTTTCTAGTTTTTAATCCACAATCAGGATTTATCCAGATCCTATCTTTTGATATGCTTTTAGCAGCTTTTTGTATTAAATTAATCATATATTTTATGTTTGGTATGTTTGTTGTATGTATGTCATATATTCCAGGTCCAATTTCATTTGGATATTCAAAAAGTTTAAAAGCATTTAATAACGTCATATTTGATCTAGCGGTTTCGATAGTTATTACATCTGCATCCATTTCAGAAATATATGCTATAATATCATTAAACTGAGAATAACACATATGTGTGTGAACTTGTGTTTCATCTTTTACTATAGATGATGAAATTTTAAAGCATGATATAGCCCAATTTAAATAATATTTAAAATCTTTTTTATTTAACGGTAAACCTTCGCGCAAAGCAGGTTCATCTATTTGAATCGCTTTAATTCCTGCTTTTTCTAAATCTTTTACTTCATCGCGTAAAGCTAGGGCTATTTGTTTGCAAGTTGTTTCTTTGGATTGATCATCACGTTCAAAAGACCACTGTAATATTGTAACTGGACCTGTTAACATACCTTTAACTGGCTTTAAACTATTGTTTTGTGCGTACTTAATCCATTTTACAGTAATAGGTTTTTTACGTTTAATATCGCCATATATTATTGGAGGTTTAACACACCGCGATCCATAACTTTGAACCCAACCATTAATAGTAAAAACAAAACCTTTTAGATTCTCACCAAAGTATTCTACCATATCATTTCTTTCTGGTTCACCATGTACAAAAAGATCAAGATCATAAATTGTTTGTTTAGCTGTTATAAACAATATTTGATAACGCATTATCTGTTCATAGGCTTCAATATTTAATTTACCTATTTTAAGATTTTTTCTAGCAAGTCTTATTATATTAGTTTGAGGAAATGAGCCGATTGTAGTTGTTGGAAATAAAGGTAGTTGAAGTTTTTTATGTTGTAATTGTTTACGAATTAAGTAGGAATGATTACGCTGTAAATAATTAGTTTTTATTTGTTTTATACGGTCTTTTACAAAATTAGAATTCACAATATGACAAACTTTTCTTGATTCTATTGCTTTCGTATTATCCTTTATATAATTATTATCAGTTTCACAAATACTATTTATGCATTTAGATAATACAACAATTTCATCTAATTTTTGTCTTGCAAATGATAACCAATTTAAAATTTTCTTAGTTATTTTTTTTTCTTTACTTAAAGTAATAGGAATATGAATAAAAGAACAACTGGATGAGATCCACATTCTATTTTTAAGAAATTTATTAATGCTTTTTAATTTTTTTAAATTATTTTTTAAATTTGCTTTCCAAATATTTCTACCATTTATTATCCCAATAGACAATATCTTATTATTAGGAAAATTTTTTATAATAAAATCTATTTCTTTAGGTGCTCTAACTAAATCAAGATGTATATTTTTAATAGGTAACGATAAAACCAGATCTATATTCTTACCTATTCCTCCAAAATAAGTAGCTATCATAAGTTTTAATTTTTTTATTGTTTTGGATATTTTTTTATAAGCGAGTTCAAATGAATCCTTCCATATTTGCGGAAGTTCAACGACTAAAACAGGTTCATCAATTTGTACCCATTCAACATTTTGTTTTTCTAATTTTTTTAAGATTTTAGAAAATACATTAATTAGTGATGGTAAAAAATTAAGTTTATTAACGGATGATTTTGCTAACCATAAAAATGTTATAGGACCAAATAAAACTACTTTAGGTTTTAAACCTAAGGTTTGACATTCTTTCACCTCATTAAAAACATTGTTATTTGATAAATAAAACTTATTAGTTATTTCTAGCTCAGGCACAATATAATGATAATTTGTATCAAAAAATTTTGTCATTTCACAGGCCGAAATAGTGTTTCCTTTTATTGTACATCCTCGAGCCATATTAAAATATGTAGTTATATCCACCATACTATTTTTACTATGCTTAAATCTTTTAGGAATTAAACCTATCATTGTGGACATATTTAAAATATGATCATAAAAAGAGAAATCTCCTACACTTACATAAGATAATCCTGCTTTATATTGTGTAATCCAATTTTTTTCTCTAATTTTTTTTCCAATTTCTTCTAATGTTTTTAACTTAATATCTTTTTTCCAATATGATTCTAATGCTTTTTTTAATTCTCTATTACTACCTATCCTCGGAAATCCTAAAATATGTGTTTTAATCATTTAAAATAACCTTTTGTTTATAATTTTGTTATATTTTTTCGCATTTTGATGGCTGTTTTACGAAGTAAGTTTTCTGTTTCTAGCCAACTTAAACAGCCATCAGTTATGGACACTCCATATTTAAGATTGTTGCTTAAATGTTGTGAACCACTGTTTATATTACTTTCTAACATTATTCCTATTAACGATTTATTACCAGATATTCGTTGTTCTATTATATTTTCTAAAACCCTTTCTTGATTGTCAGGATTTTTGCCACTATTTGAATGACTACAATCTACCATAATTTTATTTTTAATACCTTTCCGTGTCATTAATTGACAGTATAAATTTATATTATTTTTATAATAATTAGGTCCATTATTTCCACCTCTAAGTATTAAGTGTGTATTTAAATTACCTTTTGTTTTTATAATAGAAATTCTTCCTGTTTGATCTATACCTATGTGAAAATGTTTATTTTCTGCTGTTTTAATTGCATCGATAGCTATTTCTATATTTCCATCAGTTCCATTTTTAAAACCTATTGGAAAGGATACCCCACTCACAACTTCTCTATGAATTTGAGATTCTGTTGTTCTTGCTCCAATAGCCCCCCAACTAATAAGATCTTCAAAAAATCCTGATGTTATTGGATTTAATATCTCATTCGAAATAGGTAAACCTATGATACTTATATCATACATAAGTTTTCTAGAGATATAAATTCCATACTTCAGATCATTGCTTTCATCTAAAAATGGGTCATATAAGAAGCCTTTCCATCCAATATTAGTTCTAGGTTTTTCTATATAAGCACGCATTACAACTAACATTTGATCCTCTAATTCCTTAGATAATTTTTTTAATTTATTAGCATATTCTAATGCTGAAGTTGTGTCGTGAATTGAACAAGGACCTACTATAACTAATAATCTTTTATCATTACCATTTAATATATTTTTAATTGCTTTTCTTTGTAACTTAATAATATTCCTAATTACAGAATTTATAGGAATAGCTTTACGTATTTCTATTATACTGGGTAATTGTTGATAGCACTTAATCTTATCAATTTTTTTGACCATTTTATAATAACTTTCATAATATGAAGCATATTTCATAACTAAATTCCTTTCCTTATTTATCTTCTTTTCATTGATTCAAAAAATTCTATATTATTTTTCGTATTTTTTAATCTTTCAATTAATAATTCTGTGGCTGTTACATCTTCCATAGTATGTAATAATTTCCTTAAAATCCACATCCGTTGTATTTCTTTTTCACTACATAATAAATCCTCTCTCCGAGTACCTGACCTCCTAATATTTATTGCAGGAAACACTCTTTTTTCAGCTAATTTACGATCTAAATGTGCTTCCATATTACCTGTGCCTTTAAATTCTTCAAAAATTATATCATCCATTTTTGAGCCAGTATCTATTAAAGCGGATGCTAAAATAGTTAAGCTTCCACCTTCTTCTATATTACGGGCTACGCCAAAGAATCTTTTGGGTTTTTCAAGAGCATTTGAATCTACTCCCCCTGTTAATATTTTTCCAGAAGAAGGAACTATTGTATTGTAAGCTCTGGCTAATCTAGTCAGAGAATCTAACATTATAACGACATCTTTTTTATGTTCAACTAATCTTTTAGCTTTTTCTATAACCATTTCAGCTACTTGAACATGTCTGGTAGGCGGTTCATCAAATGTCGATGCAATAACTTCACCAATTACCGTTCGAGACATTTCAGTGACTTCTTCAGGTCGTTCATCAATTAATAAAAAAATTAAATAACATTCAGGGCTATTGCGTACTATTGAATTAGCTATATTTTGCATTAGCATAGTTTTGCCCGCTTTTGGTGGTGAAACAATTAAACCACGCTGACCTTTACCAATTGGTGCTACCAAATCTAAAATTCTAGAAGTTAAATCTTCATTAGAACAATCCATAATTAATCTATAATTTGGAAATAATGGAGTTAAATTTTCAAATAAAATTTTTTGTTTAGCAGTTTCTATTCTATCAAAATTTATTTTATTTATTTTTAATAAAGCAAAATATCTTTCACCATTTTTTGGAGGCCGTATTTTACCATAAATACTATCACCTTTACGTAAATTAAACCGTCTAATTTGTGACGGAGAAACATATATATCGTCAGGGCCAGGTTGATAAGAACTATCCGAACTTCTTAAAAAACCAAAACCTTCTTGTAAAATTTCTAAAACGCCTTCTCCATAAATATCTTCTCCACCTTTAGCTTGTTTTTTTAGAATAGAAAATATAATATCTTGTTTTTTAGAGCGTAAGATATTGTCTATTTTCATAGACATAGCTAAGTTTAATAATTCCTGTACATTTTTTTTTTTTAGTTCATTTAAATTCATATATAATATTTATAAAAAATAATTTCTATTTTTAATAAAAGGATATTTGATTTTAATTTTAGCACTCCAATTATCAGACACTAAAGCAAAAGTATTGTTTAAAGCAGCTACTATTTTATTTTTATAAGAAATAATTATAAACTTTTTGTATTCCCACGGTGTAATTGATAATTTTTGTAATAAACTTTTTATCCTTTTTATTTTACCATATTTTATTATTTTTTCTCCTCCTTTTAGATTTAAAAAATTAAGATTAAATTTATTAACACAATATAAATCCCAACTATAAAATATATTTTCAGGTTTATTTTTATAATAATTTGTAATATATAAAATTCCTTTCCAAATTCTAGCTTCAATATTCTTAAAGTTAACTAATATTGAAGAAGAAAAGTTTGCATTAAATATTTGGTTAATTAATTCATTTATTTTGTTGTTTGATGGATTGATATAACCTATATGTTTAAAACAAAAAATAATGAATTTTCTTATTCTCATATAAGAAAGTTTTATTAAATGTTTTATATAGATTTTTTTAAAAAAAAAAGAAGTTTAAATATCTCTTGTGAAAATTCATTTAATAAATATTTTGATTCTTTAAATTTTTCAATGCATTTATTTAATGTAATATAAAAACATGGCCACCTAAGTTTTATTTTAGGTATTATATTATGTCTTAAATAATTACGATCAAACTTTAGATTGAAATTTGTTTTATCTTCAAACCAATTAAGCCTATTTTTTTTTATATAATTATTTATTGTATTACGTTTTGTATTTAATAAAGGTCTAAGTAAAAATCCATAACCCAATTTACGTTTATAAGGAATACTTGATAATCCAGAGGTTCCACATCCTTTAACTATTTTTAACATCAAATTTTCTATTTGATCATCATTGTTATGTGCTATAAAAATAACATCATTTTTATTTAAATAATAAGTAAACCAAAAATATCTAAAATTACGAGCTGATAATTCTTTATTTGTTATATATTTGTTTTTGTTTTGTCTTTTAATTATTAAAGGAATATTAAACCTATTACAAATTTCAATACAAAACTTTTCACAATTTTCAGAGTATTTATTCATGTAATGATTAACATGAATAGCATATACTTTAGGTATTGAATTATTTTGTTTTAATTTTTTTAATGATTTATATGTTATCTCTAATAAACATATACTGTCTCTACCTCCAGATAAAGCAATCCATAAGTTTTTTATATTTAAAGATTTGATTAGTGAATACAAATAATGTTGTGATAATTGCTGCATAAGTTTTTTATATTTTAAGATTTTCTTTAATTAAGAATTTAGAAAAGTTATATTTAATCCTAAATTATTTTTCGCCTTGTAATATTTCTATATTTTTAAATTGTTTAACATATTCACAGTTTTTATAGTCTATATTCTTAAATAAATCCTTAATTCCCATTATTATATTATTTTTATTCTGATAACCAATTTTTATTGCACTATTAATCGTATACCAATTTTTTATCTGAGATGGACCAATCTTATCAAAGCTACCAGAAAATATTAAAGCAGATAAATTACGTTTATTTAAAAATTTTAATTCTATACATTTACAAAAATCAAATAAATCATAAAATTTACCATATTTTTTTCTAAAACTAATTATTTTTTTTATAAATTCTTCACCTATTCCTTTTATAGCGCCTAATCCATAAATAATATTATTTAGTGCATTTACACTAAATTTATACTTACTTATGTTTATATCAGGAGAAAAAATTTTTAAGTTCATTCTTTTACATTCGGCTAGACTTTGTATTAATTTATCTAAATTAAATAATTCTGTGGATAAAACAGAGGCCATATACTGGCTAGGATAATTACTTTTCAACCATATTGTTATGTAAGAAATTAAACCATAAGCAGTTGAATGCGATTTATTAAAACCATAACCTGCAAATTTCTTTATAAATTCAAAACTTTTCATTGCAATATAATGTTTTATGTTATTATTAATGCAATTTTTTAAAAATTTTATACGATATTTTTTAATATTTTTATTTTGATCTTTTTCTATGACACGACGAATTAAATCTGATTTTCCAAGGCTAAAACCCGTTAATAACTTAGTAATTTTCATTACCTGTTCTTGATATAAAATTATTCCATAAGTTGACTTTAAGATTGGTTTGATTAAGGTATTCAAATTTTCATAATTTATTTTTTTACCATTTTTTCTTCTTATAAATTCATCTACCATTCCTGAATTTAAAGGACCCGGTCTAAATAAAGCGATCAAAGATATTATATCATTTATATTATTTGGTTTTAATTTTTTTATTAATTCTTTCATACCTTGTGATTCTAATTGAAAAATAGAATAAGTTTCAGCTTTTTTTAACAATTCAAAAGATTTTAAATCATTTAAAGGAATATTATTAAACTCTATTGTTTTTTTTATTGATTTATTTATTAATTTGAAAGTATAATAAATAACTGTTAAAGTTCTTAAGCCTAAAAAATCAAATTTAATTAAACCTAAATATTTTATATCATTTTTATCAAATTGTATTATATTTTTTCCTTGATTATCACATAATATTGGAGAAAAATTAATTAATTTTGTAGGAGCAATTATTATTCCGCCCGCATGTTTTCCTATTCCTTTAATTATACCTTCTAATTTTAAAGACATTATCCAAATTTCATTAGCTTCTTCATTATTTTTAATTAAATTTTGTAATTCTAATGATTTATTAAACGCTTTCTTTAAATTCATGCCTAAATCAGAAGGTATTAACTTTGATAATTTATAACCAAACCAATAAGGTTTCCCTTTTACTCTAGTCACATCTCTAATTACAGATTTTGCTGTCATTGTGCTAAAAGTAGCAATATGTGCTACTAACTTGTTGCCATATAAATTAGTTACATAGTTTATTACTTTATCACGTTGTTCCATACAAAAATCGACATCAAAATCAGGCATATTAATTCTTTCAGGGTTCAGAAATCTTTCAAATAAAAGATCATATTTTATAGGATCAATATCTGTTATTGTTAACGAATAAGCAACTAAAGATCCAGCTCCTGAACCTCTTCCAGGACCTACAGGGATATTTGTTTTTTTTGCCCATTTAATAAAGTTCATAACTATTAAAAAATATTCAATAAATCCCATAGTAACAATAGAATTAATTTCGTCATATAATCTATTTTTATATTTGATAATGTTGTTTATTTTTAATAAATTATTTGTTATTAACAGATTATTTAATCCTTTATTTGATAAATATATAAAAAATTTTTTTCTATTTATATTTTGAGACAAACTAAAGTTTGGAAAAAATACATTTTTTTGATGTAATGTTACATTACAACGAATTGCAATCATTATACTATTTTCAACTGCTTCTGGAACATCTTTAAATAAAGTAATCATTTCTTTTGGCGTTTTAAAATATTGTTCTTTACTATAATCTTTTTTATTTGCATTGTTAATTACTTTACCTTCATTTATAGAAACTCTTGTTTGATGTGTATCAAAGTCTTCTTTTTTTATAAACATTACATCATTAGTTGCAACAACAGGAATGTTTGTGTTAATAGCTAAATCAATTGATTTAGCTAATAGTTCTTCTTCATTTTGTAAACCTATTCTTTGTATTTCTAAATAAAACCTATTATTAAATACTTTTTTCCATTTATTTAAAGTTAAAGTAGCTTTTTTTATATTTCTTGAATGTAATAAATAACCTATTTCACCTTTACTAGCTCCGGAAAGAACAATTAAGCCTTTTGAAAATTTAAATATATATTTTTTTGTTAAGATTCCTTTTGACGACAAAGTAATTAATTTAATTAAATTAAAATAGCCTATATAATTCATAGCTAAAAAAGTTATTCTATATAACTTGTTTTTAGAATTTAGTTGTAAATCACAACCAATTATTGGTTTAATTCCACATTTTAAAGACATTTTGTAATATTTTATTAAACTAAATATATTATTTTTATCAGTTATACAAATAGCAGGTATCTTAAGTTTTTTTATATTTTCAATTAAAGATTTTACTTTGATAATACTATCTATTAAAGAAAATTCACTATGAAGGCGTAAATGAATAAAGGTATTCATAATATTATTGTTTAAGATTTATTAAATCTTTTTCTTTTATCTTTTTGTTTAATAAATTTTTATGTGTTTATATATTATCAGTTACTTGTTGTAAATTTCCTTCTAAAGTAATGTCTTATCTTTATCAATATATTTAGTTTTAACTTTTTTACCTTTTTTTATTACGTCGTAAAAAATACTTTACTCTTTTCTGCAAATGATCTCGCTTTAAGAACATAACTTTTACATATGTGTTATGTTGTTGTTGAGGTGTTATATTAAGTTTAAGTTTTGGATTGTTTTTCTTTAAGTTGTAATGTTTTAGATTGATGTGTTATGTTTTAACTTAACATGACACTACACTAATAACAACTTACATTACACTACACAAACAAACTAAACTCAAACTACACTAATTTGGATTAATATATTTTAAGTTGTGTTGCTTTAAGTTAATTAAAGTTGATTTGTAATGTAATGTGTTGCTTTGTAATGTTATGAGGTTTAGTTGTGTAATGTTGTGTTGCTTTGAGTTTGAGTGTGAGATGAGATGAAGTGTGTTATTGTTTTTGTTTTATTTTTTGGATTGGATTGGATTGAGTTTCTTTTAGTTTGGGTTTTGAATTGTAAGTTTTTGAGTTGTGTTAAATTAAATTAATTTAAGTTGTGTTGTTATGTTGGTTTGTAAGTTTTTTGATTGTTTTGTTTTAAATTGAGGTGTGGTATGTTTTGACTTGTGTTGAATTGTAATGGATTGAAGTGTTTTAAGTTGTGTTGTAATGTTTTTGTTTTGATTAAGTTAGTGTGTAATGATATGTTTTGTTATGTGTTGACTTGTGTTAATATAAGTTAATGCTTTGTAAGTTGTTTAAGTGTTGTTTAAAGTTTAGTTGTAATGGATTAAAAGTTGTTGTGGTTGAGTTAGTGTGAGATGAGTTGAGTGATGTTGTTATGATATGTGTTATATTTTGTATTGTTTTACATTAAGTTAATATAAGTTTAGTTGTTATGTGTTGTGTTGATATGCTTTGTGTTGTGTTGTAATGGTTTGGTGTTGTGTTAATTTAAGTTGTTATGTGTTGTTTTTTTGATTGGTTTGTGTAAGTTGTAATGGTGTGGTTTAGTGTATTGGTTTAAGTTGTTTGGTTTTAGGTTTTAATATAAGTTTAGTGTTGTTGTTTTGGTTTTGAATTGTTTTAAGTTGTGTTGTTTTTGGTTTGTTTTGAGTTAGTGTGTTTTACATTAAGTTGTATTAATTTAAGTTTTGTTTTTTTAAGTTAGTGTAGTTGTTGTAGTGTAAGGTGTTGTGTAAGTTGTGTTAATGTGTTATGTTTTGGTTTTGTTTTAAATTGTTTGGATTGATTGTTTTTGGTTTTGGTTTTGTTTAAAGTTGTAATGGTTTTATTAACTTAACTTGAATGTTTAAGTTGTTATGTAATGTGTTTTAATTGAGGTGAGGTGTGTTGTTTTTGGTTTGTGTTATTATTTTGTATTAAGTTAGGTAATTTAAATTAAATTGAGTTAATGAGTTGTGGTGTAATGAGATGAGATGTAATGTTGTTTAAGTTAGTGTATTTTGTGTTTGTTTTTAAGTTGTGTTGTAAGGGGTTGGTGTGGTATGTTTAGTGGTGTTATGGTTTGGTTTTAAGTTTTTAAGTGTTGAGGTGTGTTGTTTTAAGTTTTGTAATGTTTTAGATTGGTCTGTTTTGAAATGAATTGATTTGTTTTGTTTTAATTTTATTTTATTTTATTTGTTTTGAGTTGTTTTGAAGTGTTTTAATATATTTTAAGTTGATTTGTAATGTGTTATTTTGTGTTTTGTTTTTGGTTTGTTTTTGAGTTAAGTTGTTATGTTTTTAAGTTGTTTAAGTGTTTAGTTGTAATGTTTTATTTTGGTCTGTTTTTGTTATGTTTTGGATGTAATGATTTGAGGTTTAGTTAAGGTGTGTTGTATTTTGTTTTGTTTTAAGTTGTTTTGGATTAATATAAGTTGTTTATGGTTTGTTATGTGTTGTAATGTTTTTGTTTATTTGTTTTGAGGTGTAATGGTGTGTTTTGGAGTTGTGGTGTTATGGATTTTAGTTTTTTTATTTTGGTAAATGTGCAAGCAAAATAAAATATTAATTTAATGTTATGTGTTTTTTATTAAAATGGGTTTGATTTATTTCTATTTTAATTTAAACTAGCTTTTTTTTATTTGTTATTTGTTCATTAATAAGTTAAGTTTATTATCTAAGTTTTACTTATTAAAGTTTTTTTTGTTTGCAATATATATGTTTAAATCTTTTTATAAAATAAAACCATATAAATGTTATATAGTATTTCTGGATTTAGTTTGTTGTATGTATTTTAGTTTTTTTTGGTTGGTTTGTACAAAGTGTATTAAATTTAATACTTTTTTTAGTAACTTTTCATTGAAATATTTGTTGGCTCTGTTCTGTCTCCATTATGACTTGCCTATTTCAAATCTAAAAAATTTAAGTATTTTACTGTTTTGTGATAAATAATTTGAA
This sequence comes from Candidatus Portiera aleyrodidarum, assembly GCF_902713745.1. GTDB lineage: Bacteria > Pseudomonadota > Gammaproteobacteria > Johnevansiales > Johnevansiaceae > Portiera > Portiera aleyrodidarum_D. The sequence goes on from NZ_CACTJB010000002.1 coordinate 138,337, forward strand.
ATTTTATTTTTAGGATCTTTTATAAAAAGTTGATTAACTAAACTTTTTTCTTTTAAATATTTTAGTAATTTATTTTTTATTATTTTATTAATGATTTTTAAGGGTTTATGTTTTATCTTAGATAAGATAAAAGTTTTTTCTTTTTTTATTTGTTCATTTGCAAAAGCTTTAATATAAATGACAGTTGGATTTGTAGCTATAATTTGCATGGCAATATCCTTTGCAATTTGTACCTGACAATTTGTTATAATTACAAAAGAACCGATACGATTTTTATGATTATAATAACCAATAGTATTTGCATTTGTCTTGAAGTTTTTAAAATTAAGTAATATTAAGTTACGGACTATAATATTTTCATTTAATTTTGTTACTAAGTTTATTCTATCTGTTTCTAATTTATCATGAATTAGTTTTATTATAGTTTTTTGATTAGTATATAAACCTTTATTAGCGATTTTATTTACAAAACGTATAAAATTAACATCGTGTGAAACAAAATCTGTTTCACAATTAAGTTCTACCATTAACAAAACCAAAGTTTTTGACACTTTTATTTTTATTATTCCTTCATTTGGAATATTTTCTTTTGATTTTATTTTGTATATATTAAGTAAATAATTTATAGCTTCTTTTATATTACCTTTATATTTATTAAGTACTTTTTTGCAAGTCATAATACCCAAACCAGTACTTTTTCTTAATTTTTTTATTAATTTGATGTTTTTCATAAAATGTTCTTTCCATCTTCTAAAAAGATTTATTTACAATAATTGGCTATGATTTTAGTATATATTTTTATAGCATTTATAGAATCGTCATTTCCGGGTATTATATAATCAATACCATCTGGATTTGAATTGGTATCAACAATTCCAATAACTAATATACCTAATTTATTAGCTTCATTTATAGCGATTCTTTCTTTAGTAACATCAATTACGAATAAAGCTTCAGGTAAACCACTCATATTTTTTATTCCACCTAAACATTTTTCTAATTTTTGTAATTTTCTATTAGTTAATATAATTTCTTTTTTTGTTAATTTATTTAACTGTCCATTAATACGAATAATTTCTAATTCACTTAATTTTTTTATTGATTGTCTAATAGTTTTATAATTAGTTAACATCCCACCTAACCATCTTGTGTTAATATAAGGTTGATCCACTTTGGTTGCTTCTTCAGAAATAATTAAATTAGCGGCTTTTTTAGTACCAACAAACAGGATTTTTTTATTCTTTCTTCTAATTTTTTTTATAAGGGAACGAACTTTTTTCAGAGCAATAAATGTATATTCTAAATTTAAAATGTGTATTTTATTATTTATGCCATAAATATATTTTTTCATTTTTGGATTCCAATCTTTCGTTTGGTGTCCAAAATGGGCACCAGCTTTTAATAAATCCTGCAATGTAATTATCATAAAAATCTAATTCCTTATATGTTAAAGTTAAAATTAAAATAATATTATATAACAAAAAATTAACTTCAAATATAAAAATTTATGACCATTAAAATTTATTCGTTAAAAGATATAAAACAATTAATATTTGTAGGAAACTTAGCAGCCAAGATATTAGCATTGATTAATGAATATATTAAATCTGAGATTAATACAGAAGAAATAAATAATATTTGTCATAAATATATAGAAACTAAGATAAGATGTATTTCAGCAACAATAGGATATAAAGGTTATCAACATGCAACTTGCATATCTACAAATAATATAGTTTGTCATGGCATTCCTAATTATAAAAAACAAATAAAAACAAATGATATTTTAAATATCGATGTTACAATTATAAAAAATGGATATTATGCAGATACTAGTTCAATGTATATTGTTGGAAACAAAAGAAAAAAAAAGACTTATAAAGTTTGTAAAAGAGCACAAGAATGTCTAAATAAAGCTATATCTGTTCTTTGTGATGGTGCAAATCTTTCAAAAGTAGGAGATACTATTCAAACACATGCAAAAAAAAATGGATATAGTGTTGTAAAAGAATTTTGTGGACATGGTGTGGGAACTGATTTTCATTTAAAACCTCAAGTTCTTAATTACAATGGATATAATAATAATGATGTTCTTTTAAAACAAGGAATGTGTTTAACCGTTGAGCCCATATTAATCAATAGGGGGACTGCAATTAAAATTTTAAAAGATGGATGGACAACAACTACACAAAATAAAAGTAATTCGGCACAATGGGAACATACATTAATTATAAAACAAACAGGGGTGGTTTTAACAACGATACGTTAATATAAAATGAAAAGTTAGGAGGATAAATTTATTATGATTTTTAGTTTTGGTTTAGGTGTAGCAAGTAAAAATTATAAAAATGAAATTTTAGAAGTTTATTTTCCTCTTACAGTTATATATCCTTTTCCAATGTTAATAAAACAGTTATTAACGAATTTAAAATTTAATTGCAATATTCATTCAAATTGTTTTAATTTATATTTATCTAATAATGATTTATTAATCTTATATTTAGAATTTAAAAATATAGGTGAATTAAAAACAGCAAAAAAAATAAAGAGCTTTATACATTCTAAAACTTTGTTAATTATTACTTTTCTTTTGGATGATAAAAATCCTTTAAGTATTACAGAAAATTTTTTAAAATTACATATCATGTCTTATAAATTATGCAAACCAAATTCAATAAATTTATTTGGTATATTTAACCTTATGAAAACTATATGTTGGACTAATATCGGCCCTATTGACAGTGAAGAACTTCTAGTAACTAAAAATAATTCTAAATTAAATAATATAACTATTACAATTTTTAGTATTGACAAATTTCCTAAACTGACAGATTATATTATACCAGAATGTGTAAGAATAGCTGACACATCAAGAATCCGTTTAGGGGCTTATTTAGGGAAAGGTACCACAATTATGCATGAAGGCTTTTGTAATTTTAATGCAGGGACTAAAGGACCTTGTATGATAGAAGGACGTATTTCATCTGGAGTTTTTATAAAAGAAAATTCGGATCTAGGAGGGGGCTCTTCAATACTAGGGACTTTATCTGGGGGTGGAAAAATTTTAATCTCAGTAGGTAAAAATTGTTTAATAGGAGCTAATGCGGGGTGTGGTATACCCTTAGGTAATGGTTGTATTATTGAAGCTGGCTTGTATATAACTTCAAGTTCCAAAATAGCTATTTTGGATTTAAATAATAAATTACTTAAAATAGTTAAAGCAAAGGTTTTATCTTATAAAAATAATTTATTATTTTTAAGAAATTCTATAACGGGCACAATAGAGTGTCGTAGAAATAAAAAACTAATAAAACTTAATCAAAATTTACATAAAAAAAATTAACCAATGTATTATCTTTTAAATTTAGTATTTAATTTACTTTCAAAAAAATCAATAACACCTAAAGATAACGAATGTCAATTTTTAATTGGTTGTATTTTAAGTAAATTTGGGTTTGAAATAGATGTTTTAAATAAAAAAGGAGTTTATAATTTATGGGCTTCAAAAGGATTTGGAAAAACAACATTATTATTTGTGGGACATACTGATGTAGTACCATCAGGTACAATTAAGGAATGGAAACATCCACCTTTTATACCTTTTTTAAATAACAAAGGATATATTATCTCTCGCGGAATCGTTGATATGAAAGGTAGTTTATGTGCAATGATAAAAGCAACCTGTAATCTTATAAAAATATATCCAAAATACAAAGGTAAAATATCTTTTTTAATAACAAGTGATGAAGAAGGTGAAGGAAAATATGGAACTAACTATGTAATAAATAAAATAATTAAAAGAAAAGAAATAATAAACTCTTGTATTATAGGTGAGCCCACTAGTAAAATTTTTGTCGGGGATACTCTTAAGATAGGTAGACGAGGTTCATTAAATGCAAAGATAATAGTATATGGCATACAATCTCATATAGCATATACCAAAACATTGTTAAATCCAATACATATTTTAATAAATTTAACACATTATTTGTTAAAAATAAAATGGGATAAAGGTAATAAATATTTTTCTAAAACCAGCTTTCAAATTTCAAATTTTAATGCAGGATTAGGTGTTACCAATATGTTACCTAATTATGCAAAATTATTATGTAATTTTAGATTTTCAAATGAGCTTACAGCAAATGAAATAAAAAACAAAGTAAGTAACATTTTTTTATTATTTAATTTGGAAAATAATAAAGATTATAAAATTGAATGGTATATTTCAGGAGAACCATATATAACAAATAAAGGCAAATTATTAAATGCTGTAACGTTTGGAATCAAGTATATTTGTAAGTTACTACCACAAATAAATACAAATGGTGGTATATCAGATGGTAGATTTATAAAAAAAACTTGTAATCAAATAATTGAGTTAGGCTTAAAAAATGATACGATCCATAAAATAAATGAATGTGTTTTCTTTTCAGATATCATACTACTAACAAAAGTATATCAAATCATTATTGAATATTTGTTTATTTATCAAAAGACTAAATGGAGCCAAGGAGATTTGAACTCCTAATTTCCTACATGCAAAGCAGGCGTTCTTCCAATTAAACTATGGCCCCTTTAAATGTATTATAGCAAAAGTTTTATTTCCTAATTGTAAAAAATAATTTTTATTAATTATTAAGCTATAATTTAAATGAATGATTCTATTATTTATTTTAAGTTTTTTATTTTTTAATAAGTCTTTTGCTTGTGAATTATTTTTTACTAAACCTGACTTATTTAAGATATATATAATAGGAACATTTATATATTTTTTTATAATAAATTGAATTTTAGGAATATTGTTTGGAAAGAAATTGTTATTAACTTTATTTCCTATTAAAATTGATGCTTTTTTTGCTATATTTTGATTATAAAAATATGTTATTAATTCAAAAGCTAAGTTTAGTTTAAGTTGATTTGTTTTGATTGTTTGTGTTTGTTTTTGTTTTATTATTTCTATAGTTTTATGTTTATGTTTACGTTTACTTGATAATAAATTAAAATATTTATCAATTAAATTATCATGGATAGAAATAAGCTTTCTGTGCATATCTCCTGGTTTATCTTTTAAATTTATAAAATTATTAAGAGATTTAGACATTTTTTTTTTACCATCGGTTCCTTCAAGAAGAGGCATAGTAATTATATTTTGAGGTTCTTGCTTAAAAATCTTTTGTAATTCTCTTCCTATTAAAAGATTAAATAATTGATCATTACCTCCTAATTCTATATCTGCTTTAAGTACTACTGAATCATAAGCTTGTATTAAAGGATATATAAATTCGTGCATAGAAATACTAAAACCATGTTTATATCTTTTCTTAAAATCTTTTCTTTCTAAAATTTTATATATTGTAAACTTTGAAAAAATTTTAATAAGTCTAAATAAAGATATTTTCTTTACCCATTCTGAATTAAATAAAATTTTTAGTTTGTTAGGACTTAATAATTGAATAATTTGTTTGTGACATTTTATAGCGTTTATTTTTATTTGTTTTTTTGTTAAAATTTTTCTCGTTATATTTTTTCCTGTTGGATCACCTATAATCCCAGTAAAATCACCTAAAATAAATATTATATTATGTCCCAATTCTTGTAAATGTTTTAACTTTTTAAATAAGACAAAATGACCTAAATGCAAATTAGAAGTAGTAGGATCTAAGCCTATTTTTATGTTTAATATTTTTTTAGATTTTATTATTTTTTTAAATTGTTTTTCATTTAAAAATTTTTTTGTATTTAATTTTATTTGTTTTAAAATATTTTTTATATTATTCATATTAATTACATTATTATATAAAATAAATTGGAGTATAAAATATATGGAAAATATTGGTTTATCTTTAATTAATACATTATTTAATTTATATACCTTTATGTTAATGTTACGTTTTGCTTTGCATATTTCTTATGTTGATAAAACGAATCCTATAACACAAAACATAAGAAGAATTACATCTTTCATTGTAAATCCATTAAAAAAATTTATTAAATCTATTGGTTGTTTTGATTTAGCAACATTTATGTCAGCTTTTTTAATTAAAACATTTTCTATTTCTATTATATATTTTTTATATATAAACAGTATCCCACCAATAATAAATTTATTCATTGGTTCATTAGCAAGTGTCTTAAATATTTTGAGCAGATTATATTTTTTTTCATTGATCATAATGACTATTATTAATTGGATATTAAATCATTCAGATCATCCAGGCTCAATTTTCATAATACAAATAACAGAACCTATAATGTTATTATTAAGGAAAATCATTCCACCTATAGGGATAATAGATATTACACCTATAGCAGCGTTTATAATTATAAATTTAATAGATAATATAATTATTTGTCCATTAATAAATTTTGCTTCATTACCATCTTCTATTTTAGTAGGTTATTAAATATATTATATAATTAAAAAACAATAAGGCAAAATAAAATTTATGATAAAAATAATTATTTTAGGGTCTAATGGACGTATTGGTAAATTATTAATTAAAACGATAAAAAAAGATAAAAACATAAAATTAGTAGGTGCTGTAATAAACCCAAGTAATAACTTAATTGGAAAAGATATTGGCGAAATAATAGGATTAGGTAAATTAAATATAAAAACAGTTGGAAATATAAAAGATATAAAAAATAAGTTTGATACAATAATAGATTTTACTAAACCAAAAATAAGTTTAAAAAATTTAGAATATTGTTGTAAAAATAAAAAATCAATAATTATAGGGACAACAGGATTTAAAAAAAAACAATTAAAAAAAATAAAATTATTTAAAAATAAAGTACCATTTGTACTATCAGCGAACATGAGTATAGGCGCTAATGTTATTTTAGATATAATGATAAGTATTACAAACAAATTAATAATAAAAGATTTTGATATAGAAATTATTGAATATCATCATAGTAATAAAATTGATTATCCTTCTGGTACAGCATTAAATATAGGAAAAAAAATAGCTAAGATTATAGGATATAAATTAAATACTATTAAAGTCTTAAATAAAACAGGTCCTCGCATTAAAAATACAATAGGATATTCAATGATTAGAGCAGGAGATATAATAGGAGAACATAAAATAATTTTTGCTTCAAAATCAGGTGAAATAATAGAAATTAATCATAAAGTAAGTAATAGGTTAGTGTTTGCTTATGGCGCAATACTTGCAGCAAAATGGATAAAAAATAAAAAAAATGGTTTTTATAATATGCAAGATGTACTTAAAGAGGATAATAATTTTGTATAAATTAGCATTGTTAGCGTTAGAAGATGGGAGTATTTTTAAAGGTATTTCTATAGGATATTGTGGTAATACTGAAGGTGACGTAATTTTTAATACCTCCCTTACAGGGTATCAAGAAATTATAACTGATCCTTCTTATATTAAACAAATAGTAAATTTTACTAATCCACATATAGGGAATACAGGCATTAATAACGAAGATTTAGAATATAAAAAAATTTGTGTGTCTGGTTTAATATTAAATTGTATACCTAGTCCTAGTGTAGGTATTGGTCATCATCGTAGTAACTGCTCATTCATAGAATATTTAAAAAATCAAAATGTTGTTTGTATAACAAACATTGATACTCGCAAATTAACTATACAATTAAGGGATAAAGGTATACAAAATGGCGCTATTATAACTGTTAATAATATAAATAAGAAGAACATTAAAGAAGCAATAAAATTAGCACGGAAAAATATAAAGTTAAAAAAGTCTAATATAAAGTTAAATAATAATAAAAAAAAGTTTAATTTTAAAAAACATAAATATCATATTATAGTTTATGACTTTGGGGCAAAATATAATATAATAAGAATATTAAAACAATTAGGATGTCGTTTAACAATCGTTTCATATAAAACTTCATTTAAAGAAATTATCTCAATGAAACCAAATGGAGTTTTAGTTTCTAATGGTCCTGGTAACCCTAAAGATTATCAGGATTCTATAAAAACTATAAAAAGATTGTGTACTAATCAAGTTCCTTTATTTGGTATTTGTTTAGGACATCAATTATTGGCATTGGCGAGTGGTGCAAAAACAATTAAAATGAATTTTGGACATCATGGTTCAAATCATCCAATCTTAGATTTAAAAACTGGTAAAATCTTTATCACCACTCAAAATCATTGTTTTGTTGTAGATAAAACTACGTTACCAAAAAGTATTAAAATTACTCACAGATCTCTATTTGATGGTACTTTACAAGGACTTGAAAGAATAGATTGTCCTGCTTTAAGCTTTCAAGGACATCCTGAAGCAAATCCTGGACCTCAGGATGCATATTTATTATTTTATCGGTTTATTAAAAAACTAAATTAGTTAATGGAAGTTATATGCCCAAATATAATATAAAAAAAGTAGTAATTATAGGTTCTGGTCCTATAATTATAGGACAAGCATGTGAATTTGATTATTCTGGAGTTCAAGCATGCAAAGCTTTAAGAGAAGAAGGTATTTATGTTATATTAGTTAATTCAAATCCAGCAACTATTATGACTGATCCGCTGATAGCTAATTCAACCTATATTGAACCAATAAAGTGGGAAATTTTATCTAAAATCATTGAAAAAGAAAGGCCAGATGCATTACTAGCAACAATGGGAGGACAAACAGCTTTGAATTGTGCCTTAGATTTAGATAAATATGGTATTTTAAAAAAATTTAATGTAAGACTTATTGGAGTTAATATATCTACCATAAAAAAAGCTGAAAATCGCAATAAATTTATTACGTTAATGAATAATATTGGCCTTGAAAGTCCTAAATCTGTAATAATTAGATATATAAAAGAAATATATGAAATAAAAAATAAAATCGGTTTTCCCTGTATTATACGTCCTTCTTATACTATGGGAGGATTTGGTGGAGGCATAGCAAAGAATTTTGAAGAGTTAAAAAAAATTTGTATTAGAGGGCTGAATATAGCACCAACTAAGGAATTGTTAGTAGATGAATATTTAATTGGGTGGAAAGAGTATGAAATGGAGTTATTACGAGATAAAAAAGGTAATTGTATTATTGTATGTTCCATAGAAAATTTTGATGCACTGGGCATACATACAGGTGATTCAATTACAATATGCCCTGCACAAACTTTAACGGATAAAGAATATCAAATAATGCGTAATGCTTCTATTACTATTTTGAAAGAAATTGGAATAGATAGTGGAGGATCCAACGTACAATTTGGGATTAATCCAAAAACTGGAAAAATGGTTGTCATTGAAATGAATCCTAGAGTTTCTAGATCATCTGCTTTAGCCTCTAAAGCTACAGGGTTTCCCATAGCTAAAATAGCGGCAAAATTAGCTATAGGTTATACTTTAGATGAATTAAAAAATGACATAGGTAAAATACCTGCTTCGTTTGAACCAACTATAGATTATGTAGTAACAAAAATACCTAGTTTTAACTTTGAAAAATTTCCTAAAGTTAATGACAGATTAACAACAGAAATGAAATCTGTTGGGGAAGTAATGGGCATAGGAAGAAGTTTTAAAGAATCATTACAAAAAGCATTACGTAGTTTAGACATAGGAATTAATGGTTTAGATAATAAAATATTAACGCTTAATAAAAATTCAATAAATACAATAAAAAAAGAATTAATATATCCGGGGTATGAACGTATTTTTTATATAGCTGATGCTTTTAGAGTTGGACTCACAATAAAAGAAATTTTTCATTATACAAAAATAGATATGTGGTTTTTAAGTCAAATAAAAGAATTAATAAACATAGAAAATATATTTTTAAATAAAAATATAAAGAATATTAATTATGAAAATTTATATTATTTAAAAAAACAAGGTTTTAGTGATAAGAGAATTGCTAAATTATTAAATGTTAAAGAAAAAAATATTAGAGCTTTACGGGAAAAATTAAAAATCCATCCAGTATTTAAAAGAGTTGATACATGTTCCGGAGAATTTACTACTTCAACGGATTATATGTATTCTACTTATGAAAATGAATGTGAAGCTAAAATTAAAAAATCTTCGGATAAAATTATTATTATAGGGTCAGGTCCTAATAAAATAGGACAAGGTATTGAATTTGATTATTGTTGTGTTCAAGCAGCTCTTACTTTAAGAGAAGAAGGTTATGAAACAATAATGATTAATTGCAATCCAGAAACAATTTCTACCGATTATGATATTAGTGATAGACTATATTTTGAACCTATAACATTAGAAGATATATTAGAAATTATAAGAAAAGAAAATCCGAAAGGAGTTATTATTCAGTTTGGTGGTCAAACCCCTTTGAAAATAATAAAAAATATAAAGAATCAAGAAATTCCTATAATAGGAACTAATAAATCAACTATAGACACAGCTGAAGACAGAGAAAAATTTAAAAAATTAATTAAAAAAATTAAGTTATTACAGCCTGAGAATGAAATTGCTTTTAACTTAGAAGATGCTTTAATTAAAGCAAAAAAAATAGGTTACCCTTTAATTGTTCGTCCTTCTTATGTTATAGGAGGTAGAGCAATGGAAATTGCTTATAATGTAAAAGAATTAGAAAAATATATTAAAAAAGCTTTGAACTTATCAAAAAACAATTCTATTTTATTAGATAAATATATAAACAAAGCAATAGAAATTGATATTGATGCTTTATCAGATGGTAACGAAGTTATAATTTGTGGAATAATGCAGCATATAGAACAAGCAGGTATACATTCAGGAGATTCTGCTTGTTCATTACCTCCTTTTTATTTAGACATAAAACTTCAAAATGAAATAAAAAAACAAATAAAAAAAATCGCTATACAATTAAAAATTGTAGGATTAATGAATTGTCAAATAGCTTGTAAAAATAAAAAAATTTATATTTTAGAAGTAAATCCTAGAGCTTCTAGAACCATACCATTTGTTTCAAAATGTACAGGTTTTTCTTTAGCTAAAATAGCTGCAAATTGTATAATAGGTAAACCTTTAAATAATAAAAAAATATTTAAAAATATAAAACCTAAATTTTATGGAGTAAAGGAAGCTGTATTACCTTTTAATAAATTTATAGGTGTAGATCCTATCTTATCACCCGAAATGAAATCCACAGGAGAAGTAATGGGCATAGGAAGTAATTTTAGTGAAGCCTTTTATAAAGCACAATTAAGTATAGGAATGCCTATTATAAATTTAAAAGAAAATAAACAACTTATTGCTTTTATTTCAGTTTCTAATATAGACAAAAATAAAATAGCAAAAATAGCAAAGATTTTAAGAACCTTAGGTTTTAATTTAATAGCTACAATGGGCACGGCTAACTTTATATTACAACATGGGATTTTAGTTAAAAGCATTAGTAAAAACAATATTAGTTTATTATTTAAAAAATATAAAATAAATTATGTAATAAACACAATAAATAAAAAAAATAATTTAATAAAAAAAAATTACATAATTCGTAATACTGCCATTATAAAAAAAGTTCCATACACATCTACTATTGCAGGTGCATACGCAATATGTATGGCTTTAAAGTACTGTAAAAAAATAAATAAAGTAAGAAAAATTCAAGACATGCATTTGTTGGGAGTTAGTTAATGATGGTCTCAGCAAAGAAAATACCTATGACAAAAAAAGGTGAAAAAATTTTAAAAAAAGAACTAAATAAATTAAAAACTGTTAATAGAAATAAAATTATTAATGATATTGCTGAAGCAAGAAAACATGGTGATTTAAAAGAAAATGCTGAATATCATGCAGCTATTGAACAACAAGGTTTTTTAGAAAGACGTATTAAAGAACTTGAAAATAAAATTGCTAATTCTCAAGTTATAGACATAACTAAAATATATCCAAATGGTAAAATAATATTTGGAGTAACAGTTACTCTAATAAATTTAATTTATAATAAAAAAATAAAATATAAAATTGTAGGAGAAGACGAAGCAAATATAAAAAAAAAGAAAATTTCTATTACATCTCCAATAGCGCGTGCTTTAATTGGGAAAAAAAAAGGTGATATTGTTAATGTAAATACACCAGGCGGTAATGTAAAATATGAAATTAATTTAATTGAACATTTATAAAATGTAATAAACATAATAAGGTAAATAATAAATTAAGTATTAATTTTAAGATATGGCTAAAAACCTAAGTAATTGGTTAATTATAATAGCAATTTTATTGACAATATTTAATAATATTAGTATTGATTCTAATACTCAAATATTAAGTTATTCTAAATTTGTACAACAAATACATAAAAATAAAATACGAAATGTTATTATTGATGGATATTTTATAAATGGGGAACATAAAGATGGATCTAAGTTTAAAACAATTAGACCAACTATTGAAGATCCTAGTTTAATAGATGATTTATTGAATCATAATGTTTCTATAGAAGGAAGAGAACCAAATAAAACAAGTATATGGTCAAGATTATTAATATCTAGTTTTCCAATATTAATTATAATAGCTGTTTTATTATTTTTTATGCGACAAATGCAAATTAATGTTGGAGGTAAAAAGGGTGGACCAATTATTTTTGGTAAATCTAAAGCTAAATTAATTTCAAAGGATCAAATAAAAATTACTTTTAGAGATGTTGCAGGTTGTGATGAAGCTAAATCTGAAGTGGAGGAATTAGTATCTTTTTTAAAAGATATTAAAAAATTTAAAAAATTAGGAGTAAAAATTCCCAAAGGAGTGTTAATGATAGGGCCACCAGGTACTGGAAAAACTTTGCTTGCTAAAGCTATAGCAGGTGAAGCAAAGGTACCGTTTTTTACTATTTCTGGTTCGGAATTTGTAGAAATGTTTGTAGGTGTAGGTGCTTCTCGAGTTAGAGATATGTTTATGAAAGCCAAAACAAAAGCCCCCTGTATTATCTTTATAGATGAGATAGATGCTGTAGGAAGAACTAGAGGGTCAAATATAGGTGGAGGCGGTCATGATGAAAGAGAACAAACATTAAATCAATTATTAGTTGAAATGGATGGTTTTGAATCAAATAATGGTACTATTGTTATAGCAGCAACTAATCGTCCTGATGTATTAGATAAAGCATTATTAAGACCTGGAAGGTTTGATAGAAAAGTTAATATAAATTTACCTGATATTATAGGTAGAGAAAATATACTAAATATTCATTTACGAAAAATCCCTTTGTCTGATGATGTAGAACCTAAACTAATTGCAATGGGAACGCCCGGATGTTCTGGCGCGGAATTAGCTAATATAGTTAATGAAGCTGCGATTTTAGCTGCAAAATGTAAATTAAAGTTAGTTAGTATGTATGAATTAGAAAAAGCAAAAGATAAAATAATAATGGGAAATGAAAGACGCTCTATGGTTATGTCAGAACAAGAAAAACGAAACACTGCATATCACGAGGCAGGACATGCATTAATTGGTTTATTAATGCCAGAACACGATCCCATATATAAAGTAACTATTATTCCAAGAGGACAAGCATTAGGTGTTACAATGTTTTTACCCAAATTAGATCGTTATTGTTATTCTCGCAAACAAGTACTTAGTAAAATTTGTTCGTTATTTGGTGGTCGTATTGCTGAAGAATTAACACAAGGGTTTAACGGTATTACCACAGGAGCATCAAATGATATAAAATGTGCTACAGAGATAGCTCATAATATGGTTTATAAATGGGGTTTTTCTTCGAAAATGGGACCGATAATGTATGATGATTATAAATTAAATAATCAAATTAATAATAAAAACTTTTTAAATTCTGTTAAAACTTTTGCTAAATTAGATAAAGAAATAATAAAAATTATAGACGCTTGTTATTTAAAATCTTATTCAATAATTAAAAAAAATATTGATAAACTTGATTTAATGGCAGAAGCTTTATTTTTTTATGAAACCATAAATATTAAACAAATAAAAAAAATAATGCAGGGCAAATTCCCTTCCCAATAAACCTTGAATAATTTATTATTTGTAAATATAATGCTTGAAATTTTCATAATTTCTTTTATTTTATTCCAAAACACCTTATATTTTAATAGTATTTTAATTAATAAGGGATATTATAAAGTAATAAATAGGTTAATTTATTTAACCTTATTAATGTATTTTTTAAATTCCTTTACTTTGTTTATCTTGACTTAATAAGTAAGCCGAGGTGGTGAAATTGGTATACACGCTACTTTGAGGGGGTAGTAACTATAAATGTTGTGCGGGTTCAAGTCCCGTCCTTGGCATCCTATATAATTTTTATTTAACGCGGGGTGGAGCAGTCTGGTAGCTCATCGGGCTCATAACCCGAAGGTCATTGGTTCAAATCCAATTCCCGCTAAAAAGTTACACCTCAAGACAACAGCATAACATAAAAACGAGATGTTAGTTTTATGAAGTGTTTTGTGCAAAATGGAGAGAAGGAAGTGTAGAGCATTTCAGGAAGTGTGGTGTATGTTGTGTTGTAATGGTTTTGTTTTTGTGGTCTTTTAAGTTAATGTGGTGTATTGTAAGTTGCTTTTTTGTGGTGTAATGTTAAGTTGTGTAATGTTGTGTTGTTATGTTATGTGTTGATATGCTTTGAGTGAAGTGTATTAGTGTTGAGATGAGATGTTGTGTAATGTTGTAAGGTGTTGCTTTGGCTTTGAGTTTGAGTGTGTTGTTATGAGATGAGATGAAGTGTATTAGTGTTGTGTGTTGTTGTTTTATGTTGTGTTGCTTTGAGTGTGTTGTTGTGTTGTAAGTTGTTGTGTTGTGTTGTGTTGTGTTGTTTTGTTTTGTTTTTGTAATGTTGTTATGTGTTTTTTTAAGTTAGTTAAGTTTATTTGTTTGTTTGTTTGTTTTGTTTTGTTTTGTTTTAATTTGTTTTGTGTAGTGTAGTGTTTTGTTTTTTTTTTGTTTGTAATGTTGTTGGATTGAAGTGTTTTAAGTTTTGTTGTATTGGTTTTGGTTTTTTTTAAGTTAATATCATATAAGTTGTTATTAAGTTGTATATGTTTTGAGTAAGTGTATTTTATTTGTTTTAATGTTGTTTAGTGTGTTGTGTTGAAGTGTGTTGTAGTGTAATGGTTTGAAGTTTGGGTTTGTTTTTAAGTTGTGGGGAGTTAAGTTAATGTATTGAGGTTTAGACTAGACTAGTTTAGTTGTTGTGTTGTGTTGTGTTGAGATGATTTGAAGTGTTATGTGTTGTAGTGTAAGTGTTGTAATGTAAGGTTAAGTTAGTGTGTTTTTCTTTAAGTTAATGTGGTTTACATTACATTAATTTAATGTAATATAAGTTTAGACTAGACTAGACTAGTTTAGTTTAGTTGTGTTATTTTGTGTTGCTTTGAGTTTGAGTGTGGGGTGGTATGTTTAGTGGTGTGTTGTGTTGCTTTGCTTTGCTTTGTTATGTTATGTTATGTTATGTTATGTGTTGTTTTGTTTAATATAATTTAAGTTGTGGTGTTATGTGTTGTTTAAGTTATTTCAAGTTGTGGTATGTTTAGTTATGTGGTATGGTATGTTTGAATTGTGTTGTTTTGTGTAATGGTTTTATTGAGTTTTTTACATTAAGTTGTATTAGTGTAGTTTGTGTAAGGTGTTTTTACATTAATGTGGTGTAATGTAATGTAAGTGTAAGTTGAGTTGTGGGGTGGTATGTTTAGTGGTATGTTATGTTATGTGGTTGGTAGTGGGTTGGGTTTTGAATTGTTTTTGTTTTTGTTTTTGGGTTGAACTTGAGTTAGTGTGGGGTGAGTTGTTGTTGAGTTGAGTTTAGTTTGAAATGATTTGAAGTCTTTTGAATTGATTTGTTCTTTTATTTGATTGTTTTGAATTGTTTTTATAAAACATTACATTAACTTAAGTTAGTTTGTGTAAGGTGTTATGTATTAATGTAATGCTTTGTGTTTTAGTTATGTGGTTTAAGTTGTTCTTTTATTTGAATTGATGTCATTTGTTATGTAATGGTATGTTTTGTAAGTAATGGTGTGTAATGTTGTGTTTGAGTTTGTTTTTTAGGTTAGGTTAATGTAAGTTTACAAAGTTTAGTTATTTCAAGTTAATGCTTTGTTTTAACTTAACTTGTGGTTTTTGTTATGTGGTTTAGTTTAAAGTCTTTTCTTTTGTAATGTTTTTGAATTGATTGTTTTGTGGTATGTTTGTAATGGTTTGAAATGAAGTGTTTTTGATTGGTCTGTTTTGTGGTATGTTTATTTTGTTTAGTTTAGTGGTGTTATTTTGTGTAATGTAGGTTTGTAATAGTTTAGTTGTTATTAATGTGGTGTAAATTAAAACAAGTTGTATTGTTTTATTGTATGTTATGAAAAAATATAAGTGTGTTAAGGGTGTTATGTTTGGTTGTGGTTTGTGTAATGGAGTTTGTTTGGGTTGAGTTTGGAATTGTTTTTTGTAATGGATTAATTTGTTTTGAGTTGTTATGCTTTGTTATTGAGTTACTTTGTAATGGTTTGTGTTGTTGTTGAGTTACGTTGGGTTGGTGTGAGTTGAGATGAGATGTTTTAAGTTGCTATTATTTGCTTTGCTTTGAGTTGAGTTGAGTTGTTTTGACTTGTGTTAAGGTGTTGTTGTGTTATTTTAAGTTAGTGTTGTAGTTTAGTGTAATTTGTTTTAAATTAAACCTAAACAACTTAACACATTACACAAACAAACTAAGTTAGTGTAAGTTTTTTTTAAGTTGGATTGATTTGAAGTGTTTTTATTAAATTACATTAACTTATATTATTTAACTTAACCTACCTTAACCTTACACATTCAAACTTAAAAACAAAAACAAACTACACTAATACAACTCAACTTAACTTAACTTAAAAAAATACAACTTATATTAAAATAAATTAAAGCACTCAAAGCAAAGCAAATTAAAATAACACATAAAATAAAAGAACATAACAACTTAATCAAAACCATACCATAACATAACACTTCATCTCATCTCACACTCAAAGAAAACTCAAAGCCAAAGCAACACAATACAATACAACATATAACAACTTAAATACAAACAACACAACATTACATTACACCACAAGTTAAAACATTACACTAATTTAATCAATCAATCCATTACAAAAACAATCAAAACAGACCAGACCAGACCATAACACATTAAAACAAAATACATTAACTCAACTTAACTTAAAAAAATACAACTTAACATAACAACACACTACACTACACAAAATACACTAACTTAACTTACACTAACTTAACTTGTGTGGTTTTGAATTGTTTTACACAAACTTACTACACAAACTACACATAACTAACTTAATTTAAACCAATACACTAAACCACAAACAAAAGACCTCAATCAAATAAAAACAAACCAAACCAAACCAAACCAAACTATTACAACTTGAAATAACTTAACTTAACTTAAACCATTTAAAACATAACTAAACCATTACATAACACCACAAACCAAACCAAACCAAACCAAACCATTACAAACCAACTTAAAATAAAATAAATTAAATTAACTTTAAAAAACTTAAACCAAACCATTACAAAACAAACCATACCAAAACACTTCAAAACATTACAACTTAATCCAAAACATACCACTTCAAATAAAATAAAAACAAAACAATTTAATCCAAAACAACTTAAACACACAACAACTTACAACACTAATACACTTCATCTCAACACAATACAACACATCTCAACACAACATTAAAACAACATAACTTAAAAGACTTCAATCAAAAACATTTCAAAACATAACAAATGACTTCACATCAAATCAAAACAACTTATATTAAAACACAAATCAAATCAACTTACATTAAATTAAATCGAATCGAATCGTATCGTATCGTTTCAAATCAAAACAAAACAAATCATATCATATCATATCAATTCACACTTAATGTAAACCACACAAAATAATCATAACACCACAAAACACTTCAAAACAAAACAAAACAAAACTAAACAAAATAAACATACCACACAACATTACATTACAAACCACATTAAACAACTTAAACCACACCACCAAGCAAAACTTACAACATTATATTAAAGCAACTCAAAACTTACAACATAACAACTTACCTTACACTAACTAAACAAAACTTAATACAAAATAAAATAACTTAAAATAACACAACTAAACTAAACTAAACTAGTCTAGTCTAAACTTACAAAACATTACAAACCACAAAAACATACCACAACTTAACTTAACTTAAGTTAAAACAATTTAATGTAAAACCACATTAAAACAATCAAAAACAACATAAACCACACCACACCACATTAAATGTACATTAACTCAATTCAACACAACATTAACTTAATGTAAAAACAAAACAACTTAATCAAAACAAAAACATTACAAAAACAATTCAAAACAATTTAAAACAAAACAAAACAAAACAAAAGAATTCAAATCGAATCGAATCGTATCGTATCGTATCGTTTCAAAACAAAACAAATAAAATAAAATAAAAACACTTCAAAACATAACAACATAACTCAAAACAATCAAATCAAATCAAAACAAATCAAATCAAATCATTTCAAAACATAACAAATCAAATCAAATTCATATCAATTCAACAACACCTTAACTCAACAACAAAGTAACTCAATACAAACTTATAACCTTACATTACACAAATTAAACCAAACAAACTTAAGTTAACTTAATGTAATGTTTTTTTTTGTAAATTAATTTAATTTAATCCATTACAACTCAAACCAACTCAACACATAACAAAACATAACAACTTAATACAAAAAATAAAAAAAACACTTCAAAAACAAAACAAATTAAAACAACATAACATAAAACACTTCAAAACAAACTCAATACAAAGAAAACTCAACTCACCCCACTAAACTAAACTAAACCACACTAAACTATTACAAACCACACCAACTCAAACAAAACAAAACAAAACAAAACACAACAACACACAACATTACAAAATATTACACCACAAATCAAAAGCATTACATACCACATTAAAATAATTTAATGTTTTGTAAACCACACTCAAACTCAAAGCAACACACTTCAACACAACACACTAAACTAAAACAACTTGAAATGAAATAACTTACTTACATTAACCTAACCTTACCTAAAACAAACTTAAAACACTTCAAAACATCACAACTTAAAACAATTTAATTTAAAACAACCTTAACCTTACAAAGCATAGCACAACACATATCATAACAACACATTCAAACTACACTAATAACAACTTAAACAACATTACACTACACAAACCTACATTACACAACATTACACCACTAAACTAAACAAAATAAACATACCACAAACAAAAAAACAAACCAATCAAAAACCACACCACATTAACACAACACAACAAATAACAACACAACACCTTACAACACAACACAACTTAACTTAACTTAACTTAAAATAACTTAACCTAAAACACTTCAAAACATACCACTTCAAAAACAATTCAAAACAACTTAAAACAAAACAACTCAAAACAATTTAAACAACCTTAACCTTACAAAGCATAGCACAACACCTCAACACACTACAACATTACATTAACTTGTTTTAAACCAACTTAAAAAAACTAAACCATTACACAACACCACATAACATAACATAACACAACAACTTACCTTACAACAACCTACACAAAATAACACTAAACTAAACTACACTAACTCAATACAACTTATATTAACTTAATACACCCAAACACTTCAAAACAAACTACACAAACTCAAACTTAACTAACTTAAGTTAATGTAATGTAAAAAACAATTCAACTCAAACTTACACAAATGTAATGTAATGTAATGTAATGTAATGTAATGTAATGTAATTTAATCCAATTTAAATTAATTTACACTAATTTTTTTTAATTTAAACCAAAGCAATTTAATGTAAAAAAACAAAACCACAAATCCAAAACAATCAAATCAATTCAAAAGACTTCAAATAAAAGAACAAATCAAATCAAAACAACATAACTTAAAACAATTTAATTTAAAACAAATCAAATCAATTCAAAAGACTTCAATTCAATTCAACAACAATTCAAACCCAAACCCAAACTATTACAACTTAAACCATTACAACACAAACCTTACACAACACATAAAATAACATAAAATAACAAACCATAACATAACATAACATAACACTTCATCTCATCACACTTCAACACAACAAATAACAACACCTTACACACTTCATCTCATCACAACTAAACAACATTAAAAAAAACACAACATTACAAAACATTACATTACACCAAACTATTACATACCACATAACATAACAAGTTAAGTTAAGTTAAAACCAACATTACATTAACTAACACAACACCACATTACATTAATTCAACCTTACACTAACTCAATACACTTCATTACATAACTAAACCTAACTTAATACAACACAACACATAACACCACATATCATAACAACTTATATTATATTATATTAACTTTAACCTAACCTTACAAAGCATTACACAAACAAAATACACTTCAAACTAAAACATATTAACTAAAGTTAGAGTTAGTGTTTAAAGTTGTGGTATGTTTAGTTTTTTGTGTTGAATTGTAATGGATTGAAGTCTTTTGAATTGTTTTGTAATGTTTTTGTTTTGATTAAGTTGTTATGTAATGATATGTTTTGTTATGTGTTGTTTTATTACTAAATATATTAGTTTCAGTTCAGGAAAGGTATGATGAGTAAAGATATCTTATTAAATATTGATTCAATTTATAATGAAAAAGGTGTGTCACGGCATTGTATATTTAAGGCAGTTGAAGAAGCTTTATCTGGAGCAACAATTAAAAGATTTGAAGGACAAAATGTAAATATTATAGTTAAAATGAATAGAATAAATGGTAAGTATGATACTTTTCGGAGATGGCAAGTCGTTAAAGATGAAACTTATACTAAATCATCTATTGAAATTCCTTATACTGCTGCTAAAAAAATAAATAAAAAGTTTGAAATTAATAAATATATTGAATATAAAATTGAGAATATTAATTTTTGTAGAATAGCTGTTAAAATTGCAAAACAAATTATTGTACAAAAAGTTCGTGAAGCTGAACATACTGAGATAATACGTAATTATAGTAACAAAATAGGTGAAATAATATGTGGGAATATAAAAAAAATAATTAAAGAAGGTATAATAATTGAATTAGATGATAAAACTGAAGGGTTTTTACCTTGGAATCAAATGATTCCAGGTGAACGGTTTAATATTAATGAAAGAATACGCACATTATTATATAAGGTAATTCCCTATAGTCGTAATTTTAAATTAATACTTTCAAGATGTTGTTCGACTTTTTTAATTGAATTATTAAAAAGAGAAATCCCCGAAATATTAGATGAATTAATAGAAATAAAAAGTGTTGCAAGAGACCCAGGCTATAAAGCTAAAATTGCGGTTAAATATAATATTGATCCAATAACAATAGGTACAGGTTATTGTGTAGGTCTTGACATTAGAGGATCAAGAATACAATCTATTTCTAATGAATTACATAATGAACGTATAGATGTCATACTTTGGGATAAGAATTATAAAAAATTTGTTATTAACGCTTTTTCTCCTTTAGATATAATTTCTTTAAATATTGATGAAATTAATCAGAAGATGGAAATTGTAGTTAAGGAGCATAGTTATTATAAAGCTATAGGAAAAGGTGGACAAAATATTAAATTAACATCAGAACTAACAGGATGGATGTTAAATGTGGTTACTAAAAATGAAGCTAATAAAAAAAATAAATCTCAAGTAAATTTTTTAAGTTTAAAACTTGATATTGCTAAAAAAATAGCAGTTTTATTGGTGGATTATGGATTCACTTCTTTGGAAGAAATTGTATATGTTCCTATTAAAGAATTTTTAAAAATAAAAGAATTGAAGATAAATGTAATAAAAAAATTAAAATCAAGAGCACAAGATGAATTGCTAATTTTAGCAATGAAAGAAGAAAAAACTATTTTGGAGAAATATAATGTTAGAAATAACTGTTAAAGATTTTGCAAGCAAAATAGGATGTGATATAAAGAGGTTACTTAATTATTTACAAAGTGCAGGAGTAAAACATAAAAAGGCAGATAAGTTATTAACAGAAAAAGATAAACAAATATTATTAAATTATCTAAATTATCAACAAGGTATAAAAAAAATTACTTTAACTAGAAAAATAAATAGCAAGATATTTATGGAAAAGAAATTAATTGATGTTCAAATATGTAAAAAAAAGACTTTTTATACACTTAATACAGAAAAAATAGAAATAAATAACAAAGATAATCATAAGATAAAATCTAATAAGAAATTAATTAATAAAAGACATACTTTTAAACTGCCTAAGGCAAAAAATATTATTAGAGAAATAAATATTTATGACTCAAATAGTATTTTATTTTTAGCTAAGAAAATGGCAATAAAAGCAGCATCATTAATAAAAATTTTCTTAAGGATGGGCGTTTTAGTCACTAAAAATCAAAAAATTGATAAAGATACTGCTTGTTTAGTTGTAGAAGAATTAGGGCACACAGCAAAAGCTATAAATCGTAATGAAATTGAGAAAAATTTATTAAAAACTAAACCTCATTTTGGAAAAAAAGTTAAACGTTGGCCCATAATTACTGTAATGGGACATGTTGATCATGGAAAAACGTCTTTAATTGATTGCATTCTCAAAAATAAAACTTTTACTAAAACGAACACTAACCCTGAACTAGTACCTAAATTAGTAAATAAAGAATTAGGAGGTATTACTCAATATATAGAAGCATA
Organism: Candidatus Portiera aleyrodidarum; assembly: GCF_902713745.1. Classification (GTDB taxonomy): domain Bacteria; phylum Pseudomonadota; class Gammaproteobacteria; order Johnevansiales; family Johnevansiaceae; genus Portiera; species Portiera aleyrodidarum_D. Next base: position 161,087 of record NZ_CACTJB010000002.1, read on the forward strand.
TCATGTAAAGTTAGATAAAGGAAAGAATATCACTCTAATAGATACTCCAGGTCATAAAGCTTTTGAAAATATGCGGGCAAATGGTGTAAAATTCACAGACATTGTTATTTTAGTAGTTTCAGCTGTTGATGGGTTAAAACCCCAAACTATTGAAGCAATAGAACATGCTAAATATGAAAATTTACCTGTTATTGTTGCAATTAATAAAATTGATAAAATAGGAACAGATATCAGTCGTATTCGAAATCAGATCTCTGAACACGGGCTTATTCCTGAAGAATGGGGCGGAGATACTCCTTTTATTCCTGTATCAGCAAAAACAGGAATAGGTATCGATTTGTTATTAGAATCTGTTAACTTAATCTCAGGGCTTGTAAATTTAACTACAGAATTAGACTCTCCAAGTCAAGGTGTTGTAATAGAATCAAGAATTGATATAGGAAAAGGACCTGTGGCAAAAATTATAGTGTTAAATGGTACTTTACATAAAGGTGATATATTATTATGTGGATTAAATTATGGCAGAGTGCGTGCAATAATAAATGAATTAGGAAAAATTGTAGAAAAAGTAGGTCCATCTATTCCGGTTGATATTATTGGATTTAATGGTATACCAGAGTCAGGTGAGAAATTTAATGTAGTTTCAGATGAAAAAAAAGCACGTGATGTGGTTAACTTTCGTTATGTAAACAATTTAAATAAAAAACAAATAAATAATATTAATCAAAATTTCTTTCACAAAATTAATACGATTAATATTGTACTTAAGGCTGATGTACAAGGAACATTAAAAGCATTGCTTAATTCTATACATGAATTATCTAACAATAAAATTTTTCTTAATTTAATATCAGCTAATGTTGGCAATATAAACTCAAATGATGTAAAGTTAGCCATTACATCAAAAGCAATTTTAATAGGTTTTAATGTGCATGTAGTAAATAAGGCTAGAGAGATTATTGACCGTGAAAATATAAAATTATTTTCTTATAACATTATATATAAATTAATTGATGGTATTAAAGAAATAATACATAATAAATTAAAACCTAAACAACTTGACCAACTCCTTGGTATTGCAGAAGTTCGTGATATCTTTAAAACTAATAAAAAAAATGGAATAATTGTTGGATGTATAGTTAAAAAAGGTAGTATATTACGAAACAAAAAGCTACGAGTTGTTCGAAATAAGTTCGTTGTTTATCAAGGTGTAGTAGATTCCTTACGTCGTTTTAAAGAAGATGTTAATGAAGTTAGTAATGGTCTGGAATTTGGGGTATGTATTCGTAATTATAATGATGTTAAAATAGGCGATAAAATAGAAATTTTTGAGTAATAAAACATTACACCTCAGAAACAAACTTACGTTATTACATTTATGTATGTTGGTGTGAGCCGTAAGAGCAGAATTTGTGTTATGGGTTGTTTTTGATTGTTTTTAAGTTGTTTTCTTTTTGGTCTGTTTTTGTTATGTGGTGAAGTGTGAGGTGTTATGCTTGTATTAAGTTGTTATGTTATGTTATGTGTTGTAAGTTGTGTTGTTGTGTTGTGTTGTTGTAGTTGATATGTGTTGTTATGTTATGTTATGTTATGTTATGTTTTTTTATGTGTTGCTTTTTGCTTTGTATTAGACTTTAAGTTAGTGTGTTGTTTTAAGTTAGTGTAAGTGTGTTGTAAGTTAATGTAAGTTTTGTAATGGATTGGATTTAGTTGTGTTTGATTGTTTACATTAATGTAAGTTGTTATGGTTATGTGTTAATGTTAATGTAAGTGTAAGTGTAGTGTAGTGTGTTGTAAGTTGTTGTGTTGTTTAATATAAGTTGTGTAATGTTGTGTTGAGATGCTTTGAAGTGTGTTGCTTTTCTTTGAGATGAGATGAGATGAGATGAAGTGTTATGTTATTTTATTTTATTTTATGTTATGTGTTGTAGTGTAAGTAAAACAACTTAATGTGGTGTAAATCAATTCAAGTTGTATATGTTTAGGATTAGTTATGTGTAGTGTAATATAAGTTGTATTTGAGTTGCTTTAATATAATATAATATAAGTTGTTATGTAATGTTATGTTTTGTTATGTGTTGAGATGAGATGTTGTTGAGTTGTAATACTTTGTATTGAGTTAAGGTAATGTAATGTTGCTTTAATGTAATGTGGTTTAATTTATTTTGTAATGGTTTTGTTTTACATTAATGTATTTTAATGTAATGTTGTTATGTTATGTTATGTTATGTGTTAACTTAATAGTGTAGTTTGTTTTTAAGTTTAAGTTTAAGTTTGTTTTTGTTTTTAAGTTTGGGTATTTTATTTTGTTAGTGTAATGCTTTGTAAGGTTACTTTAATATAAGTTGTTGTGTTGTTTAATATAAGTTGTGTAATGTTGTGTTGAGATGCTTTGAAGTGTGTTGTAGTGTAGTGTAGTGTAAGGTGTAATGTAAGTTAATGTAATGTAATGTAATGTGATGTGATGTGATGTGATGTGGGGTGGTATGTAATAGTTTAGTGGTGTGGTTTTGATTGTTTTGTGGTGTTATGTTTTGTATTAAGTGTTGGATTAAATTAAGGTTATTAATGTAATGTAATGTAATGTAAGTTAAGTTAAGTTAAGTTAGGTTAGGTTAGGTTAGGTTAAGTAAGTTGGTTTTTTAAAGTTGTGGTTTAGTTTATTTATTATTTAAGTTGGTTTGTAATGGTTTGAAGTGTTTTGATTGTTTTTGTTTGTGTTTGTTTACATTAAGTTGTGGTATGTTTGTGTTATTGGATTAGTGCTTTGTAAGGTTGTGTAAGGTTGTTTTAAATTAAATTGTTTTAAGTTGTTTTAAATTGTTTTATGTTATGTTGTTTTAATTTGTTTTATGTTATGTTATGTTGTTTTAAGTTGATATGAAGTGTTTTAAATTGTTTTGTTTTGTTTTGTTTTGTTTTTGAAGTGTTTTAGTTTAGTTTAGGTTAGGTTAATGTTGTGTAAGGTTAAGTTAAGTTAATATAATATAAGTTAATGTAATGTAATTTAATTTAATCAAATTTATATTAATGTGGTGTAATGAGATGTAAGTTGATATGTGTTGGGTTTGTGTTGTAATGGTTTAATGTGTTTTGAATTGAAGTGTTGTTTTTGTTTTTGGTTTTACATTAAATTGTTTTGGTTTGTAATAGTTTAGTTTGTGTTGTAATGGTTTACATTAAGTTGTATTAATTTAAGTTGGTTTGTGGGGTTGTGTAATGGTTTAGTTATGTTTTAAATGGTTTAAGTTAAGTTAAGTTGGTTTTGATTGGTTTAAGTTATTTTAAGTTGGTTTGATTGAGGTGTAATTTAATTTAAGTTATGTTATTTTATTTTTAGTTGTTGTGGTATGTTATTTTAGTAATAGTTTTTTTTAAAGGGATGTTATGAAGGCCTATAGCTCAATAGGTTAGAGCAGAGGACTCATAATCCTTGTGTTGTAGGTTCAATTCCTACTAGGCCTATAAAATCAGCTACTTTGATAAAAATATTTCTTAACAATAAGAAAATTAAAATATTATTTTTAGTTACCTTAATATTTGTTTGAAAGATTTGTATAAGTTTTATATACCTGTTTATTTTATTATTTAAAGTAGAAAATAAATACAAAATATCTTTATAATTACAATTACCTTTTTCTATTAATTTATTATAAGTTTGTATAAAAAAAAATATTGAATTAAAGAAATTATATTCTGCATTTGTTTTAAAATATCTAACATTAACTGTATAATTCATAAACAAATTATGGTTATATATTTTCTTATATTTCTTTAAAAAATTAATTATTCTTTTATTTATTTCTATTATAGATAATATAATATTCTTCTTATTAAATAAATAATTCATTATATAACTACGTCTAAATAAATCATAAGGACAAAAACTGGTATGCTTTAACGCACAATATATTGTTTTATTTATTTGATATTTTGATGTTAAATTTAATATCTTGTCTAAGATAAATAAGAATATGTCAGTTATAAACTTAGTTTTTTTTAAAATCTTTTTATACAGATCAATAGAATACTTAATTAATTTTTTTAGATCTAAATTCTTTTCATTAAAGATAATAATTTTTATTATTATATAAGCTAATCTTCTTGTAAATAAAAGATCATTACTATTATTTAATTTAATACCTAAATAAAAAAAACCTATTAAATCATCTATTTTATTTGATAAAGATAAGGATATTCCTTCTTTTGTAAATGGTAAACTTTTAATATAATGATTTGGCAAATATTGTTGGTAGATTGTTTTATAGATTTCCTTTTTTTCTTTGTTTATAAAAGAATAATAAGATCCAATAAATCCTTTAAATAAATTAAACTCTTTAACAAAATATGTAATAAAATCACATTTTGATAAATATCCAGCCCTAATAGCAATGTTTATATTTCCTCCAATATAAACAATATATTTTTTAATAATGTTAATAATACGACGAGTTTTATCAGCTAAAGTTCCTAAATTATATTGAAAAATTACTCTTTCTAAATCTTTAAAACGTTCAAATAATTTTCTTTTTAAATCATATAGTACCAAAAGTAAAATATCATTAAAAAAAATATTAATGTTCATTTCATTCAAGAATATTAATTTTTGTTTATTTAAACTATTTAAATTAACAATAACAATGTATTTATTTATTAAAAATTTTTCTTGATTAACTGAATGAAAACTTTTTTGTTTAAATTTAATTAAAAATATAATTAATTCCTTAGGAAGTTTTTTAAATATTTTATTGAATTTTATAACAATTGCTACGGGCCATTCTACTAAATGAGTGATATTTATTAAAAGATTTTCATCTATATTTACTAAAAACTTATGTTGATTAGAAAGATATAAAATCATATGTCTAATAAGTTCAAGTCGATAATTAAAATTAACAATTACATATCCAGGATACTTTAATTTAAATAAATACTCATTACTTTTATTTAGTTTTATATATGTTTTACAATGTATTATATGACCATAAGATTTTCTATTTGAAAATACATTAAATAATTTGATTTTGATTATTTTATTATTAAATAATACTATAAACCAATTTATAGGACGTATAAATTTATAAGGATTTTTTCCCCATCTCATTTGTTTTAACCCTGAAATCTTTGTTAAAAATATTTTAATAGCAAATTGAAGTATATTTTTTATATTGTTTTCAATATTTTTTATATTTTTTATTTGTATGGCAATACGTCTGGCTGTTGTAAATATTTTAATATTAATCTTTTTTAAATAAAAATTTTCTTTATTGTTTTTGTTTTTGTTTTTGTTTGAATATGTTCTGAAGTTTTGGGTTAAAATTTTTAGAAGATTGTTGGGAATAATGTCGTTAGATTTTATAGGGAGATTTTCAAACCCAATTTCAATAAATAATTTATTCATTTCATAGTTATAAGTTGATTTTATATTTTTTTGCAATTTCACACGCCATAGTTCTTACCCTATATACATAAATTTTTTTCTCTAAAAAATCTATAAATTTACAAGAATCTAATAAATTTAAAATGTGTGATGATTTTAATAATGTTTCATAAGCAGGTATTATTAAATTCTTTTGTAATAAATGAAAACACGAATTTTCATATTTAAAAAAATTATTTAATAAATTTTTTTTATCTAAAAACTTAAAATTATAAGTTGATTGTTCTTTTTCATTTTGTAAAAAAATCTCACCATAAGTAATATCCTTATTCCATTTTATATTATAAAAATCATTATTACTTTGTAAATGCATCGCTATTCTTTCAAGTCCATAAGTAATTTCTCCAGTCACAGGATAACAATCTATACCTCCTATTTGTTGAAAATAAGTAATCTGTGTAATTTCTATATTATTTAACCATACTTCCCAACCTAAACCCCAAGCACCTAAACTAGGTGATTCCCATTTATCTTCTAAAAATTTAATATCATTTATTTTTAAATTTATACCTAAAATTTTTAAAGAATCTAAATAAATTTGTTGAAAATTTTTTGGTGAAGGTTTAAAAATTACTTGAAATTGATAATAATGTTGTAATCTATTAGTTTTATTACCGTATCTACCATCTTTAGGCCTTCTACAAGATTGGGTGTAACATGTTTTTACAATTTCTTTTTTTGTATTAAGCGAATTAAAAAAAGTAAAAGGATGAAATGTAGCTGCACCAATTTCTATATCCAACGGTTGTAACATTAAACAACCAAATTTTGACCAAAATGTTTGTAACATTACTATTAAATACTCAATAGTATTATTCTTTATTTTCATTATAATTGTTAAAGATGTTTATTTGATTTAGAATAATAATTGAATCATTTTTTTATCATAAAATCAACATAACATATAAAAATATATAGAAATATGAAACACATAAAATATAATTCTCATTTGATATTAGAAAATTATGTAAAAAAAATACTTAAAGCAACAGTATATGAAGTTGCTAAAGTAACACCTTTATCTTTTACACCTTTACTTTCTAACTTTTTAAAAAATAATATATTTATAAAACGTGAAGATTTACAACAAATCTTTTCTTTTAAAATTAGAGGTGCTTACAATTGCATGAGAAATTTATTGCAAAATAAACAAATTCAATGTGTAATTACAGCTTCAGCTGGAAATCATGCTCAAGGAGTTGCGTTGGCTGCTAAAAAATTAGGTATTAAATCAATTATAATTATGCCCAAAATTACCCCTGAGATTAAGGTTTTATCCGTGCAATCTATAGGTTCTGAAGTTTTAATAAAAGGTGATAATTTCAATTCTTCTTTAAAATATGCATTAAATTTAGTTAATAATTATGGTTATACTTACATACCTCCTTTTGATAATGCAGAAGTAATTGCGGGTCAAGGGACTTTAGCTATGGAAATTTTAAAACAATATAAAAATACAATATATGCAATTTTTGTTCCTGTTGGGGGTGGTGGGTTAATTGCAGGAATAACAGCATATCTTAAATATTTAAGGCCTAAAATAAAAATAATTGGTGTAGAGCCAGAAGATTCTGCTTGCTTAAAAGAAGCAATCAAATATGGTTATCCAATTACTTTAAATACTATAGATATGTTTGCTGAAGGAGTCGCAGTTTCGAGGGTTGGAAACAAACCTTTTGCCTTATTAAAAAGTTTTATAGATGTAGATGATATTATAACTGTTAATATAGATGAAATGTGTTGCGCAGTAAAAGATATATTTGAAAATACAAGAGCTTTAGCAGAAGTATCAGGCGCTTTATCTTTAGCTGGTTTAAAAAAATATATAATAAAACAAAATATTACAAACAAAAATTTAATTTGTGTAAATACTGGAGCAAATATTAATTTTGACAAATTACAATACATAGCACATAGAACAGCTTTAGGTGAAAACAAAGAATTAATATTAGCTATTAAAATACCTGAATCTATTGGAAGTTTAAAAGTTTTATGTAATTTAATAGGTAAAAATAAAAGGTTTACAGAATTAAATTATCGGTTTTTTAATAAAAAAAAAGCAAATATATTAATCGGTTTAAAAATAATACCAGGCACTGAAGATAAAAAAAACGTAATTAATAACATTCGTAAGGCTAATTTTTTAGTTAGAGATATGAGTTCTAATGAATTAATCAAATTACATATTCGTCACTTAATTGGAGGAAAATTTAAGCTATTTGCAAATAAAAAGAATTACAAAGAAGAATTATATTGTTTTGAATTCCCAGAAAAGTCAGGAGCCTTAATAAAATTTTTAAATAGTTTACCTGAAGTTTTTAATATTTCTTTATTTCATTACAGAAATTATGGTTATGCTTATAGTCGGGTTTTAATAGCTATTCAATTATATAAAAATAAGATACAACAAATAGAAAACAATTTAGATAAATTAGGTTATAGATTTTGGAAAGAAAGCAATAATATTGCTTATAAAATGTTTTTAAACTAACACTAAATTAAATTAATGGAGAAAATGTGAAAAACTTTTTTTGTATTGAAAAGATTTTAAATGTAATTCATTGGAATCATAAATTATTTAGCTTTTATACTACAAAAAATAAAAAGTTACGTTTTAATAATGGTCAATTTTTAATTATTGGTTTAATTAAAAATAAATACTATAAATTAATAATAAGAGCTTATTCTATCGTCACTCCTAATTATTCCAATTATCTTGAATTTTTTTCAATAACAATAGAAAAAGGCAGCTTTACATCATTATTAAAAAATATAAAAATTGGTGATTATATAGTAATAAGTAAAAAAGCAACTGGAACTTTAATACTTGATAATATTCAAAATGGTAATGTTTTATATCTTTTAGCGACAGGCACAGGTTTAGCTCCATTTATAAGTTTAATACAAGATCCAATTTTATATAAACGTTTTAACAAAATCGTGTTAATACATGGAGTAAGTTATATAAATGAATTATCATATAAACATTTTATTAACAAAAAAAGTAGATATAATAAAAATCTAAATAATAAAATAAAAAACAATTTAATTTATTACCCTACAACTACTCGTGAAAAATATTTAACTAAAGGTAGAATAACAGAACTTCTTATTAATGGAAAAGTATTTAGCGATTTAAAGTTCCCTTTTATTAATTTTAAATATGATAAGCTAATGTTATGCGGTAATAAAAATATGTTACAAGAAATTACAGAATACTTAACAAAATTAGGTTTTAAAAATGCCCGAATAAATAATCAAAAGGATTTTGTGCTTGAATATTCTTTTAAAATAAATAAAAGAGGCAGAGCCAAACAGCTCATAAAAAAATCAGAGCAGACTCAAATCATCTGAGTCCATTATGTTATTGAGAGGAGTAAGGCGTATCAAAAGCATCAAAAATAAAACAGTGAAGGGAATACACAAGAGCCAATACAAACTAACCCAATATAAACTAACTTAATGTAAATTAAACTTGGAAAGAAATAAATAAACAAACACAAACACAAATATAAAACATAATATGAACAATTTATTATATACGAAATATATTAAACATCATTTACAAAATTTAACTTTTGGGTTATATCCAAAAAAGGGGTGGATTATTGCACAAAATATAGAACAGATAAAAAGTATGGGTGTTTTTGCAATAAATTTAGATTCTATATTTGTTTCTTTTATAATGGGTTTTTTATTTTTATTTGTTTTTTACAAATGTTCGTTGTTATTAAATTATAATACTGTACCTAAAGGTTTAATAAATGCAGTAGAATATATCATTGAAAAAATAAACAAAATAATAAGTAATAATTTTAAATATAAGAATGAATTAATAGGACCACTTTCATTAGTTATTTTTATTTGTATTTTATTAATGAATTTTATTGATTTATTACCTATTGATTTTGTTAATATAATTTTGTATTTGTTTAATATTGATCAAAATATTAAAATTTTAGCAACCTCAGATATAAACATAACAGCAGGTATAGCTATAAGTGTTTTTTTTATAATATTATTTTATGCTATAAAAAATAAAGGTTTAACTGGTTTGATGAAAGAAATTTGTACAAAACCCTTTAATAATATATTTTTAATACCGTTTAATATAATCTTAGAAGTTATTAGTTTATTAATTGAACCTTTATCTTTATCTTTGCGTTTATTTGGAAATATGTTTGCATCAGAAGTTATATTTATTTTAATTAATCTTTTACCTTTTTGGATCCAATGGTTATTAAGTTTAGTTTGGGGAATGTTTCATATTTTAATAATACCTTTACAATCTTTTATTTTTATGATGTTGACTATAATTTATTTCAATAAAAGCTATGTTTAATAAATAAAGTATGGCAAGTAATTTTAAATAAAATCAACTAATATACCACTCACCTCACTACACATTATGCTTCCGTTATGACATTCAACATCATATCAATTTAACTCCTCTCA
>NZ_CACTJB010000003.1:0-33727 GCF_902713745.1 Candidatus Portiera aleyrodidarum
TTGAAGTCTTTTGACTTGTTTTTTGGTTTGGTTTAAGTGTTATGTTGTTAAGTAATGATGAGAGGTGTAGTTGTAGGGAGTGGAGGTAATTAACTTCTTTATTCTAATTTATACAGTATTACGTAACCTTTTCAAGGTGGGCACAGCACAGCACAGCACAATGCAATGCAATGCAGGTCATACATTAGTTAAGTTATAAAAAATAAAATTAATATTTAAGATCAAATGGTTTGTATTGTATTAAAAAAAATTACATGTTGTTTAAGTTAGTGTTGTTTTAAATTGTTTGTATAATAAGTAAAGGAAAGTAAAGGAGTATGAATAGTTATATCATTAACTGATTTGTTAAATAGAAATAATAAAAAAAAAAGAAAATAGTTTTTAACAAAAGGTTTTAATTTCAGAAGAATGTTAATTAATATTTAAATATCACATAAGGTTAGATATAGCAAGAGAAAAATATTTAGGAAAAAACAAATCGGTACTACTAAATGTGGAATTGGTCCAGTCTATGAATAGCTAGAAAAGGAATAAAAATAAGTGAAATTTTATTTAAGGAAGAGTTTTATTTAAACTTAAAAGAGACACTTAACTTTTATAAAATTATATTAAGCAGTTCAGTTTTTATAAATCAAAAAATCAAAGATAAAACTAAATAAAGTATTTGACAAAAATATTATTTTAATAGAAAAACTACGGAAATTATTATTCTTTTTTAATCATTTAAATTTAGAAGGGAAATATTTGATTTGAAGGAGCACAAGGTTATTAGATATAGACAATGGAACTTATCCTTATGTAACGAGATCAAGTGTAGTCGGGTTGGGACAAAAAAATAAATAGGCTAAATATTATACAACAAAAGTTGGGAATGGACCTTTACAACAGAAATTAATAATAAAATAGGTAGATATTTATAAAAAAGGCAAAAGTTACAAACACAGGTAGAAAAAGAAGGGGTATATTTAGTTTATTGACGTTATTCTATAAAAAGAAATACAATATCTATTGTATGTTTAACCAAATTATATGTTTTAGAAAAATAAAAAAAATAGTCTTTGTTTATAACGACAAAAAAGATTTTAATAATTATGAACAAAATATAAACACTATATATTATAAAAGGTTGATGCAAAAAACATACTAAAGGTATTGTGAAATATAATAAATTACCCCAAACAGAAACAGCAAAGAATTTTATAAGGTTAATAGAAAAGTAAAAATAGGTATACCACTCAAACTTAGTTCAACAGGTCTAGATAGAAAGGATACTATGGTTGTAAAAAATAGTTTAAGAGAAACGAAAGGTGATAAATACAAATAAAAAAATAGAAAGTTTGTTAAGTACAAAAGATTATAAATATGGATTTAAAATCAATATAGCAAGTAATATCCAATTACCTGGCTTAAATAAAAAAATAATAATAAATATTTCTAAATTAAAAAAAGAACCAAATTGGATGTTAAAATGGAGATTAGAAGCGTATTATAAATGGTTAAAAATGAAACCGCCTTTTTGGGCTATTTTTAAAACACCAAAAATAAATTATAAAGAAATGTCTTTTTTTAGTTCTCCCAAAAAAAAATTTTTAGATAAAAAATTATTATATGTTTACAATAAATTAGGTGTAAATTTATATGAAAATAAAAAAGGAATAGCTATAGATGCAGTATTGGATTCGGTTTCTATAGCTACTACATTTAAAAAAAAATTATATAAATTAGGAATTATTTTTTGTTCAATATCAGAGGCAATAAATAAATATGAAAATATAATAAAAATATATTTAGGGTCTGTTGTAAAAAATGATGATAATTATTTCGCGGCATTAAATTCAGCAGTATTTACAGATGGATCTTTTGTTTTTTTACCAGAAGGCCAAAAAAGCCCTATAGAATTATCAACTTATTTTCGTTTGAACTCTGAAAAAATAGGACAATTTGAAAGAACATTAATTATATGTGAAAAAAGAGCAGAAGTTTCTTATTTAGAGGGTTGCACTGCAACTATATATGATTCGAATCAATTGCATGCTGCAGTTGTTGAATTAATAGCTTTTGAAGAAAGTTTTATAAAATATTCTACAGTACAAAATTGGTATCCTGGAAATAAAAAAGGTAAAGGAGGAATTTTTAATTTTGTAACAAAGCGTGGTTTATGTAAAGGTAAAAGATCTAAAATCAGTTGGATACAGTTAGAAACAGGTTCAGCAATAACTTGGAAATATCCTTCTTGTATTCTAAAAGGCGATTATTCGAAAGGGGAATTTTATTCAATGGCCATAACAAAGAATAAACAAAGAGCAGATACTGGCACTAAAATGATTCATTTAGGCAAAAATACAAAATCAACAATAATTGCTAAGGGTATTGCAGTTGGACATTCAAAACAAGCTTATCGGGGTTTAGTAAAAATAATCAAAAAAGCTAGTGATTCAAGCAATTTTACTCAATGTGATTCATTAATAATAGGTAATAAAAACACAATTTATACTATACCTTATCAAAATATAAAAAATAGTACGGCAATATTAGAACATGAAGCTACTGCTTATAAAATAAATAAAGAAAAAATGTTTTATTTAATGCAACGAGGTATAAAGAAAGAAAATACTATAAATATGATAGTAAATGGTTTTTGTAAGGAAATTTTTCATAAATTACCAATGGAGTTTGCAGTGGAAGCTTCTGCTTTATTAGACATAACTTTGGAAGGGTCCTTAGGTTAAAATGTTAAAAATAGAAAATTTAAATGTAAATATTAAAAACAATAATATTTTAAAAAGTATTAACATAAAAATAAAAACAGGTGAACTGCATGTAATAATGGGTCCAAATGGTTCAGGTAAATCAACTTTATTATCAACATTAGTTGGAAGAGAAAATTATAAAATAAACAACGGTAAAATTTTTTTTAATGACATTAATCTTTCGGACATGAATATAGAAGAAAGATCAAAAATTGGATTGTTTTTAAGTTTTCAAAATGCTATTGAAATAGCAGGTGTAAAAAATATATATTTTTTACATACAGCATTAAATGAAAAATTAAAATATTTAAAACAAAAAAAAATTAATATTTTGACCATGATAAAAACAATTAAAAAAAATATGAAATATTTAAAAATAGAAAAAAAACTTTTGAATAGAGATGTAAATGAAAATTTATCGGGTGGTGAAAGAAAAAAAAATGAACTATTGCAAATGTTAATGTTAAAACCAAAAGTTGCTTTGCTTGATGAAATAGATTCAGGTTTAGACATAGATTCAATGAAAATTGTATCAAATGGAATTAGATTAATAAAATCTAATAATTGTTCAATAATTTTAATTACTCATTATAAACGTCTATTAAATTATATAGAGCCTAATTTTATACATATTTTAGTAAATGGAAAAATTATAAAATCGGGCGATAAAAACCTAATAAATGAAATAGAATCATTTGGATATAAAAAATATGTTTGATTTATTAAATATTGATGCCTATATGATAGTGTTTATTGATGGAAAATTATCAACTAAATATTCAACTTTAAATAACTTAATAAAACCAAATATAATTTATTTAAAAAAAAATATTATAAATGCTGAAAGTGGTAATATAAAAAAATATAGTGGTTTAATAATATATTTAAAATCAAATATAAAAATAAAAAAACCAATTTATATGCTACATATTTCAAAAAAAACAAAATATAAAAAAAATAATTTAAATTTATTATTTTTGGTTGATAAATTAATTAAAATACAAATTTTAGAGCATTATATAAACAAAAGTAAAAACAAATATATAAATAATGTAAAAATAGAAATGAATCTTAATGAGAATTCAAATATGGCATATTTTCAATTAATAGCGTTAAATAAAATAGATTATATATTATCACACATTATTGTAAATCAAAAAAAACATAGTAAATGTGAGTTAACTAATATAAAGATTTATAGTTATTATTTACATTATAACTTAGAAATAAATTTAAAAGATGAATATAGTAAATGTAATGTGTTAGGGTTGTTTTATCCGAAAGATAAAAATTTTATAAAAAATAACATTATTATTAATCATACAAATAATTTTACACAGTCTAACGTAGATTATAAAGGAATAATACATGCGACAGGAATTTTTCATTGTGATATAAACATAAAAAAAAATATAAACCATATTTATGGCGTTCAAAAAAATTCAAATATTTTATTGGATAATAATCCTACGATTAAAACCAATCCTAAATTAAAAATCCAATCAAAAGATGTTATATGTAAGCACAAGACAATTATTGGTAAAATAAATGAAGATTATATTTTTTATTTAAGAACAAGAGGAATACAAAAATTTTTAGCAAAAACATTAATATTGTTAAGTTTCATAAATGAATTTTTAACAAAAATAGAAATAAAAGCATTGAAAAAATATCTTTGTTGTTCCAAATTTTTTTGTTTTAAAAAATAATAAATATTATAAAGCTATAAAATGTTAATAAATTATAAAAAAATAAAAAACAAAATTCTTAAAGTAAGAAAAGAGTTTCCTATTTTAAAAAAAATAATATATAAAACATATGATTTAATATATTTTGATAACGCAGCAACAAGTCAAATGCCAAATAATGTAATAAAAATAATGAATGAATATTTTAACTATTACAATGCTAATATTCACAGAGGATTAAATTATTTATCCAATGATGCTACAATAGCATATGAAAGAACAAGAAAAATGGTTTGTAAAAGTATAAATGCAAAATATAAAGAAGAAGTTATATTTACAAAAGGTACTACAGAATCTATTAACTTAGTTTCAAATAGTTATGGAAAGTTGTTAAAAAAAGGAAGTGAAATTTTAATTTCTATAATGGAACATCATTCAAATATCATACCTTGGAAAAATTTAGCAACAAATAAAGGATTAAAATTAAAAATAATCCAAGTAAAAGAAAATGGGTTAATAGATATAAAAAATTTTAAACAATTATTGACAAATAAAACGAATTTAGTGGTTATAACGCATGTTTCGAACGTATTAGGCATAACAAATCCAATAAAAATCTTATCAAAAATAGTTCATAAAAAAAAAGCTTTAATATTGTTAGATGGGGCTCAATCTTTTTCACACAAAAAAATTGATGTACAAAAATTACAGATAGATTTTTATGTTTTTTCTTCCCATAAAAGTTATGGTCCAACGGGAGTGGGCATATTATATGTTCGTTTAGAAATATTAAACAATATGGACCCTTGGCAATATGGTGGAGATATGGTAAAATATTTTAGTTTTTTAAAAAATAAAATAATATATTCAGAATTACCTTATAAATTTGAAGCCGGCACACAAACTATTTGTAATATTATTGCTTATTATTCTTCTTTAAAGTGGTTAACAAAAAATTTAAATTTGATTAAAATTTGGGAAAAACTTTTAGTATATTTTTTACTTAAAAATTTAAAAAAAATAAAAAAGCTTCATATTATAGGAAAAAGTAATAAAGTTTCCGTTGTATCTTTTTTTATAGAAGGTATTAATTCACAAGATATAGGATTAGTATTAGATCACTATGGAATTGCTATTAGAACAGGAAATCATTGTGGCCAACCAATATTAAATAATTATGGGATAAATACAGTTTGTAGAATTTCATTTGCAGTATATAATAATTTAGAAGAAATAAACAAATTTTTAATTATTTTACAACAACTAATGAAAATATTTTAATTATTTTCTATTAAAAGTCCTTTTAATAATAGCGCCACCTAAACAAATATTATTTTTATATAAAACAATAGATTGTCCTTCTGTTATGGATTTTTGTTTATATAAAAAATAAACCTTTATATAAGAAATAAAATTATAAACGATACAAGGTTGATCTATTTGTCTATAACGTATTTTAGCAGATAAAGTAAAGTTTTTAGTTGTAATAAAAGGATTTTGAAGCCAATTTACTTGGCGTGCAACTAAAGAATTAGTATATAAAAATTTATTTTTTTGGTTGGTTACATACAAAATATTTGTATGTATTTTTTTTTTAAGAACGTACCAATGTGTTTGATTTAATATAATGGGGATATTAAATCCATTCTTTTGTCCTTTGGTATAAAAAGCAATTCCTTTATGTTGCCCTATAATTATATTATTTTTTGTTAGTAATTTACCATTTTTATAAGGAAAAAACGTATTAAAAAAAGATGAAAATTTGTTATTTCCTACAAAACAAATACCAAAAGATTCTTTTTTTTTATATATTTTAAAAAAAATAAATTTAGCAAGTCTACGTATTTCAATTTTTTTATAATGTCCTATGGGAAAAATAAGTTTGTGTGTAAAATATTTGTTTATATTAAAACAATAATAACTTTGATCTTTATTTAAATCTTTACTTTTAAAAAAAAATTTATTTTTAAATCGAACATAATGGCCAGTTGATATATAATCAGCTTTTAAAATACTAAAAGCATATTTCATTAATAAATTAAACTTTATTTCTTTATTACATAAAGAATCTGGATTTGGGGTTTTTCCTGAAACAAATTCTTGAAGCGTTAATTTAAAAACATTTCTCCAATATTCAACTGAGAAATTTACAAGATGTAAAACTATTTTTAATTTTTTACATATATATTTAACCTCTGCAATTTCTGTATGTGTTGTACATACATTGTTTAACTCCCAATTCTTCATAAATAACCCTTCAACCTTATATCCTTTTTGTAAAAGTAAAAACGCACATAAAGAAGAGTCTATTCCCCCAGACATACATACAATAATTTTGTTCATAACAACTTATCTTTCACGATAAATGATACGACCTTTTGTAAGATCATAAGGTGTAAGTTCAACTTTTACTTTATCTCCGGTTAAAATTTTTATATAATTTTTTCGTATTTTACCCGAGATATGTGCTGTAATTATATGCCCATTGTCTAACTTGACTCGAAACATGGTATTTGGCAAGGTATCTATGATTATTCCTTCCATTTCGATTGTGTCTTTTTTTATCATAATATCCTTATTGAGTTAATATTGACAATTAATATGATTAAAATAATAATATATATTATTAAGTCCCATTCGTCTAGTGGTCTAGGACATCGCTCTTTCACGGCGGTAACAGGAGTTCGAAACTCCTATGGGGCATTTAAAACATGTAAATTGCGGAAATAGCTCAGTTGGTAGAGCGTCTGCTTGCCAAGCATAAGGTCGCGAGTTCGAGTCTCGTTTTCCGCTAATTAAGGAAAAATATGAAAAAAATAGCATTAAATATAAAAAACTTAAATAAAATTTATAAAAACAATATTTTTGCTTTAAAAAATATTAGTTTAAAGGTTCTATATGGAGATTTTTTTGCATTATTAGGTCCTAATGGTGCAGGAAAGTCAACAACAATAGGTATAATAAGTTCTTTAATAAAAAAGACTTGTGGAAAAATAAAAATTTTTGACATAGATATAGATAAAAATCATTCAAAAGCTAAATATTATTTAGGTTATGTGGCACAAGAATATAATTTAAACCAATTTGAAACCGTTGAAAATATTCTTTTTACACAAGCAGGATATTATGGATTTTCAAAGAAGTGCTCTAAAGAACGTATTTATAAATTATTAAAAGATTTAAATTTATTTAAACAAAGAGAAATGATAGTAAGAAAGTTATCAGGTGGAATGAAAAGAAGATTAATGATTGCGCGTTCTTTAGTGCATAATCCTAAAATGTTAATTTTAGATGAACCAACAGCAGGTTTAGATATTGAATTAAGAAAAACGTTATGGGATTATATGTACAATCTAAATAAAAATGAAAAGAAAACTATTATTTTAACAACACACTATTTAGAAGAAGCTGAAAGCTTATGTAGAAATGTAGCAATAATAAACAAAGGTATAATTATAAAAAATACAACCATGCAATCGTTGTTAAAAAAAATAGATGAGACTACGTTTTTTTTAGAAACAAAACACCCTTTACAAAAAATTCCAAATATAAAAGGCGTAAAAATAAAGAAAAAAGATTCTTATAAATGTAAAATATCTTTAAAAAAAGGAACAAAATTAAATGAGATTTTTAAAATATTTGATAAAACAAAAATAGAGATTGTGTCTTTGCGAAATAAGTCTAATAGATTAGAAAAAATGTTTGTAAACTTAATTGAAAAACATAAAACTTAGAGTATAAGAATTGAAAAAACAAAGAATAATTATAGCACTGAGCACATTAATAAAAAGAGAAATTGGTAGATTTTTACGGATTTGGCCTCAAACTCTATTACCATCGTCAATTACTACTACCATGTATTTTATAATTTTTGGTAAAGTAATAGGGTGTAAGTTAGGTAATATGGGTGGTGTAATTTATATCAATTATATTATTCCAGGATTAATAATGATGGCAGTAATAACAAATAGTTATTCAAATGTAGCGTCTTCATTGTTTGGTAATAAATTTCAACGATCTATAGAAGAGTTAATAATATCTCCTATGCCTAGTTGGGTGATATTAGATGGTTTTATTATAGGGGGGTTGTTTAGAGGTTTGTTAGTAGGATTGATTGTTACATTATTCTCATTATTTTTTACAACAATAAATATTGTACATCCTTTTTTAACTATAGTAATAGTAATTTTAACAGCTATATTGTTTTCCTTAGCCGGTTTTATGAATGCGTTAGTTGCAAAAACATTTGATGATATCTCAATAATACCTAATTTTGTTTTAACTCCTTTAACTTATCTTGGGGGTGTTTTTTATAATATAAATTTATTGCCAGAATCTTTGAAAAACTTATCGTTAATAAATCCAATATTTTATATGGTGAATACGTTTAGATATGGTTTTTTAGGGGTATCAGATCTTGTTATAGGAAAATCATTAATTGCAATAATAATGTTTATATTTTTTTTGTATATCGTTTCATTAAAATTATTAAAAAAAGGTATATATGTTTGATAATAATATTGGAGAGGTGTCCGAGTGGTTTAAGGAGCACATTTGGAAAGTGTGTAAGTGTAATTTGTTGACTTCAAGGGTTCAAATCCCTTTCTCTCCGCTCCGTATAAGTTTTAATTAAAAAGCCAGTTATGGTTAATGTTTAAGTTTTGTTAAAATAACGATTATTAGGAGATTAAAATGCTAATAGGTATTATTGGTTTAGGGAAAATGGGAGGAAATATTACTAAAAAATTATTAAAAAATAATCATACTTGTGCTGTTTTTGATAAAAATAGAACAAATATAAAAAACATAGAAAAAAAGGGAGCAATAGGCGCAAAATCATTGAAATGTTTAGTTTTAAGTTTATCAAGTCCAAGAACAATTTGGTTGATGTTACCTGCTGGAAAAATAACGGAAAAAATAATCTTAAAATTAAGACAATATATGGGAAAAGGAGATACTATATTAGATGGTAGTAATGGTTATTTTAAAAAAGATATAAAAAGGTCTGAAAAATTAGTTAAAAGAGGAATAAATTATATAGATGTGGGGGTTTCAGGGGGAATATGGGGTTTAAAAAGAGGATATTGTTTAATGATAGGAGGAAATAAAAAAATTTTTTTAAAAAAAAAATATATATTTTGTAATTTATCTTCAAATAAAGGTTATATGTATTGTGGTAAAGTAGGCTCTGGGCATTTTGTTAAGATGATACATAACGGCATAGAATATGGAATGATGCAATCTTATGCCGAAGGATTTGATATGATGAAAAATATAAAGAAAACAAATGTATTTTATAAACACCGTTATAAATTAAATTTATATGATATTTCTGAGATATGGCGTCGAGGAAGTGTAATAGAGTCATGGTTGTTGGATTTAATTTCTGTTTCATTAGCAAACGATGTTAAACTTAAAGAATTTAATGGCAAGGTGAATGATTCAGGTGAAGTGAGGTGGTTAATACAAACTGCTTTAGAAGAGTCAATGCCATTAGAAGTTCTCACTACATCCTTATACGTTAGATTTAATTCGAGGAATTACAATAGATATGGCAATAAATTACTATCAGCAATGCGTAAACAGTTTGGCGGACATCTAGAACATTTCGAAGATTAGATATGAAGTTAACTTTTTTAGTTTCGTTTAGCTTTATTTTTATTCGTTTAGGACAGGACAGGACAGGACAAAGCAAAGTAAGGTAAATCAGTTATGGGTCTTATATTTTGGTATTGTTTGGTTTTATGTTTTCTTTTTGGTTAGATTGTTTTGGATTGTGGTCTTTATTTTGGTTTGTTATGTTTTTAGTGTCTTGTTTTTTATTGGGTTATTTAGTTCTAGTTCTTTTACTTTTCTTTTTCTGTCTCTGTTATCCTTTTTCTTTTTTCTCCTTCTTTCTGTCTCTGTTTTAAGTTTTGGTTTGTGTTATTTAAAGTCAAAACCTAAACACATTAAAGAAAATTAGATTACAAAATATTACATAATGTTAGTTTTTTTTGCTTTAAGTTAATGTTGTGTAAGTTGAAGTGAGGTGCTTTGTGTAGTGTAAGTTGTTATTAGTGTAAGAGTTGAGTTAACTTAGTTTGTGTTAGGTTAGGTTAGGTTTGTGTAAGTTAGTGTTGTAATGGTTTTTGTTTTAAGTTGTTGTGGTGTAAGTTAATATAAGTTATTTCATTTCAAGTTAATGATTGGATTGTATTGGTGTTGTGTTTTGTGGTTTACAAAACATTAAATTATTTTAATGTAATGCTTTTGATTTGTGGTGTAATTTAATGTAAGTTTAGTTGTTATGTAATGGTTTGTTTACATTAAGTGTAAGGTTAAGTTGTTGTTATGTTATGTTATGTTATGTGTTGTAAGTTAATTTAAACAAAGTTGAGTTGTTTTGTTTTAAGTTGTGTTAATGTAATGGTTTGTATTATGTTGTGTTATTTTAAGTTAGTGTAGGTTGTTGTAAGGTTATGAGGTGTTGTTATGTTATGTGTTTTTTACATTAGTGTAAGTTTGTAATGGTTTGGATTAAGTTAGTGTAGTTTAGTGTTGTAGTGTTAGTTAATGTGTAAAGTGTAATGTTGTTTAATTTATTTTAAGTTGTGTTGTTATGTGTTGTAGTGTGTTTGTGTAAGGGTGTAGTGTAAGGTTAAGGTTAAGTTTTTTAAATTGTTTTAATGTAAGTTTGTGTAAGTTTTTAAAGTTAGGTTTGAGTTTTTAAGTTGTAATGGTTTAGTTAATGTAATGTTGTGTGGTGTGGAAGTGTTTTGTTGTGTGGTTTGAAGTCTTTTGTGGTATGTTTGTTTAGTTTAGTGGTGGTTTGTAATGTAATGTAATGTAATAAGTTGTGATTTTTTGTAAGTTAATGTGGTTTAATTTATTTTAGTGTAATGTAATGCTTTTGATTTGTGGTGTAATTTAATGTGGTGTTATGGTTTATGTTATGTTATGTGGTTTTGATTAAGTTGTTTAATGTTTGATTTAAGTTGTTCTGTTCTGTTCTGTTCTGTTCTGAAGTGAAGTGTTGTGTTGTGAAGTGTTGTGTTGAGATGAAGTGTATTAGTGTTGTAAGTTGTTGTGTTCTGTTCTTTGTTCTTTTATTTTATTTGTTTTTGATTTGTTTTTGAAGTGTTTTGACTTGATATTTTTTGAAGTGTTTTGAAATGATTTAAATTGTTTTGAATTGTTTTAAGTTATGTTATGTTATGTTATGTTGTTATGAAGTCTTTTGTTTTGACTTGTTTTGAAGTCATTTGAAACGATACGATACGATACGATACGATTTGTAATGATTTGATTTGAATTCTTTTGTAATGTAATGTAATGGTTTATGTTTTTGATTTGTTCTTTTATTTGATTGTTTTGATTAATGTAATAAGTTGTTTTAAATTAAATTAATTTAAGTTGTGATGTTTTGTTTTAAGTTGTTTTGTTTTGTTTTAATTTGTTTTATGTTATGTTATGTTATGTTGTTTTAAGTTGATATGAAGTGGTATGTTTTGAAGTGTTTTGAATTAAATTGTTTTAACTTAACTTAGTGTAAGTTGTTGTGTTATGTTATGTGGTGGTTTGTAATGTAATGTTGTTATGTTATGTTATGTTATGTTATGTGTTGTTATTAGTTGTGTTAAATTAAATTAATTTAAGTTGTGTAATGTTGTTATGTGTAGTTTAGTTGTTGTGTTGAGGTGTAGTGCTTTGTAAGGTTACTTTAAGTTAGTGTGTTGTAGTGTGTTGTTGTGTAAGGTTAAGTTAATTTTGATTGTTTTGATATGAATTGTTATGTTATGTGTTTTTTTTGTAATGGTTTTAGGTTAGTTTAGTGTAAGTTGTTGTGTTGTAATTTATATTAATTTAATGTATTTAAATGTAATGTTGTTATGTTATGTTGTTTGTATGTGTTAATTTAATATAATATGGTGTTATGTTGTAATGGTTTGGTTTGTAATAGTTTAGTTTAGTGTTTTTGTAAGTTGTTATTAGTTGTTATTGGATTGGTGTAAGTTTTTTTATTTTGGTGTTGTTTTGATTAAGTTGTTATGTATTAGTGTAATGGTTTAATGTGTTATGTAATGGTTTAATTTAAGTTAGTTTTGTTTTAAATTGTTTTGGATTGAGGTGTTTTTGTATTGGTTTGTTTTGAAGTGTTTTGAAGTGTTTTTATTTGTTTTTTTTTAAGTTATGTTGTAATGATATGTTTTGTAATGGATTAAATTAATAAAATATAAGTTGTGTTGTTATGTAATGTTATGTGTTGAAGTCTTTTAGTTATGCTTTAATATAAGTTGTTATGTAATGTAATGTTGTGTTGCTTTGGATTTTTGGTTTGAGGTTCTGTGCTTTGTATTAAGTTAGTGACTCCTATCCTAAATAAGTTGTTTGGGTTGAGTTTTTGGTTTACAAAACAAAACACTTCAAAACATTAAATTGTGTTAAATTAGTGTAAGTTAGTGTTGTGTTAAGTTTTTTTGTGTTAATGTTAAGTTTTGTAATGCTTTAATTTACATTAAGTTAGTTATGTGTAAGTTAATCCAAAACAAGTTGTGTTAAATTAAATTAATTTGAGTTAATGTAATGTTGTTATGTGTTTTGTAAGTTTTTTTTGTATGGCATGGTATGGTTTATGGTTTGTGTTGCTTTGGATTAGTGTAGTGTGTTGTAAGTATTTTGTTTTAAGTAATGCTATCTGTCGTAATGAGGTGTTTGGGTGTTGTTTTTGATTTTTTTGTAATGGTGTAGAAATGTTTTTGGGTTAATAAAATATAAGTTAATGTGGTGTAATGAGATGAGATGTAATGTTGTTTAAGTTTCTTTGAGTTGTGGTTTTAATTAAATTGTTTGTAATGGTTTGAGTTGGTGTGGTGTGGGGTGAGTTGTAGTTGAGTTTTTTTTCTTTGAGTTGTATTTGAGTTGCTTTGATTGTGTTGAGATGTTGTTGAGTTGTTGTTGAATTGAGTTGCTTTGTTATTGTATTGATGTGATGTTGTTATGTTTTAATGGTTTTGTTTTTTGAGGTCTTTTAAGTTGTTTTGATTAATATAAGTTAATGTAATGTAAGTTGTTATATGTTGTGTTGCTATGCTTTGTATTTGTTGAGGTGTGTTGTGTTAAGTTAGTGTAGTTTAGTGTTGTGTAGTGTTGTGTAAGGTTAAGTTAATGTAGGTTGAGTTAATGTTGTGTTAAATTAATTTAATTTAAGTTGTGTAATGTTGTTATGTGTTGAGGTGCTATGATTTGTTGTAATGGTTTTTCTTTTTGTGTTATTTTAAGTTAGTGTAATGTAATGTAATGTAATATTATGTGTTGTGTTGTTTAATATAAGTTGTGTTGCTTTGAGTTGACTTGTGTTTTAATGGTTTGAATTGATATGAGGTGTTATGCTTTGTATTAAATTAATAAAACATAAGTTGTTGCTTTGTTATTGAGGTGTTGTTGTAGTTGATTTAAGTTAGTGTGTTTTGTAATGGTTTGTGCTATGTTTGGAGGTGTTGTGCTTTAAGTTTGGGTTTGTTTTTTAAGTTAGTTTAAGTTAGTGTATGGGGTGTTGTTGTGTAATGGTTTAGTTGTGTTAGTTTGTGTTAAGTGTAAGTTTAGTTTTTTTACATTAAGTTAATGTAGGTTAGGTTTTGTAATGTTTTTGTGTTGGGTTTTTGATTGTTTTGTATTAGTGTAATGGTTTAAGTAAGTTGTAATGTTTTGGTGTGGTGTTGAGTTTGTTATGTTTTTTGTAATGGTTTGAATTAAGTTGTTTTGAGTTGAGGTATGTTTTAAAATAATACAAATTTGTACGTTGAGTTGAAGTTACGTTTTTTGTGGGGTGAGTTTTTTTGAGTTACTTTGTATTGATTTTGATTTGAGGTTTAGTTAAGTTGGATTGATTGGATTAATAAAATATAAGTTGTTATGTTATGTAATGTTATGTTATGTGTTGATATGATATGCTTTTAGTTTTGTTAATGTGGTTTGAATTTGAATTGATTGTTTTGTTTTGTTTTTGTATTAAGTTGTGTAAGGTTAAGTTAAGTTAAGTTAGGTTTAGGTTAGTGTAGTGTGTTGTAAGGTGTTGTGTTGAGATGCTTTGAAGTGTGTTGTAAGGTGTTGTTATTTGTTGTGTAAGGTTAAGTTATTTTAAGTTAAGTTTTTAAAGTTGTGTTGTTATGTGTTTAGTTGTGGTTAGGTTTTGATTGTTTAACATTATCTTACAAAGAATTACTATGTGTTATTAGGGTTAATTGTAATTTGATTTGTTGTGATGGTGAATGACTTATATTTAAATGTGTTGTATGGCTTTTGAAAAAAGATAGTGGTTTGTTATTGTAGTGAATCGATTCGAAATTTGTTTTATTTGTTGTTTGGTTGTGCGTGACAGTATAAGCATGTGAAGTAGTTTGCGGTGGATGGGAGTGAGTTTTGGTAACTTAATATTTAAAAGATTAATAGGACGTAAAATAAAAATATGTTAGTAACTCCTGATTTGTTCTTTTATTTGATTTGAAACGATTTGAGATGATTTAAATTGTTTTAATGTGTTTTGAAGTGATTTTATTTTATTTTATTTTATTTGATTTAAGTTGTGATGTTTTAAATTGTTTTGTTTTAAGTTGTTTTGATTTAAATTAAAAATTAAAATCTGAAATAGAAATGATAAATAATATTAAAAAGAGGTTAAGATATGATTAAGGGAAGTATCGTAGCAATTGCAACGCCTATGAAACAAAATGGTGTAATAGACTGGGGCTCATTAATAAACTTAGTTAAATTTCATTTAATAAACAAAACAGATGCAATATTAGCTGCTGGAACTACAGGTGAAAATACTACAATGACTTTGGAAGAACATTTTAGAGTTATACATACGATTGTTAAAGAAGTTAATAAAAAAATACCCATAGTTGCTGGAGTCGGGGCAAATTCTACAAAAGAGGCTGTGAATTTAACAAAAATGGCTAAAGAAGCAGGAGCGGAGTATGGATTATCAGTAACACCATATTACAATAAGCCTACTCAAAAAGGAATGTATAACCACTTTAAAGAAGTAGCGAGTGTGGGATTACCAATTATAGTGTATAATGTTCCAAAAAGAACAGGTGTAGATATAAATAATGAAACAATTTTAAAATTATCAAAGATTGAAAATATAGTAGGAATTAAAGAATCGTCAGGTAATTTAGCAAGAGCTTTAGAATTAATTGACCAATATAAGGATAAAGAGTTTTATTTGTTGTCAGGGGATGATAGTACAGCTTGTGAATTTATATTAGCAGGTGGACATGGTGTTATTTCTGTATCATCCAATATAGTACCTAAACAAATGCATGAGTTATGTATTGCGTCAAGAAAAGGTAAGCTAGAATTAGCATATAAAATAAATAAAAAATTAATGCCTTTACATTATGCATTAAGTCTTGAATCTAATCCTATTCCAGTTAAATGGGCATTAAAAAAAATGGGTTTAGTTAAAAAAGGTATAAGACTTCCATTGACATGGTTGTCCAAAAAATATCATAAAACATTGTTAAAAACATTAAAATCGTTAGAAGTTATAAAATCATAAAAATGAAATTAGAATCCTATATAAATCAGAAATAAAGGGAGAAAATATAGAGGGTCATGGATCGAGAGGGATTTTTTAGTGTAAAAAGTTTAGTAAAAAAGTATATAAAGAATAAATATATAATCAAAAATAATATCTTTAATAAAGATTATTATGATTATAAAAATACAATACCCAAAAATTGTGAAAAACGAATCCCAGGGAATAAATATTTGGAAAGAAAAATACGTTCTGCTATTAGGTGGAATACTATAGCATTAATAATAAGAGCGAATACAAAAAATAATTTAGGTGGACATATATCAAGTTACATGTCAAGCTGCACATTATATGAAGTAGGCTTTAATCATTTTTTTAGAGGAATAAATGATAAGTTTGAAGGAGATTTAATATATTTTCAAGGACATGTTGCTCCAGGAATATATGCACGCTCTTATTTAGAAAGTCGTTTAACAGAAAAGCAGTTAGATAATTTTAGAAAAGAAATAAAAGGACAAGGGATATCAGCATATCCCCATCCATATTTAATGCCACATTATTGGCAATTTCCCACTGTATCAATGGGGCTAGGTCCATTACAAGCTATATATCAAGCTAGACTAATGAAATATATGGATTATCGTGGGATAAAAAATATGAAAGATAGAAAGGTATGGGCATTTGTAGGAGATGGGGAGTGTGATGAGGTAGAAACAATAGGAGCAATCAATGTTGCTAGTAGAGAAAAATTAGATAATTTGATTTTTGTAATTAATTGTAATTTACAAAGATTAGATGGTCCAGTACGTGGGAATGGAAGAATAATTGATGAGTTAGAACAAATATTTAAAGGAGCGAATTGGAATGTAATCAAAGTAGTATGGGGAGGGGATTGGGATAGGTTGTTGGACAAAGATAAGAAAGGAAGTTTGCAAAAATGTATAAATGCGACATTAGATGGGGAATTTCAAAGATATCAAGCTTTAGGGGGAAAATATACAAAAGAACAGTTGTTTGGAAAATTTAAAAACACAGCAAAATTGGTGAGTAAGTTTTCATTTGAAGAAATTTCAAATCTTAAACGAGGGGGACATGATTCTCAAAAGGTATACGCTGCTTATTATGAAGCTGTGAATAATTCATATAGAAAACCTACAGTGATTTTAGCACATACTATAAAAGGATATGGTATTTATAAATTCGAATCAAGTATGGAATCTCATAATGTAAAAAATTTAGATTTTAAAGCATTAAAAAGGTTTAGAGATAGGTTTGAAATACCTATAAAAAATGAAAAGATAAAAGCAAAGAATATACCATTTTATAAACCCGATGAAGATTCACCAGAAATAAAATATTTGCATAAATGTAGAGAAAAACTTAATGGGTATTTACCAAAACGGAATGTAAAATTGTTTGTATTAAATTTTCATTCTTTAGAAAAAAAAATCTTATATAAAATTGTAAACAAGATAGGTACTAGAAAAATTTCTACTACAATGATTGGGGTACGTATTATAAATAGTTTAATGCAAAATAAAAATATAGGTAAAAGAATAGTGCCTATTTTACCAGATGAAGCTAGAACTTTTGGAATGGAAACGATGTTTAGTAAGGTCGGAATTTATTCAATAGAAGGACAAAAATACTTGCCAATAGATAAAGAAAAATTAATTTATTATAAAGAAGATAAACAAGGTCAAATTATTGAAGAGGGTATTAATGAATTAGGATCAATGTCGTGTTGGATTGCAGCGGCAACATCTTATGCAAATCATAATTACACGTTAATACCGTTTTATATTTTTTATTCAATGTTTGGTTTTCAAAGAATAGGAGATTTAGCGTGGGCTGCGGGTGATTTGCAATCAAGAGGTTTTTTATTAGGAGGTACATCAGGAAGAACGACATTAAATGGAGAAGGTTTACAACATCAAGATGGTCAAGGTCAAGTATTAGCATCAATAATACCAAGTTGTCGATCTTATGATCCAACATATTCTTATGAATTAGCAGTTATAATATATTATGGGTTAAAGAAAATGTATGTAAAAAAAGAAAAGTGTTATTATTATATAAGTTTAATGAATGAAAAGTATTTACATCCTAAAAAGCCAAAACAATGTGAAAAAGGTATTATACGCGGAATGTATTTATTACGTAAACACAAAATACCCAAACAAAATACTACACAAAATATAAATTTAAAAGTACATTTGTTAGGGTCTGGTAGTATATTACGAGAAGTAGAACATGCTGCGGAAATTTTAAAAAATGAATTTAATATTGAGTCTTATGTTTGGAGTGTGACTAGTTTTAATGAGTTAAGAAGAGAAGCAGTAGAAATTGATAGAAGAAAAAATTTAATATGTGAAAAACATAATACATTAAAACCTTGGATAACAAAATGCTTAGAAAAATATCATAGTCCTAGTCCTATAATTGCAAGCACAGATTATATAAAATTATATGCTGATCAAGTCCGTGCTTGGGTACCAAATGATTATTATGTGTTGGGAACGGATGGATATGGTAGGTCAGATACTCGGAAAAACTTACGTTATTTTTTTGAAGTCGATCGCTATTTTATAACAATCATTTCTTTAAAATCACTAAATAACAAAGGAATAATCGATAGATCAATTGTAAAAAATGCTTTAAAAAAATATGGTATAAATGCTAAAAAATTAAATCCATTAAATTAATAAAAGGAAAATATGATTGATAATAAAACTGCCTGAAATAGGAGATATAAATAAAAAAGTTGAAGTGATAGAAATTCCTGTGAAAGTTGGGGAGTGTATAAAAAAAGATGAAACTATTGTAGTTTTAGAGTCTGAAAAGGCTACAATAGATTTACCATCACCAAAAGAAGGAAAAATAAAAAATATTTTAATAAAAGAAGGTGACAAGATATTTTCAGGCAAATCAATAATGGAATTAGAAGAAACTCTAAAAAATAAAGTTAGTCTTATAAAAGAAAAAGACAACAGTACCTCATCGTCAGTGAAACATCGGTCACATGCTGGACCAGCTGTTAAATTAATGGCAAGACAAATAGGGGTTGATTTAGAAAAAAATAAAATAATCGGAAGTGGAAATAAAAATTGTATTTTAAAAGAAGATATAAAAAAGTATGTAAAAGATAAGAAAAAAGAGATAGAAGCAAAAAAAGAAAAAAATATTTTAAGTATAAGCGCTAAAAATTTACACAATAGTTGGATTAATATACCACATGTTACTCATTTTGATGAAATAGATGTTACTAAAATAGAAAAAATGAGAAAAAAAATAAAATATGAAAGAGGTATAAAAATAACATTATTATCCTTTATAATAAAGGTATGTTCTTATGCATTACAAAAATTTGAGAAATTTAATATGTTGTTTGATGAAAAAAAAAATAAAATAATTTTAAAAAAAGCAATGCATATTAGCATTGCTATAAATACATCAAAAGGTTTATTAGTGCCTATAATAAAACATGTAGATAAAAAAAATATAAGTGATATTGCTTTAGAATTAAAAGAATTAACCAAAAGAACTTTATTAGGCCAAAATAAAATTGATGATATGATAGGGGGTTGTTTTACAATATCAAATTTAGGAATAATAGGTGGTAAAGGTTTTACTCCAATAATTAATAGTCCTGAATTAGGGATTTTAGGTATTGGTAAAACCAAAATTAAGCCTATTTGGACTGGAAAAGATTTTAAACCTAAAATAATTTTACCACTTTGTTTATCATATGACCATAGATTTATAAACGGAGTTTATGCAGCAAAATTTATTAATTTTATAAAAAAGTTATTAAATGATATTCGTAATTTAATTATTTATTAAATATTAAACAAATGAAAGTTGTATTATCACTAGATTATTCTTATACCAATTATTCTATTTCTTTATATCAATTAAAAAGAACTAAAATTATAA
This sequence comes from Candidatus Portiera aleyrodidarum, assembly GCF_902713745.1. Classification (GTDB taxonomy): domain Bacteria; phylum Pseudomonadota; class Gammaproteobacteria; order Johnevansiales; family Johnevansiaceae; genus Portiera; species Portiera aleyrodidarum_D. Next base: position 19,899 of record NZ_CACTJB010000003.1, read on the forward strand.
AAATAATAGGATTTTATAGAAATAATAATTATAAAAATAATATTTTGTTTTTTTTATATTTAAAAAATATTTTAAATAAAAACAAAATTACTTTATCACAAATAAAGTATATAATTTATGGTAAAACAATAGGAGATATAAAAAATATAAAAATAATAAAATGTATCAGCAAAGGAATAGCATATATTTTAAATATCCCAATTATAAAAATCTCAAAATTAAAAGCTTTAGCCTTCGGCGCTTGGTTTGATTTTAACCATTCCTATATAATTAGTTGTATGAAAATTAGTAAATTTTTTTATAATATAGGCGTTTTTGAATTAAAACTTAGCGAAGATGATTTTCATATTCCTATTACTTTAAGTAAAGAAAAAAAAATAAATATAAAAAACAAACAAATAATTAATAACAACGATATAAAACTGTATAAATTTAATAAATTTATATTTACAGGAAAAGGCGTTTTATTTTTAAATAGATTAAATCTAAATGGTTTTATAATAAAAACTTTAGAAACAGAACGTATGCCAGAATCAACTTATATTATTCGATTAGCACTAGCTAAAAGGATTATGTGAATGGGTGGTTAGCTCAGTTGGTAGAGCATCAGTATTACAAGCTGAGGGTCGCAAGTTCGAAGCTTGCACTACCTACACACAAAAATAAGGATCGGTAGTTTAGTAGGTTAGAATATCGGCCTGTCGCGCCGAAGGTCGCGGGTTCGACTCCCGTCCGATCCGATTACTTTTTAAGGACATAAAAATCTATGATTTATGAAATAGTTATTTTGTTTTATATAAATAAAAGTACTTTACTTTCAGGCATTATAAAAAAATTAATAAAAATAATCATTGAAAATAATGGATTAATAAAAAATTTTGAAGATTTAGGCAATTTAAATTTATATTATTTAATAAAAAATCAAAAACAAGCTAATATTATTTTAATAAATATACAATGTGAACAATATGTTATAAAAAAAATAGAAAAAAAAATAAAATATAATAACGTAATAATTAGATATATTATTGTTAAAAAAAACTTGAATATTAGCATTGTTTAAGTTAAGAAAGAAGCAGTGACGTACGTTAGGTTCGTTATGTTGTTTAATTTAATATAAGTTGTGTTATGTTATGTAATGTTGTAATGGTATGGTTTGGTGTTTTAAGTTATGTTGTATTGTTTTAATGGTGTTATGTTATGTGGTTTATGTTATTTTAATGTATAATGTGTTGTAGTGTAAGTTGACTTTAATTTAATGTGGAAGTGTTTAGTTTAGTGGTTTGTAATGTAATGAGATGTAATGTAAGAAGTTGTGATTTAATGTAATGTTTTGTAAGTTAATGTAATGCTTTGAAGTCATTTGTGGTGTAATTTAATGTGGTGTTATGGTTTAATGTTATGTTATGTGGTTTTGATTAAGTTGTTTAATTAATGCTTTGTGGTATGTTTGAAACGAATTGAGATGATTTTATTTTATTTGTTCTGTTCTGAAGTGTTCTGAAGTGTTTTGAAGTGTTGTGTTGTGTTGTGTTCTGTTCTTTTATTTGAAGTCATTTGTTTTGTTTTGTTTTGTTTTGTTTTGTTTTGTTTTAAGTTATGTTGTTATGAAGTCTTTTGTTTTGACTTGATATTTTTTGAAGTGTTTTGAAATGATTTAAATTGTTTTGAATTGTTTTGTTTTAAGTTATGTTATGTTATGTTATGTTATGTTTTGAAGTCTTTTGTTTTGACTTGATATTTTTTGAAGTCATTTGAATTGTTTTAAATTGATTTGAAGTGTTTTTATTTTATTTGTTTTGTTTTGTTTTGTTTTAAGTTGTTTTAAATTGATATCATTTGTTATGTAATGGTATGTTTTGTAATGAATTGTTTTGAATTGAAACGAATTGAGTTGAGTTGAGTTGTATTTGAGTTGATTTAAATTGAGTTGATATGTTTTAAATTGTTTTGAAGTGTTTTAAATTAAATTGTTTTAAGTTGTTTTGTTTTTATTTGTTCTGTTCTGTTCTGAAGTGTTTTGAAGTGTTATGTTATGTTATGTTATGTTCTGTTGTGTTCTTTTATTTTCTTTTATTTGTTTTAATATAAGTTGTTGTTGTTGTTGTTTTTGTTTTGATTTGATTTAAGTTGTTTTGAAACGATACGATTTGTAATGATTTGATTTGTTTTGTTTTGTTTTGTTTTGTTTTAAATTGTTTTGAAATGAAATGAATTGATATCATTTGTTTTGAAATGTTTTAAGTTGTTTTGAATTGTTTTTGAAGTGTTTTAAATTGTTTTATGTTATGTTATGTTGTTATGTTTTGAAGTCATTTGAATTGTTTTGTAATGGTATGTTTTGTAATGTAATGGTTTATGTTTGATTAATGTGTTTTAAATTGTAATGGTATGTTTAGTTTTTTGTAATGGTTTATGTTTGGTTTGGTTTGTAATGGTTTGAAGTGTTTTGACTTGTTTTTTTTTTGTAATGGTATGGTATGGTTTGTAATGAATTGATTTTATTTGTTTTGTTTTGTTTTGTTTTGATTGTTTTAAATTGTTATGAATTGTGTTGATATGTTTTGGATTAACTAAACATACCACAACTTACACTAACTTAACTTGTGTAATGTAATGTAATGTAATGTTGTGTAATGTAATATTGTGTTGCTTTGGCTTTGAGTTTGAGTGTGAGATGAGATGAGATGAGATGAAGTGTTGTTGTTATGTTATTTTATGTTATTTTCTTTTATGTGTTATTTGTTCTGTTATGTTATTTGTTGTTGATATGATTTTTTCTTTTATTTTATTTGAGTTTAGACTAGACTAGTTTAGTTGTAATAGTTTAGTTTAGTTTGGTTTAAGTTAAGTTATTTCAAGTTGGTGTTGAGATGTTTGGTTTAGTTAGTGTAAGTTGTGTTAATATAATATAAGTTGTTGTGTTATGTAATGTTATGTTATGTGTTGATATGATATGCTTTTAGTTTAGTGTTGTTGTAATGTTTTTGATTAAATTGTTTTGAATTGTTTTTACATTAACTTAAGTTATTTTGTTTGTAATGATATGTTTTGTTGTAATGGATTGATTAAGTTAATATATTGTAAGTTTTGTTTTAATGTGTTTGGAATATAAGTTCTGTAAAGTTGATGATGAGTTGTTATGCTTTGTATTAAGTTGGGTTGTGTAAGGTTTAGTTTAGTTTGGGTTAAGTTATTTCAAGTTGGGTTGTGTAAGGTTTAGGTTTGGGTTGGTTTGTATTAAGTTGGTTTAATAAAATATAAGTTGAGGATCTTTGATTATGCTTTGTTGTAATGTATTAAATTAAGTGTAGTGTTGTATGTTTTGTAATTTAATGCTTTGAGTTGTTGTTGAGGTTTAGTTTTTTGGATTGAGTTACTTTGTTATTGAGTTGAGTGATGTTGTTATGTTTTAATGGTTTTGTTATGTTGTGTAATGGTTTGGATTGTTTGGTTTTTGATTTGTTTTTTTTTTGTGTAAAGTTATGTTGAGTTGCTTTGTTATTGTTATGAGGTGTTAAGTGTTGGATTGTTATGTTTTGTAATGGATTTGTTTTTAGTTTTTTTGATTTGAGGTTTAGTTGTTATGTTATGTTATTTGTTGTGTTGAGTTGCTTTGTGTTACTTTTTGTTGTTTGGGTTTTGTTTTTTTAAATGAGGTTTAGTTGTGTTATTTAAGTTTAATCTAATTTAATTCATAAATATGAATAGAGGAATAGAAATGTTAATTCGTAAAAAAAAATATTGTAAATTTACCTCTGAAAAAATAAAAGAAATAGATTATAAAAAAAGTGACATATTAAAATTATATGTTGCTGAAAATGGGAAAATAATTCCAAGTAGAATAACAGGTACTAAAGTAAGATACCAGAGAAAATTAACAAAAGCAATAAAAAAGGCAAGATATTTGGGTTTATTACCTTATATAGAAAAAAAGATATAATAAACAACCACAAACATTAAAACACAAAACTTAAACTTAAAAATAAAAATAAAAACAAATAAACACACCACAAGAAAAGCAAAGATAAGCACAAACAACATAAAACAAAACACAAGGGGCGGGGTATATGAAAGTTATAGTAATTGAGAAAAATAGTAACAGTGGAAAACAAGGTGAGATAATAAATGTAAAAAATGGTTATGCTAGAAATTATTTAAGAAGAAAAGGTTTAGCAATTATATCAAACAAAAAGAATATAGAGTTTTTAAATGAAAAACGTAAATACTTTTTAAAGGAATATAAAAAATATATAAACCAAATTAAAAATAAACTTAAAAATGTAAAAATAGAAATATTTTGTAAAACAGGACCAGCAGGAAAATTATTTGGTACAATAGGAAGACGTTATTTGTCACAAATTTTAAAGGAAAATTATGGAATAAAAATAAATAAAAATCAAATAAACATTAATAAAAACATAATAAAAAAAAATGGAGAATATAAAATAAAATTATTTTCACAAATAAATATAAAAATAAATATAAAAAAAATAAATGAAAAAACTAATTTATGATAATAATATAACACAATTTAAAATACCTCCTCATTCATTAGAAGCAGAACAAGCAATATTAGGAGGTTTAATGCTTGATAATGAAGCGTGGAAGAAAATATCGGAAATTATTATCAAAGACGATTTCTATAGTATAGAACATAAATATATATTTGATGCAATAAAAGATAGAGCAGAAAAAAATAAAATAATAGATATAGTAACTGTTGCAGAATCTTTAGTAAAAAAAAATAAGTTAGATAAAATTGGTGGAATAAGTTATTTAGCAGAATTATCTAGAAAAAACCATACAATACATAATATTATTGCTTATGCAGATATAGTTAAAGAATGTTCTAGTTTACGAAAAATAATAATGATTTCAAATAAAATCGCAAAAGAAGCTTTTAATCAAAAGGGTAAGAATGTGCAAGAAATAATAAAAAAAGCTGAAAAATTAATATTTACAATTTCTGAATCAAAATATAGAGTTAAAAATTTAGTAAATATAAATGAAGTATTAAATAGAACAATTGAACGTATAAATAAAATATATAGTACCAAAAGTTCTATGACTGGATTATTAACAGGATTTAATGAATTAGATAAAATGACTTCTGGTTTTCAAAGATCAGATTTAATAATAATAGCAGGTAGACCTTCTATGGGTAAGACAAGTTTTGCAATGAATATTATTGAATATTTTATAAAAAACAATAAGGAGGATCCAGTAATAATCTTTTCTATGGAAATGCCTGCTGAACAAATAATATTACGAATGTTATCTTCATTAGGACGTATAGATCAAAATAATATAAGAAAAGGTAAGATTGGAGAAGAGGATTGGTTAAAATTAACAGAATCATTAAAATTAATTAAGAATTGTAAATTATTTATAGATGATACTCCAATATTAACACCAATAGAAATAAGAAAAAAAATAAGAAGATGTATAAGAGATACAGGAAAAATAAGTTTAATAATGATAGATTACTTACAATTAATGCATGTTTCTTCTTCCATATTATATAATCGTACAGCTGAAATTTCGGAGATTTCTAGATCTTTAAAAAGTATAGCTAAAGAATTTAATTGTCCTGTATTAGCTATTTCACAATTAAATAGATCATTAGAACAACGAATTAATAAAAGGCCAATAATTTCAGATTTAAGAGAATCCGGTGCAATTGAACAAGATGCAGATTTAATTTTATTTATTTACAGAGATGAAGTGTATAATGGGGAAAGTTTAGATAATAAAGGTATAGCGGAGTTAATAATAGGAAAACAAAGAAATGGACCAATAGGTGTTATAAATATTAGATTTATAGGAAAATATACTAAGTTTGAGAATTAAAATGAAGAAAGAATTAGGGCAAAACTTTATAATAAAAAAGGTATGCCATTAAAATAAAGGATATTTAAGTGTTTCTATAGACCAATTGGGTTGTAGAATGATCTTATTATTTAGTTTTTCGCCTGAAGTGATACGTAAAGCTCCTAAATAAGCAATCATTACAGCATTATCTGTACAAAGAAGGTTTTTGGGATAAGAAATTGTAAAATTATTAAATTTTTGTTTTAAAATATTTTTACGAATGTTATTATTTGCACTTACACCACCTGAAATTATAAGACAAGATCTACCATTTTTAATTAAAGCTTTATAACATTTAAAACTCAGCATATTAAGAATATATCCTTCAAATGATTTTGCTAAATTAGCTTTTTTTTTATTAGTTAATTGTTTTAAATAATTTAAAATATATGTTTTAATGCCAGAAAAACTGAAAGTTATATTAGTTCCTAAAATTTTGGAAAAAATTTGAGGTTTGATTTTACCAAAACATGCTAAATGAGATAATTTTTTTCCTCCTGGATATGAAAGGTTAAGGAGTTTTGATATTTTATCAAAAGTTTCTCCAAGCGAATCATCTTTGGATTGGCCTATTATTTTGTAATGTCCTATATTTTGTACATCAATTAATTGAGTATGACCCCCAGAAATTAATAAAGAAATAAAAGGAAACTCAGGTTTTTTTTTATTTAACATAGCTGAAAATATATGTCCTTCTAAATGATTAATCCCTAAAATAGGTATTTTAAGTGTATAAGAAATACTATAAGCAACATAAGCTCCAATAAGTAAGGAATTGTATAACCCTGGTCCAACAGTGAATGCAATTGCAGTGATATTATTTGGAGAAAGTTTTAAATTTAATAATAAGGATTTCATAATAGGAATTAATTTGTTTAAATGATATATGGAAGAAAATTTTGGGATAACTCCTCCAAAAATAGTGTGTATAGGTTGAGTATATTTTTTATTTGCAATTAAACCAGATTTAGTATTATATAGTGCAATACAAGTGTCATCACAAGATGTTTCAATTCCTAAGATAATCATGTTAATATTATATTATATTCAAAAATAAAAAGGAGAAAACATGCCTTATATAAAAATAAGAGAAAATGAATTATTTGATGTTGCTTTAAGAAGATTTAAAAGATCTTGTGAAAAAGGAGGGATATTATCAGAAGTACGTCGTAGAGAATTTTATGAAAAACCTACAACTGTTAGAAAAAGAAAAGCAGCTGCTGCTATAAAACGTTATATGAAAAAAATAAAACGAGAACGTAAACGCTTTGAACGTAAATATTAAATTAAGAAAAAATAAAGAATCGAAGGTTGTGTTGTGTTGTCATAATGAATAAAGTTTATATTTAATTATGTAACCTTATTAAAATAGAGTACAATAATTAATTATTAGATGGTGTAAATATTTTAATTAAAAGAAAAAATAATAAAATTTGACAGAATTAAATAAAGAATATGTAGAGTAAAATATGTTGGATAATTTAGAGTTAAACATAAAAGAATTAATAAATAAAGGTAAGGAACAAGGATTTTTGATTTATTCAGAAATTTGTGAGTTGTTTGATGATGAAAAATTAGAGGATATCATATGTAGTTTTAAAGAAAAAGGAATTAATATAATTGATAAATTGTCCGAAGTAGAAAAAAGTTATTCGAATTTTGAAGAAAAAAGTGAAAAAAAATGTTTTAAACAAGAAAATGAACTTCGTAATACTGATCCCGTAAAAGTATATATGAGAGAAATGGGAAATATAGAATTATTAAATAGAAAAGGTGAAATAGAAATAGCAAAAAAAATAGAAGAAGGTACCAAAGAAATTATGGCAGCACTTGCATATTTACCAGGAGCAGTTGATTATATCATCGAAATTTATGAGTTAATAATAAAAGAATCCGAAGGAAAACTTTCTGATTTGTTTACAGGTTTTATGTATTTCACAAAAGAAGAAACATTAAAAGTTAACAACAATGTGTTTAATAATGAAACTTATAATGAAGGACCTGACCCTATCTTAACAAAGAAAATTTTTGACACCATTCGTAAACAAAATAAAAAAGTAAAAAAAACCGGGTTAACATATGGTTTTGACTCAAAAGAAACAAAAATAGAATTAAAAATTTTATCAAACGTCTTTGCACAAATCAAATTGTTGCCAAAACATTTGGAATGTTTATTAGGTAAAGTTCGTTTAAGTATAAAAAATATAAGAATTCAAGAAAAATTAATATTAAAACATATGGTAAATATGATAAAATTATCAAGAAAGGAAGTTATAAACAGTTTGAAAGGTAATGAGACTAATTTAAAGTGGTTAGATACATTTAAATATAATTCAAATTCAGATAAACAAAATAGTATAAAAAAATATAGAAGTAACATTTTAAAATCACAAAAAAGAATTTGTCTAGAAAAAAAACAAATAAATTTATCGGTTATTGAATTAAAAGAAATAAATAGAAAGTTGTTAATAGGAAAATATAAAACACATAAAGCAAAAAAAGAAATGATTGAAGCTAATTTAAGGTTAGTAATTTCAATTGCAAAAAAATATACAAATCGTGGGTTACAATTTTTAGATTTAATTCAAGAAGGTAATATAGGTTTAATGAAAGCAGTTGATAAATTTGAATATCGCAGAGGGTATAAATTTTCTACTTACGCTACTTGGTGGATACGGCAAGCAATAACTAGATCAATAGCAGATCAGGCAAGAACAATAAGAATACCAGTACATATGATAGAAACAATAAATAGATTAAAAAGATTATCAAGAAAAATGTTGCAAGAAAGAGGAATAGAACCGACTCCAGAAGAATTAAGTAATCGACTTGAAATATCAGAGAATAAAATAAGAAAAATTATGAAAATTGCAAAAGAACCTATTTCAATAGAAACTCCTATTGGCGAAGATGAAGATTATTATTTAAGTGATGTGATAGAAGATAATATAACAGCATCACCAATAGAAGCAGCAACAGATGAAGGATTGGTGGAAGTAACAAGAAATGTATTAAGTGAATTAACAGATAGGGAGGCAAAAGTTTTACGAATGAGATTTGGAATAGATATGGCAACAGATCATACGTTAGAAGAAGTAGGTAAGCAATTTGATGTAACTCGTGAAAGAATTCGTCAAATTGAAGCAAAAGCATTACGGAAATTAAGGCATCCATCACGTTCAGAAGCTTTACGTTCATTTTTAGAAGAGTAGTGTAGGGTAGGGTAGGGAGATGAAGATGAGAGAGAAATTAATTTAATTGTGGACAGTTAAATGAAAAAAAGAATATATTTAAGTTTATTACTTATTTTGATCTTAAATAATGAAGGATATATAAGTGTTTTAACTCCAGGCGGGGCAATATCTGTAGAACAAAAATATTTAATTATTATATCAACTTTATTGATGTTAATCATTGTAATTCCTGTTATATTTATGACATTGTATTTTTATTACAACTTTAGAGAAAGAAAAAAAATAATAGAATATAAACCCGATTGGGATTATTCAAAAAATGTTGAAGTGGTCATTTGGGGGGTTCCCGTTATGATTATTTTAATTTTAGGGCTTATTACTTGGAAAAGTACTCATGAATTAGACCCTCAAAAAACACTTAACAATAACAATATTAATATAATTAACGTAGAAGTAATATCTTTAGATTGGAAATGGTTATTTATTTATAATAAAATAGGAATCGCCACCATAAATCAATTAGTTTTACCTTTAAATGTTCCCATAGAATTGAAAATAACGTCAGAAACTGTAATGAATTCGTTTTTTATTCCACAGTTATCCAGTCAAATGTATGCTATGTCAGGGATGAAAACTACAAATTTCTTGGTTTCAAATAAAAAAGGTAATTATATAGGAATGTCTACTAATTTTAGTGGTAAAGGATTTTCTGGCATGAAATTTAAAGTTTTAGTAGTCTCATTAAAAAATTTTGAAAAGTGGATAAAAAAAATAAAAGAATATAAAAGGAATATAAATTATAAAATATTATTAAAAGAAACTGTGAATAACAAAATAGAATATTATTCCTCTTTAGATAAAAAATATTTAAAATTATTTAAAAATAAAGGAGTATAAAGAAAGATGTTTGGTAGATTAAATTGGGAAATTATACCTTATAAAGAACCTATAATTTTATTTACAGGAATATTCGTCTTTTTTGTTAGTGTTTTTATTGTTAGTGTAATAACGTATTTTAAAAAATGGTTATATATTTGGAATACGTGGATAAAAACATTAGATCATAAAAGAATAGGTATAATGTATATTATATTTGCATTTATTATGTTAATACGGGGTTTTACAGATGCAATTATGATGAGAATACAACAAGTTATTGCTTATAAAGATAATATAGGGTATTTACCTTCATATCATTATGATCAAATTTTTACAGTACATGGTGTAATAATGATATTTTTTATGGCGATGCCTTTTATGTTCGGTTTAATAAACATAATAGTTCCTTTACAAATTGGTGCAAGAGATGTTGCATTTCCTTTTTTAAATTCCTTAAGTTTATGGTTAACCGTATTTTCTGGTATTTTAATTAATATTTCTTTATTTATCGGTGAATTTGCTTCAACTGGGTGGTTAGCATATCCACCTTTATCTGGAATAGAATTTAGTAAAGGTGTAGGTGTGGATTATTGGATATGGAGTTTACAGGTCTCAGGCATAGGAACTTTAATATCTGGTATAAATTTTTTAGTAACTATAATAAAAATGCGGGCTCAAGGTATGCATTTTATGAGATTACCTATTTTTACATGGACAATTTTATGTAGTAACATTTTAATAATTATGTCGTTTCCCATTTTAACTGCTACGATTTGTTTATTAACTTTAGATAGATATTTAGATATGCAAATTTTTACGAATCATTTTGGTGGCAATCCAATGCTGTATGTAAATCTTATTTGGGCGTGGGGTCATCCTGAAGTATATATTTTAATTTTACCAGCATTTGGAATTTTTTCTGAGATAGTAGCAACGTTTTGTAAAAAAAGGTTATTTGGTTATAAATCATTAGTTTTTGCAACGATTGTAATAACAGTATTATCATTTATAGTATGGTTGCATCATTTTTTTACTATGGGAGCAGGTGCAGATGTAAATGCATTTTTTGGGATTTCTACAATGATAATTTCAATACCAACCGGCGTAAAAATATTTAATTGGTTATTTACAATGTATAAAGGAAAAATAGAATGTAGTGTTCCAATTTTATGGACAGTAGGATTTTTAATAGCGTTTAGTTTTGGAGGTATGGCGGGAGTATTATTAGCTATTCCTGGTATAGATTTTTTATTACATAATAGTTTGTTTTTAGTAGCACATTTTCATAATGTAATAATAGGAGGTGTAATATTTGGGTATTTAGCAGGTTTAAATTATTGGTTTCCTAAAATATTTGGGTTTAAATTAAATGAAAAATTAGGGAAATATACAGTTTTTTGTTGGTTAATAGGTTTATTTGTAGCATTTGTTCCTTTATATATTTTGGGGTTATTAGGAATGACAAGAAGAGTAAGTTACTATAAAAATAATATTTGGCATCTATTCTTATTTGTAGCAATGTTTGGAACAATAATAATTTTAGTAGGCATACTTTGTCAAGTATTGCAATTAATTATAAGTATAATAGAAAAAGATAAAAATAAAGATTATTCAGGTGATATGTGGAATGGAAGAACCTTAGAATGGAGTATATCTTCTCCTCCTCAAAGTTATAATTTTGCAAATATACCAAAGGTGATTGATAGGGATCAGGTTTGGGTTAGAAAAAAAAGACAATATGTAAAAAAAAATAAATATAAAAAAATAAAAATGCCTAAAGATACTTGTAAAGCTTTTATAATTTCTTTATTTAGTTTAATTTTTAGTTTTTCAATGGTTTGGTATATTTGGTGGTTATCTATTGTAGGATTTATAGGAATAATAATTACCTATCTGTTTTATATATATAGTAAAAATAAATATTATTATATAAATGTAAAGGAAATAAAAAAAAATGAAAAAAGATTTATATAAGTTTACGTTTTAGGGTTAGGTATAACAATGTATAAAATAGACAATGTAAGTGAAAAGAAAATATTATTAGGTTTTTGGATTTATCTTTTAAGTGATTGTATATTATTTTCTGTATTATTTGCTGTATATGTTTTATTAAGTAAAAAAAATATAATTTATAATATGTTTATGGTAAATATAGAAACAATAATTTTATTATTAAGTAGTTTTTTTATAGGTATAGTTGTATTAGTTTTAAAAAAAGAACACATTGTATTTAATTTAATCATAGTTTTATTATTAGGTGCATTATTTGTAAGTTTAGAATTGAAAGAAATTATGAGTTTAATAAATAAAGGTTTTATTCCGAAAACAAGTAGTTTTATTTCAGCGTATCTTACATTAATAGGAACACATTGTATTCACATTATTATAGGTATATATTGGGGGCTGTGTTTATTATTAAACATTTTGTTTAAAGGGTTAAATATAAAAAATAAAACGAGTTTGTTATGTTTAAGTATTTTTTGGCATTTTTTACATATTATATGGGTTTGTATTTATACAATTGTATATTTAATAGGGGTAATATGAATTGAATTTAAAGCATCTAAAAGATTGTATAATTGGATTTATAATTTCCTTATTATTAACAGCTTTAGCCTATATGGTTGTTGTTGGTAATATAAGATTTCCTAACTTGGCAATAAAAATAATAATTGCATTGTTTGCGATATTACAAATTGTTGTTCAAATGATATATTTTGTAAATATCAAAGAAATTTCTCAATTAGACACAAATATATATGTTGGATCTTTATTATTTACATTAACCATTATGTTTATTATATTAGGTGGTTCATTATGGATTTTTTCTAATATAAATGGTAAATAAAAACTATTTTTTAATAATAAAACCTAAAATTCTAATAGGAAATTTGATTTCTATATTAGGAGGGATTTTTTTATCTTATAATTGGACTATAAAAATTTTATTAGGAAGTTTGTTGGGTATAATCTTAATTATAGCTTCTAGTTGTATAATAAATAATTATATAGATTTAGACATTGATAGTATCATGTTAAGAACAAATAATAGAGTCTTAATAAAAGAATTTATTTTTACTAAAAAGGCTATAAATTATGCTTATATCTTGTTTGTATTAGGTATTACAATACTTTATAAAACAACAAATATTTTAGTAACGAGTTTGTCCTTAATAGGAATTGTAATATATATTTTAATGTATAGTTTATATTATAAAAGAAATTCTGCGTATAGCACTCTCATAGGTAGTTTGTCTGGATCCCTTCCGCCAATTATGGGATATTGTTCTATTAGTAACAATATAGATTTAGCTGCAATAATAATTTTTTTAATTCATTTTTTATGGCAAATTCCACATTCATATTCCATTGCTTTATTAAAAAAAAATGAATATATGTTAGCAACCATACCAATTTTTCCAACAAGTAAAGGTTTGTTAATAACAAAACAACATATTATCATTTATATTTTATGTTTTATATTTGCAGAAATAATGTTATTTTTCAATGGTTTTACAGGATTTATGTATTTAACGTCAATGACTTTCAGTAGTATTTATTGGTTAATTGTATCATTATTAACTTATAAAAGTGATAGAGTTGAAGTTCTTTCTAACAAAATATTTTTAATCTCAATTTTTATTATTATTTGTTTTAATTTAATGATATTTATTGATGTAAAACAACCTTAAAATAAAAAAGGAGAGATACCTGAGTGGACAAAGGGAGCAGACTGTAAATTTGCCGCGAAAGCTTCGAAGGTTCAAATCCTTCTCTCTCCATCCTAACGTAATACTTTGTTCTTTTATTTGTTGTGTTGAGATGAGATGAAGTGTGTTGTGTTGAGATGTTGTTTTTTGAATTGATATGCTTTTGTTTTTA
>NZ_CACTJB010000004.1:0-10972 GCF_902713745.1 Candidatus Portiera aleyrodidarum
GTGTAGTGCTTTGTTTTTTGAATTTTTGTAATGGATTGAAGTGCTGTGCTTTTGTGTTGTAATGGTGTGGTTTTGTGGGGAAGTTTTAGGTGTTATGCTTTGTATTAAGTTGTTGTTGTTGATTTTAGGTTTAGTTAAGTTGTGTAATGTAATGGTTTGAATTGTTATGGGTTGTTTTAAGTTAGTGTATTGTGTTGTAAGTTTAGTTTTTTTTAGTTGGTTTTTTTAAGTTGTATTTGTTTGTTTTGAGTTTCTTTTAGTTGGTGTGTTTTTGTGGTTTAATTTAATGTGTTATGTAATGTTTGTAATTTGGATTAAGTTAGTGTAGTTTAGTGTTGACTTGTGTAATGCTTTGTGGTGTGGTTTTTAATTTTTTTTGTTTTTGGATTAAGTTTAGTTATAATTTTTTGTTTTTGATTGATGTCTTTAAAGTTGTATTGTGTTAAGTTAATGCTTTGTAATGTGTTGCTTTGTGGTGTAATGTGTAATGTGTTTGTTTTTGGTTTGAGGTCTTTTAAGTTGTTATGTTATGTGTTTGATTGGTTTTTAATGTGTTGAGGTGTGTTGTTTTAAGTTGTGTAATGTTGTAAGGTGTTGAGATGAAGTGTGTTGTGATGAGATGAAGTGAAGTGTTATTTGTTGCTTTGTAAGTTGTTTTGTTTTAAGTTTAGTTGTATTGGTTTAAATTAAGTTTAGTTATTTGGATTAGTTATGTGTAAGTTAATATAAGTTGTGTTGTTATGCTTTGTATTTGTTGAAGTCTTTTGTAATGTTTTTGGTTTTGGTGTTAAGTTGTTTTTGATTGTTTTGTAATAGATTATTACATTAACTTAAGTTGTTGTGTATTGGTTTACATTAAGTTGTTATGTTATGTTATGTTATGTGTTGTTGTTATTTTGTGTTACTTTGAGGTGTTTGCTTTGATATGGATTATTTTGTAGTGTGTTAATATAAGTTGTGTTTAGTTTTTTGTTTAGGTGTTATGTGTTGTAATGTATTGGTCTGTTTTGATTGTTTTGTAATGGTTTGCTTTGTTGTTATGTGTTTTAAGTTGTGTTAAGTTTTGTTACATTAAGTTAAGTTGTTAGAGGTGTATTAGTTTGGATTAGATTAGTGTAGTGTAATATAAGGTTAGGTTAATGTAATGTAATGTTGTGTAAGGTTGTTTTAAATTGTTTTAGGTTAAGTTAGTTATGTGTAGTGTGGTTGAATTAATGTTGTTATGTGTTTTTTAATTTGTTGTTTAGTTGTGTTTTTGTGATTGGATTTGTATTGATTTTGATTTGAGGTTTAGTTAAGGTGTGTAATGTAATGGTTTGAATTGTTTTTTGGTTTGAATTTTTTAAGTGTGTTTTATTTGTAATGGTGTGGTCTGTTTTAGTTATGTGTTGTTTTAAATTTTTTGGATTAAGTTAGTGTATTTGTAGTGTGTTTGTAAGTTTAGTTGTAAATTTATTTTAAGGTTAAGTTATTTTATTTTGTTGCTTTTAGTTTTTTTTTAGTTGCTTTGTGTTATAATGTTTTGGTTTCATATAATATAAGTTAGGTTTAGTTAATGTTGTTATTTGTTAAGTTTTTTGTTTTCTTTTTAGGTGTTATGGTTTTACTCCTATTTTTAATATAAGTTGTAATGTTTTTTTGATTGGTTTAAATTGTTTTGATATGAATTGAGGTGTGTTATGTTTTGTAATGTTTTAAGTTGTTATGTTATGTGTGTTGTGTTATTTTTCTTTAAGTTGCTTTGTGTTGCTTTGCTTTGCTTTGCTTTAAGTTGCTTTGAGTTACTTTGTTATTGAGTTGATGTGTAATGTTTTAACTTGTGGTGTGGTTTTTTTTAAGTTGTGTTATTATGTTTTAAATTGTTTTAGTGTAGTTTGTTTGTGTAAGGTTACTTTAAGTTAGTTTGTGTAAGGTGTTGTGTAATGTAAGTTAAGTTGTGTTAAGTTAATGTTGTTTGAGTTTGTTATGTTTTTGATTAAATTAAATTACATTACATTACATTAAGTTAAGTTAATGTTTTGTAGGTTAGTTTTAGTTAATGTGTTTTAATGTAAGTTGAGTTAGTGTGGTTTGTTTAGTTGTTATGGTTTATTATTTTAAGTTAGTAAGGTTAGTTATTTTATTTTGTATTAAGTTTTGTTTAGTTGTTATGTTATGTGTTAATTTGTTTTTGAAGTTATTTGTTTGTGTAATGTTTTGTATTGGTTTAAACCAAATTGTATTAAGTTAGTTTGTTTTGTTGTAAGTTGTGTTAAGTTAGTTTGTGTAGTTTGTGTAATGGTTTATGCTTTGTAATGTAAGTTATTTCATTTCAAGTTTTTTTATTTAAGTTAATGTAATGCTTTGTTATGTGGTGTGGTATGGTATGTTTAGTGGTGTGGTTTTGTTTTGTTTGTGGTATGTTTGTTTTGTTTTGTTTAGTGGTGTGGTGTTATGTTATGTGGTTTTGAATTGAATTGATTGGTTTGTTTTTTTGTTTGTGGTATGTAATGTTTGGTGTAATGTTGTTATGTTTTAATGGTTTTTTTTAAGTTATTTATATAATATAAGTTGTGGTTTAGTTTGTTTGTGTTATGGTTTAGTTTAAATTAATTTGCTTTAATTTGTTTTGTTTTAAGTTATTTGTTTTGTTTGTTTGTGTAATTGGTTGGGTTAAGTTTTTTTGCTTTAAGTTAGTGTGTTAAGTTAATGTAATGCTTTATGCTTTTAGTTTTTTTTTTGTAATGTTTTTTTTGTGGTATGTTTGAAATGAAGTGTATTGGTTTAACTTAACTTGTGTTATTTGTTGTATTGTGTTGCTTTGGCTTTGAGTTTGAGTGTGAGATGAGATGAAGTGTTATGTTATGTTATGGTTTTGATTAAGTTGTTATGTTCTTTTATTTTATGTTATGTGTTTGATTGTTTAATATAATTTAAGTTGTTATGTAATGGTGTGGTTTAGTGTATTGGTTTAAGTTGTTATGTTTTGTGGTTTTACATTAAATTGTTTTAAGTTATGTTGTTTTTGGTATAATGTTGTAAGTTATTAATTTACGCTAATTTTGTATTTAGTTTAATTACTTTGTGTTGTAATGTGTTTAAATATAAGTTGTAATAGTTTTAGGTGTTTGTTTTTGTTTTAATTAAATTGGATTACAACAACTACACTAACTTAAAAAAAAAACTTATTAATGTAATTTAGTGTGTAGAGGTGTTATGTAATGTTTTTGTGTTATGTTTTGTTATTTTAGGTAAAAATTATGTAAAAATGTATTATGTATGTTAAGTTTGTTAAAGGTTAAAAAGAAAAAAAGTATAGGTGGTGAGGTGATTTGTTTTATCAGTTAAAAAAAACCAAACTTAACACCTCAACAATTCATTTCAAAACATAACAACTAAACTTAAAACAAAATATTCCAAAACAACAAAGTATAACATTACAAACAAAAACAATCAAAGCATAAACTTATATTAAACCAATACACTCATCATAACACCTCAAACTAAAGCATAAAACAAAATACACTAACTAAACTAAAACAAACCAAAACATACCACTTCAAAAACAATTTAAAACAAATAAAAGAAAATAAAAGAACAGAACATAACATAACATAACATAACATAACACTTCAGAACAGAACAGAACAAATAAAAACAAAACAAAACAAACAAACAAACAATTTAAACAATTTAAATTAATCCATATCAATCATAACACACAATTACAACTTAATCCAATCAATCAAAAATTAAACTTATATAAACACAAACAATCATAACTCCTCAAATCAAAAAAATCAAAAACCAAAATCAAACCAACTTAACTTAATGTAAACCACATTTAATTGTTTTTTTGTAATGTAAACCAATACAATACAATACAATGTAATTTAATTTAAACCACACAACTTACACTATTAACTTAATGTAATGTAATGTAATGTAATTTAATACAAAAAACAAAAGACAAAAGACTTTAAACTAAACCACATAACATAACATAACACCACAAAACAAAAACCAAAACACTTCAAACCATTACAAACCAAACCAAACAATTCAAAACCAAGCATTACAAACCATACCACAAACCAATACAATTTAATAAAAAACAAATAAAAATAACTCAAAACACTACACTAACTTAAACAAATAAAAACCAAACAAAAAACAAAACCTCAACACACTACACTAACTTAAACAACATTAGTTAGTTGTGATTTTTTGTAATGCTTTGTGGTTTATGTTGTTTTTTTTTAATGTTTTTGGAATGGTTTGTGTTGATATGATTTGAAGTGTTATGTAATGTGTTGCTTTAAGTTGTTGTTGTGTTGTTATTGGATTAGTTAATGAAGTGTTTTGTAAGTTGTGTTTTGTAATGGTTTAATTTAATGTGTTTTGATATGAATTGTTTTAGTTTAGTGTAATTTAAGTTGTTGTAATGGTTTATGTTTGGTTTGGTTTGTAATGGTTTGAAGTGTTTTGACTTGTTTTTGATTTTTTTGTAATGGTATGGTATGGTTTGTAATGAATTGATTTTATTTGTTTTGTTTTGTTTTGTTTTGATTGTTTTAAATTGTTATGAATTGTGTTGATATGTTTTGGATTAACTAAACATACCACAACTTACACTAACTTAACTTGTGTAATGTAATGTAATGTAATGTAATGTTGTGTTGTGGTTTGTGTTGAGATGCTTTGAAGTGTGTGGTTTAATTTAATGTGTTTTGGATTGAGGTGTTTTTGTTTGTGGTGTTATGTTATGTTATGTGGTTTAGTTTAAAGTCTTTTGTCTTTTGTTTTTTGTTTGGTTTTTATTTGTTTAAGTTGTTTTAACTTAGCTTAACTTGTGGTGTAATGTAATGTTGTGTAATGTTTTGTAATGTTGAATTGAAGTGTGTTAATTTAATCAAAAACAAGTTAAGTTAGTTATGTGTTGTGTAGTGTGTTGTAAAACAATTTAAGTTAGGTTTGTAATAGTTTAAGTTGTTATTAGTGTGTTGTAATGTTTTGTAAGTTTGAGTTTGTTTTTAAGTTGTGGTGTAGGTGTAATGTTGGTTTTAACTTAACTTGTTATGTGGTATGTTGAGGTTTAGTTATGTAATGTAAGTGTTGTTTTGTTTTGTTTTATTTTGTAAGTTATAATATAAGTTTAGTTTTTATTGGTGTAATAAGTTAATGTAATTCAATAAAGTGTGTTGTAGTGTAGTGTAGTGTAAGGTTAGGTTATGTAAGTTGTATTTTGTTTGTTTTAAATTAATTTAAGTTGTGTTTTGTAATTTTATTTAATGTAAGATTAAGATAAGTGGTTTTTGTGTTGTATTTTAATATAAATTGAATTGTTTGTAATGTTTTTGTAATGGATTGATTAATTGAGGTAACTTAAAACAAAACAACAAAAACTAAACCATTACATTTACATAACACAACAACTAAACTTAAACAACATTACTTAATGTAAACAATTAATTTAATGTAAAACATTTCAAACCATTACATAACAACTAAACACAACTTAACTTAAACAACATTATACATTAAAACAAAATACATTACCTAACTCACACTACACTAATAACACCACATAACAACTTAAGTTAATGTAAAAAAACTAAACACAACTAAACAACACTTAATACAACTTATATGACATTAATCCATTACAACTTTAAAATTCAACTTAAAAAAACACACTTCAACCTTACAAAACATACAACACAACATTAATTTAATACATTACAAAACAATTTAAGTTAAAACACATTAAACCACACCAAAAACAAACTTAACACCACAAAACAATTCAAAAAATAAAACCCAACACATAAAATAACATATACAACTTAAACAACATTACATCTCATCTCATCTCATTACACCACATTAACTTAAACCATTACAACACACTTCAAAGCAACACAAATTAACACTTCATCTCATCTCAACACATAACATTACATAACACAACACCTCAACATAACTTATATTAAAAAACTTAACTTAATACAAAGCACAGCACCTCAATACAAAGCAACACAGAACTTAAAACTAATAAAATAAAACCCCCCATAAGCATACCACAACTCATCAAAATAAAGCCAAACGAAACAAAATACATAACACAATATAAAGGACAAAACAGTGTCTATAAAAAATTTATTTCCAGAGAGTATTTACTTACTTCCTATAAATAATAGGCCGTTTTTTCCTGCTCAAATACAACCATTGGTTGTAAATAAAAATAGATGGATTGAAACAATAAAAAGAGTGGTGAGTACTAAGCATGGTTGCTTAGGCTTAATTTATGTTGGAAATAATAATTTTATCGAAGAAGTGCCAAAATTTACAAAAATGGGAACAATTGTTAAAATACATCGTACAGACGGAGATCAAATTCAATTGATAGCTCAAGGTTTAAGACGTTTTAAAATTATCAACTGGATATCTAAAAAGGCTCCTTTTTTTGTAGAGGTTATCTATCCTAAAGAACTTATAAACAAAGAATCAAAGGAGACAAGAGCATACGCTATAGCAATAATAAAAGGAATAAAAGAATTATTACCAACGAATCCATTATATGGTGAAGATTTAAAAAAATATTTAAACAGATTTAGTCCTAGTGATCCAGGGCCCTTAACAGATTTTGCAGCAGCAATAACATCAAATAAAGGTAAAGAGTTACAAATAGTGTTAGAAACCTTAACAATTTTAAAGCGTATGCAATTAGTATTACCTATGTTGAGAAAAGAAATAGAAATTTCTAATTTATATAGTGAATTATCACAAAAAGTAAATTTGCAAATGCATGAGAGACAAAGAGAATTTTTTTTAAGAGAACAATTAAAAATTATACAAAAAGAATTAGATAAAAAAAAAGATGAAAGAAAATCAGATTTAAACAAAATTAAAATACGTTTAACAAAATATATTTTATCCCCAAAAGTAAAAAAAAAAATAAACGAAGAACTGAATAAATTAAAAACGTTAGACATAGGATCACCTGAATATAGTACAACTCGCAATTATTTAGAATGGTTAACTCAAATTCCGTGGGGAATTGTATCGAAAGATAAAATAGATATAAAATATGCATTTAAAATATTAAATAAAAATCATGATGGTTTAAACGATATAAAAGAAAGAATTATTGAGTTTTTAGCTGAAGGGGTATTTAAAGGCACAGTATGTGGTTCAATTTTATTGTTAATAGGTCCACCTGGCGTTGGAAAAACATCCATAGGAAAATCTATAGCTAATGCTTTAGGAAGGAAGTTTTATAGAATATCATTGGGGGGTCTGCGTGATGAAGCTGAAATAAAAGGGCATCGTAGAACCTATGTAAGTTCAATGCCAGGAAAAATTGTTCAAGCTTTAAAAGAGACTCAAGTGTTAAATCCTGTAATTATGTTGGATGAAATAGATAAAATTAGCCTAACATATAATAAGGATCCTGCATCTGCTTTATTAGAAGTTTTAGATGCAGAGCAAAACAAAGAATTTTTGGACAATTATTTAGATATAAAGGTAAATTTATCAAAAGTATTATTCATTTGTACGGCCAATCAAATAGACACAATTCCAATACCTTTATATGACAGAATGGAAGTGATTAGATTATGTGGTTATATATCTGAAGAAAAATATACTATAGCTAAACAATATTTATGGCCTAGATTATTAAAAAAAGATAAAATACCTAAAAATAGTATAAAAATTACCTCGACTGCATTAAAACAGGTTATTGAAGGATATGCTAGGGAATCAGGAGTAAGGAAATTAGAAAAACAATTGCATCGTATCATTCGTAAATCAGTAGTTAAATTATTAAAAAAAAAAAATAAAGTAATTAAAGTCTCCAAAAATAATTTAAAAAATTATTTAGGTTTACCAATTTTTAAAAAAGAAAATTCATTAAAAGGTATAGGGGTAGTAACAGGATTAGCATGGACAGCCTTAGGTGGAGTAACTTTACCAATAGAAGCTGTTAAAATAAATAACTTTAAAAATGGATTAAAACTCACAGGAAAATTAGGTAGTGTAATGAAAGAGTCAGCAAATATAGCATATAGTTATACAGTAGCAAACGTAAAACATTATAAGATAAATAAAAATTTTTTTAATAAATATTTCATCCATTTACATGTTCCTGAAGGAGCTGTACAAAAAGATGGTCCTTCGGCTGGAATTACAATGACAACCGCTTTAATATCATTAGCTAAATTACAAAGTATAAAACGAATGCTAGC
This sequence comes from Candidatus Portiera aleyrodidarum, assembly GCF_902713745.1. Classification (GTDB taxonomy): domain Bacteria; phylum Pseudomonadota; class Gammaproteobacteria; order Johnevansiales; family Johnevansiaceae; genus Portiera; species Portiera aleyrodidarum_D. The sequence goes on from NZ_CACTJB010000004.1 coordinate 8,229, forward strand.
AATGACTGGAGAAATTACGTTAACAGGTCAAGTATTAGCAGTAGGAGGAATAAGAGAAAAAATAGTAGCAGCCAGAAGAAGTGAAATATTTGAAATTTTATTACCCAAAGGAAATAAAAGTGATTTTGAATCATTACCAAATTATTTAAAAAAAAATATAAAAATTCATTTTGTTAAAGATTATAAAGATGTTGCAAAAATAGTTTTTTAAAAAACTTATGAGAATTGATTATAGTAGGTAGGTAAATATAAATATGAAAAATTTTAGATCGTATACCACGACAAATAAAACCATGGTTGGTGCAAGAGCTTTATGGCGGGCGACAGGTTTGAAAGATAATGATTTTTATAAACCAATAATTGCTATTGCTAATTCTTATACAGATTTTGTACCAGGGCATATAAATTTAGATAAGGTAGGAAAGATAATAAAAAAATCAATTAAAAAAAACGGGGCTAATGCAAAATTGTTTAATACAATAGCTATAGACGATGGGATAGCTATGGGCCATAGTGGGATGTTGTATTCTTTGCCTTCCAGAGAAATTATAGCGGATTCAATAGAATATATGGTAAATGCGCATTGTGCAGATGCTTTAGTATGTATTTCAAATTGTGATAAAATTACTCCAGGTATGTTATTAGCATGTTTTAGATTAAATATACCTACAATTTTTGTTTCAGGGGGGGCAATGGAAGCAGGTAGGTTAATTTTTAAAAAAGATAAAAAAAATATAAATTTAGTTGATGCAATAATAGTAAGTGGATCAAAAAATCATAATAAAAGTAAGTTATTAGATATAGAAAAAAATGCGTGTCCAACTTGTGGCAGTTGTTCAGGAATGTTTACAGCAAATTCTATGAATTGTTTATTAGAAGCGTTGGGATTGACATTTCCTGGAAATGGGACTTTGTTATCAACTCATACAAACAGAAAACTATTATTTAAAAAAGTAGGTAAAAGAATTGTTGAAATTACCAATGAATATTATAACAAGAACAAAAAATTGTTACCTCGAGATATTTGTGTTAAAAAATCTTTTGAAAATGCGATGATAATGGATATCGCGATGGGAGGGTCAACGAATACAATACTTCATTTGTTAGCAATAGCTAAAGAAGCAAATATAAATTTTAAATTAAAAAATATAGACACCTTATCAAAAAAGGTGCCTCAATTATGTAAATTATCGCCAAATACAAATAAATATTATATTGAAGATTTTCATAGGGCTGGAGGTGTGTTTGGTTTGTTAGGAGAATTAAATAAACTAAATTTATTAAATTTAAAGGTATCAACTATACATAGTAAAACATTAGAAAAAGCTTTATATAAATGGGATATTATGTTATCTAATAAAAAAAAAATATTAAATTTTTATAAGGCAGCTCCAGGCCGGATAAGAACAACAAAAGCGTTTTTTCAGAACAATCAATGGACTGTATTAGATCAAGATAGAAAAACTGGATGTATACGTAATGTAAAACATTGTTATTCTAAGGATGGAGGGTTAGCTATATTATTTGGTAATATGGCAGTAAAAGGATGTGTGGTTAAAACAGCAGGAGTATATGAAAAAAATTCAATATTCAAAGGAAGGGCTAAAGTGGTATTTTCACAAGAAAAAGCCGTCCAAAAAATATTAAAGAATAAAATAAAAAAAGGTGACATTTTAATCATATGTTTTGAAGGCCCTAAAGGGGGCCCTGGTATGCAAGAAATGTTATATCCTACCTCTTATTTAAAATATAAAAATTTAGATAAATATTGTGCTTTAGTTACCGATGGAAGATTTTCTGGAGGAACTTCAGGTTTATCCATTGGACATATTTCTCCAGAAGCCGCTGAATATGGAAATATAGCTTTAGTTGAAGATAATGATTTAATAAGTATAAATTTAAAAGAAAGATATATAAATGTTTTATTAAATAATAAAATCTTAAGTAACCGTAGAAAAACAATGAATACAAAATATAAAAACAAATGGAAAAATGTAACTAAACGTAATAGAAAAATAACTAACACATTGAAGTTGTATTCACATTTTGCTACATCAGCAGATAAAGGTGCTATAAGAATTTGTTGTTAATGAACTACTTTACACAACCAAAAGAAAGACTTTCTCCTTTCCACTTAATAAAAAGTAAAGCAATATATTTGTTTTTACAAAAAGTATTCAAAATCTATAATATGTTTGTTCTTAAAAGAAAAAATAAATAAATTTTTTTAATAATAAACTTATATAAAGTTTAAGTGTTTTGTTTAAAAATATTTTTATATTAAATAGTTATTTTTATAAAAGATAAAAAACTATAGATAAAAAAAACAAAATAAAATATATTTGAAATTTAAAAGTAGTAAATAAAATAAATAATCTTCATGAACGAACCATTTCATTGATTTAAAAAGATTTTAAATAATTAAAACTCAAAAAAGTAAAATTTAACTTAATAAATAAATAAATAAAAGATCAGCTACACAAACAAAAACGAATAAGTAAATTAAATTTTATTAAGGAATATGAAATAATTTTAAAGTATTACTTTAATTAAAGGCTAATTTTCTAAACTAAATAAAATAAAGTTGCTGTTACTTTTATTTTTGCTTGTATTGATTGAAGTAATAAGTATTAAAATTATTCTTTACAAATGTGTTAATAGATTTTATTTAAATGGAACGAGGATAAACCCCAACATACTGCTACGCAAAATAATAAAAACTTCAACTCAACTTATACACTAAT
>NZ_CACTJB010000005.1:0-5060 GCF_902713745.1 Candidatus Portiera aleyrodidarum
TCGAAGGTTCAAATCCTTCTCTCTCCATCCTAACGTAATACTTTGTTCTTTTATTTGTTGTGTTGAGATGAGATGAAGTGTGTTGTGTTGAGATGTTGTTTTTTGAATTGATATGCTTTTGTTTTTAGTTTATATTATGTGATCTTTTGTGATTTTGTATTATCGTTGATATGTTATTTATTGAGTGAGGAGCTTTTGTTGTTTTGAGCAAACGAGGTAGAGGTGTGTTAATCTTTAAATATGATATGTTGAGTTGAGATGTTGTTTTGCTTTTTATTTCATGTAAGGTTGTGGTTTTGATTAGGTGTAGTGTGTTGTGTAAGGTTATAATTTTGGGTTTAACTTATATTATTACACATAACTAACTTAATACAACATTACACAACACCTCAAAACATAACACATTAATCCAAAACAATCACTAACTTAAACAAACCTAAACCATTACACAAACAATTTAAACAACTTAATGTAATGTGGTATGTTTAGTGGTGTGGTGTGGTGTGGTGTTGTGTTGTAAGTTGTTGTGTAATGTAATGTAATGTAATTTAATTTATATTAATGTAATTTTTTTTAATTTAAACCATTACAACACACTACACCTCAAAAACAATTTAAACATTACAAACCACAACTTTAAACGCATTAACTCACAACAACTTAACTTAATACAAAATAAAATAACTTAAAATACACTAAAACACATAACAACACACTTCAACTTAGGTTAGTGTAGTTTGTGTAAGTAAAGTAAGTTGACTTTAAGTTTGTGTAGTGGGTTGTGTTGTGTTGTGTTGTGTTGTAATGTAATGTATTTTAACACATAACACCACACTTCATATATTAAATTGAAATAACTTAAACAACATTACATTACATTACATTACATTAATTAACCTTACACAACACCTTACCCTTACATAAACAAATAAACACACTAACTTAACCCAACTTAAACAATTAATGTAAACCATTACACAAACCTAACTTAAAAAAAAAACTTACACTTAATGTAATATAATTTAAACCAATACAAAATAAAATAACTTAAAATAACTTACAACACATAACATAACAACAAATAAATACAACTCAATACATAACAACTTATATTACATTTTTTAAACTTAAAATAAAAATACAAACCCAAAACACAACTTGTTTTAATTTACACCACATTAATAACAACTAAACTATTACAAAAAACTAAACATACCACAACTTTAAAAACTAAACTCAAACTTACAACATAACAACTTGAAATGAAATAACTTAACTTAATGTAATGTAATGTAATTTATATTAATGTAATGTAATTTTTTTTAATTGTTTTTTTGTAATGTAAACCAAACTAAACTAACACAATTTAATTTAAACTATTACAACTTACTTACATTACACTAATAACAACTTGTTTTACACCTACACAAACTTACATTAATGTAAACCATTACACCACAACACATAACAACTTAACTTAATGTAAAAACAAAACAATTCAAATTCAACAACAACTCAACAACAACTTGTTTTACATTACATTAATAACAACTAAACTAAACTAAACTAAACTAAACTAAACTTAACTTAACTTAAAGCAAACCATTACACAACACACCACAAAAACAAAACAAAACAAAACAAAACAAAAGACTTCAAACCACACCACAACTTAAAAAACAAAATACCCAAAACCACAACTAAAAGAAACTCAATACAATACAAAGTAAAATCCAAAAAATTACAACTTACACTACACAAACTAAAACAAAGCAAAACTTATATAAACACATAAAAGAACAGAACATAACATAACATAACAACATCAACAACAAATAAAATCAAATAAAAGAACATAACAGAACAGAACAGAACACTTCATATCATATCAACAACAAATAACATAACAGAACAAATAACACAACACATAACACTTCAACACAACACAACACAACACAACAGAACAGAACAACAACGTTTCAAAACGTTTCAAATCAAAACAAATGACTTCAAATAAAAGAACAAAACATATCATTACAACATAACTTAAAAAAAAACAATTTAAATCAAAACACTTCAAAACACTTCAAAACATATCAAGTCAAGTCAAGTCAAAAAAAGTCAAAACAACATAACTTAAAACAAAACAACTTAAAACAAATAAAATAAAAGAACAAATAAAAACAAATCAAATCAAATCATCTCAATTCGTTTCAAAACAACTTAACACAACTTAACTTAAATCATATCAACATCAAATAAAAGAAAAGAACAACATCAACTACAACAACACAACTTAAATTAAATTAAACAACACAAAAAAACTCAACTCACCCCACAAAAAACGTAACTTCAACTCAACACCTTAACACAAGTCAACTCAAAGAAAAGAAAACAAAACAAAACAATTTAAAACTCAAAGAAAAGAAATTCAATTCAACATCAAATCATATCAATTCATATCATATCATCTCAACAACAATTCATATCAATTCACACTTAATGTAAACCACACCAATACAACTCAAAAGAAAAGAAACTCAAACACAAAAAAACTCAACAACACTAAACCAAACTAAACTATTACAACTTAAACCAAACTATTACAAACCATACCACTAAACCACACCACACTAAACTAAACTAAACTAAACAATTTAAAACTTAACACATAAAATAAAATAACAACACAACTTACACTAAACCATTACACAACAACACATAACATAACATAACATAACAACATTACATTTAAAAACATCGACCACAAAAAATCACAACTTATTACATTAATATAAATTACATTACATTACATTACATTACACAACAACTTACAACACAACACCACACCACACCACACCACTAAACTAAACTAAACATACCACATTAACTTATATTATAACTTCAATTCAACATTACAAAACATTACACTAAACTAACTTAACTTAACTTAACTTAACCTAACACTAAGTTGTTGTTGAGTTAATTTTTAAAATTGTTTGGGGGTTTGTGTTTGTAATGGATGGATTAATTTAAATTAATTTAAGTGTTGTTGTATTGGTTTACATTAAAGTGTAATGTAGTTTGTTTGTGTTGTGTAATGTTGTTATGTGTTGTAATGTGTTATTAAGTTAGTTATGTGTAAGTTGTTTTTACATTACATTAATGTGGTTTAATTTGTGTAAGGTTATTAGTTTTTAAAGTTGTGGTGTAGTGTAATGGTTTACAAAGTTGGTTTAAGTTGAGTTGCTTTGTATTAAGTTGTTTTTGATTTGAGGTTTAGTTGTTGAGTTAGTGTGTTTAAAGTTGTATTGTATTGTATTGTATTGATTTGATTTGTTTTTATTTGATTTAATTTACACTAATTTAATTTGTGTTTAATTTGAGGTGTGGTGTCATGTTTTAAATGGATTGACTTGAGTTGTAATGCTTTGAGGTGTTGTGGTTTAGATTAATTTAATATAAGTTGAATTTAGTGTGTTGTAGTGTAGTGTAGTGTAATGTAATGTAATGTAATGGTGTGTAAGGTTACTTTAATATAAGTTGTGTTAAATTAACTTAAATTACACCACAACTCATTAACTTGTTTTAACTTACACTAACTTAATGTAATGGTTTATGTTTTAATTTAATATAAGTTGTTGTGGTATGTTTGTGTAATGTAATGTAATGCTTTGTAATGGTTTATGTTATGTTTTAAATGGTTAAGTTAAGTTAAGTTTAGTTTAGTGTAGTGTAATTTATTTTGTATTAAGTTAATATGAGTTAGTGTGTTATGGATTGTTTTTGAGTTTAGTTTGGATTGATAGGTGTTTTGTGTTATTTTAAGTTGAGTTGAGTTGACTTGTGTTGCTTTGTTGTTGTGGGGTTGGGTTGGGTTGAACTTGAGTTAGTGTGGGGTGAGTTGGTGTTCTTTTCTTTTGAGTTTTAAATTGTTTTGTTTTGTTTTCTTTTCTTTGAGTTGACTTGTGTTAAGGTGTTAAGGTGTTGTTGTGTTATTTTAAGTTGTTATGATATGTGTTGGTTTGTAATGGTTTACATTAATGCTTTGTAATGTTGTTATGTGTAATGGTTTATGCTTTGTAATGGAATGGTTTAAGTTAAGTTAATTTAATTTACACTAATTTGTTTTAATTTATTTTATTTTAAGTTGTTGTGGTATGTTTGTGTAATGTAATGCTTTGTAATGGTTTATGTTATGTTTTAAATGGTTAAGTTAAGTTAAGTTTAGTTTAGTGTAGTGTAATTTATTTTGTATTAAGTTGTATTGGTTTAAGTTAATTAAAGTTGGTGTGGTTTGTAATAGTTTAGTTTAGACTAGACTAGACTAGTTTAGTTTGGTTTAATTTAATTTAAGTTAGTGTGGTTTGTTTATTTGTTTGTGTAGTGTAGTTTGTTTTGAAGTGTTTGTGTAAGGTTTGTAATGGTTTAATTTAATTTAAGTTTATATAAGTTAAGTTGTTTGGGTTTGTTTTTTATTTTAAGTTTGTATTGAGTTTGAATTGTTGTTGAATTGATTGTTTTGTTTTTACATTACAAAAAAACAATTAAAAAAAATTACATTAATATAAATTAAATTACATTACATACCACATTACATTAAGTTAATTTGTTATGGTATGTTGAGGTGTTGTTATGTGTTATGTAATAAGTGTAGTTGTTATGCTTTGTGTTGTTGTTGAGTTGAGTTGAGTTGTTATGTGTTGTTGTGTAATGGTTTAGTGTAAGTTGTTATATGTTGTTATGATTTAATTTTAAAATTGTATTAATACAACCTTTGAAGGTTATGTAATGTTGTATGGTTTGTGTTGTAAGTGTAATGGGTTGGTTTGTTTAAGTTATAATGTTGTTAATGGTTTGAGTTGAGTTGAGTTACGTTACGTTACGTTGTATTTGAGTTGTAATGTGTTGAGCTAAGTTGAGTTGCTTTGTATTAAGTTGTTTTTGATTTGAGGTTTAGTTGTTGAGTTAGTGTGTTTAAAGTTGTGGTATGTTTAGTTTTTTGTAATGTTTAAATTGTTTAAAGTTGTGGTGTGCTTTGTAAGTTAAGTTAATGTAAT
>NZ_CACTJB010000006.1:0-4412 GCF_902713745.1 Candidatus Portiera aleyrodidarum
AAAGCTATGTTTAATAAATAAAGTATGGCAAGTAATTTTAAATAAAATCAACTAATATACCACTCACCTCACTACACATTATGCTTCCGTTATGACATTCAACATCATATCAATTTAACTCCTCTCAAGTTCAAAGCAACACAAACCAGCTATAAGCATATCAAAGCAACTCAAATACAACGTAACTCAATCCAATACAAAACACAACAACAACTTAATACAAAGCATAGCACCACATATCATAACAACTAAATCAAAAACACAAAACAACAACTTAATACACTAACTTATATTTTATTAAACCAAACCAAACCAAAGCAAAGCATCTCATTAACTCAAAACAACACAGCTACATCTTTTCATCATCAAAGTCCTATCAACACAACGAAAGTAAAGTTCTCAAGTCATGTCCAACTCATTTCTTCTCCTCTCGGTTAGGTTCGTTTCAAGATCAACGCAAAGCCTCTAAAAGAAACTAAAAGCAAGTCATGTCCCAAACAGCCAGTCTCGTTTAGATAAGTTGAGGTTCGTTTCAAATCAAATCAAAACAAATGAAATAAAAGAACATATCATTACAACTTAAATCAAAACAAATCAAAGCAGATCATAACATCTAAACAAATAGGTCATAACACAGCACAGCTTCGCTCAATTTAAGAGCATTTCAAATTCAAAGCATCGTGTAATGGTTTGTTTAATGTGGTTTACAAAACAAAACAAAACAAAACAAAAAATTACATTAAATTAATATAAGTGTGTTTGTAGTGTAATGGTTTTGAATTGTTTTTTTGAGGTGTTGTTTTTTTGTGTTATGTTTTTTACATTAAGTTAATGTAATGGTGTGTAAGTTAATGTAAGTTTTGTAAGTTTAGTTTTTTTAAGTTAGTGTTAGGTTAAGTGTGTTGTTGTGTTATGTGGTGTAATGTAATGTAATGTAATGTAATGTAAGTTGTATTAAGTTTAAGTTTGTGTAGTTGTTGTAATGGTTTATGCTTTGTGGTTTAAATTAAATTAAATTGTGTTGTGTTGTGTTGGGTTTAGTTTAGTTTGGGTTGGGTTGGGTTGGGTTGGTTTGGTTTGGTTTGGTTTTGTTTTGTTTGGTTTAAATTAAATTACAAAAAAACAATTACAAAACATTACATTACATTAAATTAATTTAAATTACATGTTGTTTAAGTTAGTGTGTTTTACATTAAATTGTTTGTTTGGTTTGGATTGTTTTTGATTGTTTGGGTGTTGTTTTAAGTTTGAATTGTTTTTGTAATGGTTTATGCTTTGTTTTGGATTAACTAAACCACAACTTACACTAACTTAACTTGTGTAATGTAATGTAATGTAATGTTGTGTTGTGTTGTGTGTGGTATGTAATGGTTTGAAATGAAGTGTTTTTGATTGGTCTGTTTTGTGGTGTAATGTAAGTTTTTAAAGTTGTGGTATGTTTAGTTTGTTTGTTTGTGTAATGTAATGGGTTGTAATGGTTTGTTTGGTTTGTATTAAATTGGTTTAAATTTAGTGTGTTTTGATTAAATTGTTTAAATTAGTGTAGTGTAATGTAATGTAATTTAATGTAATGTTTTGTTGTGTTGTATTAAGTTAATATAAGTTTGTATTGAGTTGGTGTAGTGTAAGGTGTTGTTGAGTTTGAGTTGTTGTTGAATTTGAATTGTTTTTACATTACATTATGTTATGTTATGTTAGGTTAAGTTAAGTTAAGTTAAGTGTAGGTTAATGTGGTTTGTTTAATGTAATGTAATGTAAGGTTAAGTTAAGTTAGGTTAGTGTAGTGTAGTGTGTGTTTGTGTTGTTATTGGATTAATGTGTTATGTTATGTTATGTTATGTTTTGGATTAATGTAAGTTGTTATGTTGTAAGGTTAAGTTAGTGTGAGTTACTTTAAGGTGTTGTTCTTTTCTTTTGAGATGAGATGAGTTGAGTTGTTATGATATGTGTTGTGTTGTGTTGTGTTGTGTTGAAGTGTTATGGTATGTGTTGGGTTGATTTGATTTAATTTAAGTTAGTGTGGTATGTTTGTGGTGTATTAAGTTGTTTAAATTAATGTAATGGATTTTAATAGTGTGTTTGTGTAAGGGTGTAGTGTAAGTTGTTATGTTTTGGATTAATGCTTTGTTTTAACTTAACTTAACTTGTGGTGTGAAGTGTTTTGAAGTGATTGTTTTGTTTTGTTTTAAGTTATGTTGTTTTGAAGTGGTTGTTTTTGTGGTGTGGTGTAATGTTATTTTGTTATGTGTTAAGTTAGGTTATTTTATGGTTTGTATTGTATTAAATTACATTACATTACATTAAGTTAAGTTAATAGTGTAAGTTGGTTTGTAATGTAATATAAGTTGTATATGTGTTAGTGTGAGTTACGTTGTATTTGAGTTGTTGTTCTTTTGAGGTGCTTTGTATTGAGTTAATGTAATGTTGTTTAAGTTAGTTATGTGTAGTTTGTGTAATGTAATGCTTTGTGGTTTTTGGTTTTGATTAAGTTGGTTTGTTATGTGTTGGTTTGTAATGGTTTAAGTTAAGTTATTTCAAGTTGTGGTATGTTTGTAATGGTTTGAAATGAAGTGTTTTTGATTTGTTCTTTTATTTGATTGTTTTGAATTGTTTTAACTTAACTTGTTATGTTATGTGGTATGTATTGTTTGGTGTAATGTAATGTAATGTAATGTTGTTTAATTTATTTTAAGTTGTGTTATTTTGTGTTGTTTTAAATTAATGTAAGTTTGTGTTTTGTTTTTTGGTTTGTAATGGTTTTAAATGGTTTGTAATGGTTTGGTTTAAGTTGGTTTGGTTTGTAATGGTTTGATTGAGGTCTTTTAAGTTGTTTTGATTAATGTCATATAAGTTGTTTTGAATTATGTGTTGTGGTGCTATGCTTTGTATTGAGGTTTAGACTAGACTAGTTTAGTTGTGTTGAAGTTAAGTTAAGTGTGTTGTTATGTGTTGTGTTGTGTTATGTGTTGTAATGATATGTTTTGGATTGGTTTGTTTTAATATCAGTTGTGTTGTGTTGTGTTAATGTGGTTTAAAGTCTTTTGTAATGTTTTGTGGTTTTTGTGTTGGTTTGTGTTAAGTTGGTCTGTTTGTTTGGTGTTGAGTTTTTGGTTTGTAATGGTTTGAGGTGTGTTGTTTTTGTTTTAATATCAGTTATGTTATGTTGTGTTGTAATGGTTTGAGGTGTTGTGTTGTGTTAATGTAATGTGTTGTTTTGTTTTAATATAAGTTGAATTATGTTGTATTGTTTTAATGGTGTGGTAAGTGTTGTTGAGTTACGTTGTAATGAATTGATTTGAGTTGCTTTGTATTAAGTTAATGTAATGGTTTGTTAGTGTGTTTAGTTTTTGATTGATTTGAATTGATTTGATTTAAGTTGTTTTTATTTTATTTGAAACGATTTGAGTTGAGTTAAGTTAAGTTAAGTTAATGTGGTGTAATATAAGTTGGATTGATTAGTGTAGTTTGTGTAGTGTAAGTTAATGTGGTTTGTGGTTTAATGTTGTTTATGTAGTGTAGTTTGTTTTGAAGTGTTTGTGTAAGGTTAAATGTGGTTTACAAAACATTACATTAAATTAAATTAATATAAATTAAATTACATTACATTACATTAAGTTAAGTTATTTCATTTCAAGTTGTTATGTTGTGGTATGTTTGTTTAGTGGTATGTTTGAATTGTAAGTTTTTGTTTGTGGTGTGTAATGGTTTATTAAGTTAGTGTAGTTTGTGTAGTGTTGTAAGTTGTATTGTGTTAATGTAATGTAATTTGTGGTTTGTTTTAATATAAGTTGTTATGCTTTATATTAAGTTGTTATGTAATGTTATGTGTTGTGTTGAAGTGTGTTGCTTTGAGTGTGAGTGTGAGTGTGAGATGAGATGAAGTGTTATGTTATTTTATTTTATGTTATGTGTTGCTTTTTGCTTTGCTTTGTTGTTCTTTTGAGTTGAAGTTACGTTTTTTGTGGGGTGAGTTTTTTTGAGTTGCTTTGTATTGTTTTTTTTATTTTTTGGTGAGGTTTAGTTTAGTTGTGTTGAGATGAGATGAGATGAAGTGTGTTGTGTTGTGTTGTGTTATGTGTTGTTTTTGATTGTTTGTTTTTTGAGGTGGTTTTACATTAAATTGTTTTAAATTAAATTGTTTTGTTTTGAAGTGTTTTATGTTGTTTTAATTTGTGTTAAGTTATGTTGTTTTAATATCAGTTGTGTTGTGTTGTGTTGTGTTGTAATGGTGTTGTTTAGTTTAGTTGTTTTGTAATGGTTTATGTTTGGTTTGGTTTGTAATGGTTTGAAGTCTTTTGACTTGTTTTTTGGTTTGGTTTAAGTGTTATGTTGTTAAGTAATGATGAGAGGTGTAGTTGTAGGGAGTGGAGGTAATTAACTTCTTTATTCTAATTTATACAGTATTACGTAAC
>NZ_CACTJB010000007.1:0-3656 GCF_902713745.1 Candidatus Portiera aleyrodidarum
TATGTTATGTTATATAATACTTTGTTATTATAAGCTAATGTTGTGTTTTGAGAATAGTTGCTTTGTTTTGCCTTTACTTTTTTTTAGATGTTATGAACTATATTAAAGGTTTTGATGTTAGTTAAGTTGCTTTAACTTGAAAGGAGTAATACTTGTATCAGCTTAGCGCAAAGTTAATATTATTTGAAATGATAAAATGCTGTAGAAGGATATTTGAGTTACTTTGAGCTGTTGTACTGTACTGTACTGTACTGTGCTGTTGCTTTTGAAATGCTTTACTTTTCGTTACTTTGATATACTTTTTGTTATTTTTAATTTACTTTAATGCTGTTGTGTTTTGAGGTCTTTTGTGATATTAAGTAAAGTGTTATAATGTTATTGAATAGAATTTAAATAAAAATAATCGAAGCACCTGTAACTCAAATGGATAGAGTTTTTAACTACGAATTAAAGTGTTAGAGGTTCGAGTCCTCTCAGGTGTGTTATTTATTATGAAAATAATGAATTTGTAAACAAATATTTTTTATATTTAAGTTTTGTACAAGAAAATTAAATAAATATCTTTTATAATGATTTGGTAATAATTTGAGTTGTTTTTGTCCAAAAATAATAATAATTATAGGATTTATATTAATTTGTTTTGCTACTAAAAATTTTAAAATATGCTTTTTTTTTAATAGGGGTTTTTTTTTTATGGCTAAGTTAATTAATTTGGTTAAAAAATGGTTTGACCAACTTTTTGATTTTAAATATAAAAAAAAGTCTAGAGAGTGAAATATGGATTTAAAATTATAAAAATATAACGCAGAAATAAAATGTATAGTTAAAAACTTTGTAAATTGATATAATTTTGTATATAGAAAATTTTTAAGAACCGTTTTTTGTTTATTATTGATTACATCGCATTTATTAAGAATTAAAAATAAATGTTTACCTATAGACAAAATTTGTTTTAAAAGTAATATATCTTGTTCAAACAAACCCAAAGTTGCATCTATAATAAAAAAAATAACATCATTTTGTTTAATAAAGTTAAATAAAAAATTATGTTGTTTTATATTTTGAGTTTGATTTATTCCTTTTGTATCTGTTAAAAGAAATAAATGATTTTTATAAAGGATTTTTATTGTTATATTTTCTCTTGTTGTTCCTGGATGATGATTAATAATTAAACGAGTTTCTTTTAAAAAACTATTAATTAACGTCGATTTTCCTACATTTGTGTTACCTACAAGGCATAGTTTAGTGGTGTTATAAATATTATTGTTCTTATTATTCAGAAAGTCTTTCTGGGTTTTTTGTTTTTTAGATAAAAGAATTTTTATACTATTTAAAATTTGATTAATATTGATCTTGTATAAAGCAGATATATAAATGGTTTTAGAAAAATTTAAAAACTTATTAAAAGAAAAATTTATTAAATAATCAATTTTATTTACTATAATTAAAAGTGTTTTATTTTTTTTTTTTAAAAATTTTAAAAATTTTTTATAAAACGAATCTAAGTGAGTATAAGATGTTATTAAAAATAAAATGATATGTGCTTCTTGAATCGCTATTTTGGTTTGTTTATTAATAAAATATGTTATATTCTTTTCCTTATACGATAAAAAATTAGTAGAAAGAGCTGCTGTATCGATTAAAGTGAAGTTTTTATTATTTATTTTTATAAGTCCATATTTTCTATCTCTTGTAAAAAAAGGAATATTATTTGTTACAGAATCTTTTGTTTTCGTTAAACAATTAAATAAAGTCGATTTTCCTACGTTTGTTTTACCAACAATTGAAATGATGTGACTCATAATAAAATATTAATTTTAATTTTTTTATTAAAGCTTTAAAAGCTAATAATTTTTGTGTGTTTTTATACAAATCCTTTATACAAAGTTTATTGCTTTGAAATTCATTATTTCCATAAATTAAAACAATATTTATGTTAGTTTTATTTGCTTTATATAATTGTTTTTTTAAAGATGTTCCACAATAAGTGTTGTGTATAATTAAATTAGGTAATTCATTACGAATTGTTTCTAACAATTTTATTGATTTAATCATAAGTTTTTTTTTTTTTGAAAGTGTAATAAATAAAATATGACTGTGTATTTTTATATTGTTTGGGAATTTGTTGAGTTTTTCTAACAATAATATTATTCTTTCTAAACCTATTGCACAACCTACAGCTGGAATTTTTTTACCATTAAAAAATTTTATTAAATAATCATACCTACCACCAGCACATACTGTATTTTGACTTCCTAAAGCATTCGTTTTCCATTCAAACACCGTGCGGGAATAATAATCTAAACCTCTTACTAATTTTGTATTTATTTTGTATTTGATGTTTGTGTAATTTAAAATATTTTTTAAATGTTCAAAATGTTGAATGGATTTTCCATCTATAAAATCCAATATGTTAGGAGTATGTGTTAATATATATTTTATATTTTTTAGTTTATTGTCTAATATTCTTAAAGGATTTTTATGTATTTTATATAATAGATTACTATCTAAATAGTTTTTAAATTTTTTAAAATAATTAAATAATATTTGTGAATAGACTATTCTGGAAGTTTGTGATCCCAAAGAATTTAATTCTAAATTTAAATATTTTTGTACACCTAAGGTTTTAAAAATTCTATTTGTTATTAAAATTAGTTCTGAATCAATGTCCGGACCTAACATGTTAAAAGTTTCTACTCCAAACTGATGAAATTGTCTAAATCTACCATATTGAGGATTTTCATAGCGAAACATTGGCCCTAAATACCATAATTTTTGTGTTTTATTTTTAATATGATTTTCTAAAATAGATCTAATTATAGAAGTGGTATTTTCAGGTCTTAATGTTAAAGAAATCTGATTTTTATCATTAAAAGTATACATCTCTTTTCTTATTATGTCTGTAGTTTGTCCTAAAGAAATATTAAATAAATGCGTTTTTTCTATAATAGGGGTTCTAATTTCTAAATAAAAATGTTTATATAAAATCATTTGTATTTTATTTTCTATGTATTGCCAAATAAAAGATTTGTTAGGTAAAATATCTTTCATGCCTTTAAGAGAGGTAATCTTTTTCATAAAATAATAGTTATTAATGTTTAAAATGAATAATAAAATTATTATATAAAAAATTCTAAAAAAAAATCAATATTAACAAACATTGATAAGTATAAAAAAATAATATAACCTAAACTAGGTGCGTAAAAGTAAAAGTTCAGAAACGATAAGTGCTGTGATATGATGTGTTTCTAATAAACTCTAAGTTTAATTTAATAAAATATAAGTAACTCTAAGTTATTCTGTGATGCTAAGAACATCTAAGTTTAGTGAAGCCACTAAGTATAACATCTAAGTTTAAACTAATTTATTTTAAGTGAAGTAATTCTCTGCGATGAGTCAAGTTTTTATTTAGGTTTTTGTGTTGTTTTTAGGTATTATGTGTTGAGATGAGATGAAGTGTGTTGCTTTGAAGTGAGGTGTTATGCTTTATGTAAGTTGTTGTGTTATGTTTTATTGGTTTGTTATGTTGAATTGATATGAATTGAGGTTTGTAATAGTTTAGTTGTGTTAAGTTAGTGTAATGTAATGCTTTGTGGTTTATGTTGTTTAATGTAATGTAAGTTGTTTTGTAATGTGTTGTTTAAGTTGGATTGGGT
>NZ_CACTJB010000008.1:0-3169 GCF_902713745.1 Candidatus Portiera aleyrodidarum
AGCATCTCAAAGCAAAATAACACAACTGATATTAAAATAACTTAACTTAACCTAACCCTAACCTAAACTAACCTTACCTTACACAAACAATTTAAAACCATACCATTACAACTTAACTTAATACATAACAACTTAATGTAATCCATTACACAACAACTTACAAAGCACACCACAAACAATTTAAAACTAAACCATTACAACATTACATTAATACAACTTAATCCAAAACTTACATAACACATTACAAAACACTTACACTAACTCCCCACAACTTAATACAATACAAAATAACTTACACCACAACACTAAACTAATCCTAAACATATACAACTTAACTAAAGTTAATGTAATATAAGTTAATTTAAAGTCAATACAACTCAAAAGAAAAGAAAAGAAACTCACACTAACTCAAAAATAAAACCCAAACTCAACAACGCCTCAAAGCAAAGCAAAGCAAAGCAACACATAACACCTCATTATATGTAAAAATATTCATAAGATTAAGATCACATCATAGAAACAATAAAACACACTAAGTCAACTCAAAACCATTACAACTCAAAGAAAATTCAAAGCAAAGCAACACTAATACACTTCATCTCATCTCATCTCAAAGAAAAGCAACTCAACAACAACACAAAGTAACTCAATCCAATCCAAAAAATAAAAAAAACAAGTAAAGTATTTTATCTCAAACACAAACAAAATTACCTCACCAATAATCTCTGCATCAGTTCAACAAGTCAAAAGAAAATAAAAGCACAACATACCAAACCAACAAAGAAAGAAGAAAAAATAAATCAGGTCTTAACAATAAAAATAAAAATTGTTGTAGATTGATTTTTACTATGTGTAGTGCAATTTATATGGTATGGACAAAAATAAAAATAAAAATATCTAATAAGACAAGTAGAATAAGAATAGATACATTATTTGTACGTAAAAATATAAAATGAAAAAGCCTAATATAATAATAAATAAACCAATAGCTATTTTTTTAATGGGTACAACTGCATCAGGTAAAACAAAACTAGCTATAAAATTAAAAAAAATATTGAATTGTGAATTAATAAGTGTAGATTCAGCTATGGTTTATAGAAATATGGACATCGGCACAGCAAAACCAAAAAATATATATCATGAATTAATAGATATAATAAATCCTACAGAAAAATATTCAGCTTGGGAATTTCGTAAAGATGCACTAAAAGTAATGACAAAAACTAGTAAGTTAGGAAAAATTCCTATTCTTGTGGGTGGAACGATGTTTTATTTTAAAATTTTGTTAGAAGGTTTAGCAACAATCCCTTTAAAACAATATAAAATAAATAAATATAATAAATATTGTTTGTTTTTTAAAAATAAACTAACCAAAAAAAATAAAATTACAATATATAATAATGATATTTATCGAATTAAAAGATTTTTAGAAGTTTACTTAAACACTGATAAAATAATTAATTATTTTTGGGAAAAAAAAAATAAAGAAAATTTCCCATGAAAGTCATAAAAATTATTGTGGCGCACAATAATAAGGAAAGATTATATAAAAATATGTTAATACGTTTAAATATTATGTTTGAAAATGGTTTTATAACAGAAGTTGAAAGGTTAAAAAATATGAATAATATGTATTTAGAATTACCGGCAATGCGTAGTATAGGTTATCGGCAAACATGGGAATTTATAGATGGAAAATATAATTTTTTTAGGTTAAAAGAGAAAATATTATCAGCTAATAGAAAATTAGCCAAAAAACAAAAAATTTGGTTACGTAAATATAAAGATGCTTTTTGGTTAGATACTTACCATCCTAAAATAAGTGATATGATTGTGTATTTATTAAAAAGCAATCTTACAGAAGATTGGAAAAAAAAATATAATTTTTAGTGTTATAATAAACTATATGAAAACTTATGAAAAAAATTTGTTGCCTGATGGTATAAATGAAATATTACCCCCACAATCAATAAAAATAGAACAGTTAAGAAGAAAATTATTAAATTTATATTATAAACATGGTTATGATTTTATTATGCCTCCCCATATAGAATTTTTAGAAACGTTATTAAATGTGGTTGGTTATGATTTAGAACTTCAAACGGTAAAATTAATTGATATGTTAAGTGGTAAATTAATTGGTTTAAGTGCAGATTCTACACCTCAAATTGCTAGGATAGACTCTAATGTATTAAAAAATAAAGGGCCATATAGAGTGTGTTATTGCACGAATGTGTTTCGTGCTTTTCTTAATGAAAATCAAAATGATTTAGAAAGAACTCCTATACAAATAGGAATAGAATTACTAGGTTATAAAGGCATAGAAGCAGATATTGAAATAATCATTCTTACTATAAAAAGTTTAATATTATCTGGAGCAAAACATATAAATTTATCAGTTGGACATATTGGCATTTATAAAGTGTTAGTCAAAAAATCTAAAATAAAAAAAAAATACTTAAAACCTTTGTTTGAAGCAATAGACAATAAATCATATACTGATGTTGATTATTTAATAGATAAAATAAACGTGGATTTAAAAATAAGGAAAATCTTAAAATTGTTACCTAAATTACATGGTGATTTTAATATTATAATAAAAGCATATAAAAAAATATCATATATTAAAGAAATCAAAGTATTGTTGGACGAATTAAAAGAAATATATAAACTTATAAAACAAAAAGTAAAGAATATTTCTATATATTTTGATTTATCAGATTTAAAAGGCTTTCAATATCATAATGGTTTTATATTTACAGCTTATGTTTCTGGCTATGTTAAACCATTAGCTAAAGGCGGTCGCTATGATATTGGTCAAAAATATGGTAAACCTAGACCATCCTGTGGATGTACTATGGATTTAAATTTACTTACATCCTTAACTGATAAACAACAACAACAAAATATAAAAGAAGGAATATTAGCACCATTTTTAGAAGATAAAAATTTAGATAAAAAAATAAATGATTTAAGATTTTATGGGGAAAAAGTCATACTCGCATTACCAGGACTTTGTTTTAGTGATTCTAATTGTAATAGAAAGCTATGTTTAATAAATAAAGTATGGCAAGTAATTTTAAATAAAATCAACTAATATACCACTCACCTCACTACACATTATGCTTCCGTTATGACATTCAACATCATATCAATTTAACTCCTCTCA
>NZ_CACTJB010000009.1:0-2705 GCF_902713745.1 Candidatus Portiera aleyrodidarum
TAAAAACAAAAGCATATCAATTCAAAAAACAACATCTCAACACAACACACTTCATCTCATCTCAACACAACAAATAAAAGAACAAAGTATTACGTTAGGATGGAGAGAGAAGGATTTGAACCTTCGATAGTTTTTAGCTATACCCTTTTAGCAGAAGGGCGCCTTAAACCCCTCGGCCACCTCTCCTTATATTTCTTCTTTAATAGAGTTAATATCTAAGTTAAAAGCTGTGTGTAAGACTTTTACGGCTAACGCAGTATAATTCTCATTAATAATTATTGACAATTTTATTTCTGAGGTAGACACCAAAATAAGAATGATACCAGTTTTTTCTAAATTAGATAATATTTTTTTGGCTATATACTTATGAGAGTTTATTCCAACTCCTACAATTGAAATTATAACAATTTTATTATCACAGGATAATTTTCCACCTAAGTTATTACACACATATTCTTGTAATATATTGTACATTTTTGTAGTTTTATAATAATCTTTTGAAATTGTAAAAGTTATAACAAATTTCTTCTGTATTTTTTTTTTATTTTGAATGTTACTTTCTATATTATACTCCTTTAGTTTTTTTAAAAATTTATAACAAGCCCCTGGTACTACATCAGTAACAAAAACAGTTGTTTTTGCCTCTTTACAATTATATGTTATCCCTGAAATTACCTGTTTTTCTATAATGTTCTCTAAAATAGACCTCTTTTTTATTATTAAAGTACCTGGATTATTGTCAAAAATAGATAAAACTCGTAAAGGTATATTAGTTTTTACAGCAAACTCAACAGAACGTGTTTGTAAAACTTTGGAACCTAAACTAGACAATTCTAACATTTCCTCAACTGTTATATATGAAATTAAACTGGATTTATTACATAGTCTAGGATCTGTGGTATATACCCCAGATACATCTGTATATATTTGACATTCATCTGCTTTAATTGCTGATGCCAAAGCAGTTGCAGTAGTGTCGGAACCCCCTCGTCCTAAAGTAGTTATATTTCCATATTTATCTATTCCTTGAAAACCAGCTACTATTACAAGAATATTATTGTTTATATCTTTATTTATTATTGAAGTATCTATGTGTTGTATACGAGCTTTTGTATACACACTATCTGTAAATATAGATAATTGTGCTCCTGTATAAGATTTAGATTTAACTCCCAGCATATTTAAAGCCATCGATAATAAAGACATAGTTATTTGTTCACCTGTTGATATCAAAATATCTAACTCTCTATTGTTGTAAATATTATTTACTTGTTGTTCATTATACAATTTTTTAGCTAAAATTAATAATCTATTGGTTTCTCCGCTCATTGCAGATACTACAACAATTAGTTTCTGCTTTTTTTTATAAAATAATTTGAGTTGTTTTGCAATATTTTTTATATTTTTTATTGACCCTACTGATGTTCCTCCAAATTTTTGCACAATAATTCCCATTATTATTCTCATTTATATTTAATTAAAATATTTTGTATAATTGTTTTAACTGTTTTAGTAAAACATATACTAAAACTTTTTATACACGTTTTTATATACGATAAATCATGATATGTAATACAAATAATTGTTTGTTTTGTTTTAAAAAAATTTTTTAAATTTTCACAACTTATGGTAAAAAGTTTTAAACAATCTTTAGTTACTTTAATAAATACATTTATAAAATGTGTTTTTAACCCATATAAAATTATTATACTTTTTTTTACTAATTTAGTTGCTATTTTATTTATTATAAATAATAAATCTTTTTTAGAGTCAAGCTTAATTTTTGTAAATAAAATTTTATAGTCAAATATATAAAACGTTTGATCTAATAACATTTTTATTATTTGTTTTCTTTTTTTTTGTTTCAAGTGTTTTAAATAATCAAGATATATTTTTTGTTTATTTAAAATATTTTTTATATTATTTTCTATATTTTTTATATTTTGTTTTATGTTATAAGATATGTTTTTAATAATTAAAAGATTTTTTAAAACATAATGTATAGCGTTTTTATTAGTTAAGGCCACAATACGACGTCTTCCTTTAGATATAGTTTTATCTGAAACAATACAAAAACAACCAATAGTTCTTGTAGTTTTTATATGCATTCCATTACATATTTCTATTGAAAAACTACCCTCGTTGCCTATAACTACTAAATTTAGTTGTATATTTTTTTTTAATTGTTTTGATGTTTGTTTTTTTAAAATTATAGTTGATGTTATAAATTCATTATTTAGTAATTGTTCAATAATAAATAATGTTCTATTTGAAAGGTTTTTATAATTATTAAAATCAAATGTTAGTGTTTTTGAATTTATAAAAAAGCCTTTGTTCACTAATTTTATATTTAAAACTCTTTTAAACATTGCATTTACTAAATGCATTACAGTATGATGAATACTTATTTTATACCTAACCACTTTATCTAGATAAATATTTACATTATTATAAATAAATAAACAACCTTGCAATAAGACTCCTAAATGTAAATATAAAGTTTTATACTTTCTTACTTGATAAACTTTAAAATTTCCTATTTCATTATAAATATATCCAACATCACTAATCTTACCACAGGTTTCACAAATAAAGGTTGTTGTTTTTAACATAATAATTCCTTCTATATTTTTTTTGATAATTTTGAGTTTTTTACCTTTTTTATTATAAATTTGTATTATTTGTGTTTTATAATTATATATATT